>JASHSB010000098.1 GCA_030036945.1 Methylovirgula sp. | reverse complement strand
GCCTCGAACCGGTGCGGCGGCTCGTTGTAGGTGACGCGCTCCTTGGTGACCTCGTTGATCATCTCGCCGCCGCCCAGGAATGGCGGCAGCTTGGCGAGCCATTCCTTCTTGCCGTAAAGCGCCCCGACCCCGGTCGGCCCATAGAGCTTATGGCCGGTGATCGCGTAAAAATCGACGTCGAGATCCTGCACGTCCACGTCGAGATGTACGGCGCCCTGCGCGCCGTCGACCAGCACCGGAATGCCGCGCGAATGCGCGATCCGCACGATCTCCTTGATCGGCGTCACCGTGCCGAGCACGTTGGAGAGATGCGTAATGGCGACGATCTTGGTCTTGTCGGTGAGCGCCTTCTCGAAAGCGCTGATCGGAAAATTGCCCTCGTCGTCCACGTCCACCCATTTCAGCACCGCGCCCTTGCGCTCGCGCAAGAAATGCCACGGCACGATATTGGCGTGATGCTCCATGATCGAGAGGACGATCTCGTCGCCTTCCTTGAAGCTTTGCCCGAAGGAGGAAGCGATAAGATTGATCGACTCCGTCGCCGATTTTGTGAACACGATCTCGTCGGCAGACGCCGCGTTCAAGTAGGCGCGCACGCTCTCGCGCGCCGTTTCGTAGGCATCGGTCGCGGCGTTGGCCAGATAATGAAGGCCGCGATGCACGTTGGCATATTCGTTGTAGGTCGCATGCACCATGCGATCGACGACCTCCTTCGGCTTCTGCGCCGAGGCGGCGTTGTCGAGATAGACGAGCTTCTTGCCGTAGACCTCGAGATCGAGGATCGGGAAATCCTTGCGGATGCGCGCTACGTCGAGAGGAGCCTCCACATGTTCGTTCACGCGGCGCTCCGCTTTGCGTGTTCCGTCAGCCACGCCGTGACGTCGGCACGATAAGCCGCTGCCAGGCCCGCATGGCCGAGTTCGTCGACGAGTTCGGTTGCAAACGCTTCGAGCAGCAGCGACTCCGCCTCGGCGGGAGGAAGGCCGCGCGTCTCCAAATAGAAAAGCTGGTCGGCGTTGAGCCCGCCGCAAGTCGCCCCATGTCCGCAAATCACGTCGTCGGCGAAGATCTCAAGTTCCGGCCGGCTGTTCATCGTCGCTTCCTTGCCGAGCAGAAGCGTTTTGGCGAGCAGCTTGCCGTCGGTCTTCTGGGCGCCCGGCGAGACGGTCACCTTGCCCTGAAAGACGCCGGTCGATTCGTCGTCGAGGATGTAGCGGAAGGTCTGGCGTCCCAGGCAGCCGGTCGCCGCGTGGCGCACGAAAAGAGTCGTATCGGCGTGTTCGCGGCCGCGCAGCAGCGAAACGCCGCGCAGCGTTCCTTTTGCGTCGGCGCCGTCGAAAAGCTTGAAGATCTGCCGACGGACCAGCCCAGCGCCGGTAATCAGCGCAAAACTGTCGAACTTCGCGCGCGCGCCGACCTTCACCAAAAAGCTCTCCAGCCGCTGGCTACCGGGCAGCGTACCGGTAAGCGCCAGCGTATGGCCGACCTCGGCATCGTCGCCGACTTCGACGATCAACACGTTATTTGTCTGCCCCGTCCGGCCGCCGAGGCTCCTTTCGTCGATGCGAACCGAAGCACCGGCACCGATCTTGACGAGCGAACGCGAGAACCGCGCCGCCGGCTCGGCGGCCACCGTCGCATAGACGATGTGGAGCGGTTCGGCGAGCTTGGCGCCGGAAGCAATCTCGATAATCACGCCGTCTTGCATCAGCGCGGCGTTGAGCGCGAGAATCGCATCGTCGGTTTCCGCCCAGCCGGCCGCGAGGCTTTCGATCAGTTCCGGTCGGGGCGCCGCGAGCGCTGCGGCAAGCGACGTGACCGTTACGCCTTGTGGCAATGTGCTTGAAAGTTCCGGCGCGAAAACGCCATCGACCAGCACCAAGCTTTGCGCGGGCAACGCGGCGATTTCTTTGCGCAGCGATCGGAGCCGATCCGGCGTCGGCGCCGGTGCGATCGGCAGCGCCTCGCGCATCAGGGTGCGCAAGTCGGTGTAATGCCACGATTCGATGCGCCGGTGCGGCAGGCCGGCACGGGCAAACTTTGCAAAGGCTTCTTCGCGCCACCGCGCGGTTGCGGCGGGTAATTCTGCCTTGCGGGCGGCGAAAGCTTCGGCGAGCGCCAGCTCCGCAGGCGTGCGAGAGGGAATGATCTGCGCGGTCATTGGTTACACCAGCTCTTCCGATTCTTCCGCATATTCGCGATAGCCGGTCTTCTCGAGCTCGTCGGCGAGTTCCTTGCCACCGCTGCGCACCATGCGGCCGGCCGCCATCACATGCACCGTGTCCACCGCGATATAATCGAGAAGCCGCGGATAATGGGTGATGATGAGGAAGCCGCGCTCCGGCGAGCGCAGCGCATTGACGCCTTGGGCGACGATGCGCACCGCGTCGATATCGAGGCCCGAATCCGTCTCGTCGAGGATAGCCATGGAAGGTTCGAGCAGCGCCATCTGCATGATGTCCATGCGCTTCTTTTCGCCGCCGGAGAACCCGACGTTGAGCGCCCTCTTTAGCATGTCGGGCTTGATGTCGAGCATGTCGCCGGCCTTCTTGACGCGCTTCATGAACTCGGGAACCGTGAGCCCCTCTTCGCCGCGTTGTTTGCGCTGCGCGTTGAGCGCCGCCTTCAAGAAGGTCATGGTCGCGACGCCCGGTACTTCCACCGGATATTGAAAGGCGAGAAAGAGACCTTTCGCGGCGCGCTGGTCGGGGGACAGCGCCAGCACGTTCTCGCCGTTCAAAAGCACCTCGCCCGACAGAACCTTGTATTCGTCCTTGCCGGCGATCACGTAGGCGAGCGTCGACTTGCCCGAGCCGTTCGGCCCCATGATGGCGGCGACCTCGCCGGGCGCGACCGAGAGGCTCAGATCGTTCAGGATCTGCCGCCCGCCGACCGCAAC
>JASHSB010000097.1 GCA_030036945.1 Methylovirgula sp. | reverse complement strand
TTGCGGCGCGGACTCGGCCGCGCGTTCGGCAATCGGCTCAAGGCCTTTGGCGCCGGGCTCGGCGTCACTGCGATTCTGCAAAGTAGCACTGCGACCGGCTTGATGGTGGCCGGCTTCGCGGCCGGCGGCCTCGTCGATCTTATCCCGGCGCTCGCCGTGATGCTCGGCGCCAACGTCGGCACGACGCTGATCGTCCAACTTCTCTCCCTGAATGTGGCGCCGGGCGGGCCGCTCCTGCTCGTCGTCGGTATCATGATGTTCCGCCAGGGCAACGCCAGCCGCACGCGCGATTTGGGCCGCGTGGCGATCGGCCTCGGCCTCATGCTTTTGGCGCTGAGCCAACTTCTGCAGATCGTCACGCCCTACGAAGACGTGCCGAGCCTGCGCATCCTGCTCGGCGCCGTGGCGACGCAGCCGATGATCGCCCTGCTGTTCGGGGCGCTCGCGACCTGGGCGGCGCATTCGAGCGTCGCGATCGTGCTGCTCGTCATGTCGTTTGCGACCAAGGGCGTCATTCCGCTCGACACCGGATTGGCGTTGGTGCTCGGCGCCAACATCGGTTCGGCGCTCAACCCGGTGCTCGAGGCGCCGCGCGGCGGCGATCGGGCCGGAGCGCGCGTCGCGCTCGGCAATCTCTTCAACCGGCTGATCGGTGCGGCGATCTTCTTGCCGCTCATCGATTGGATCGGACCGCAGCTGTTGCGCTTCGAACCGAACCTCGGACGCGGCGTGGCCGATTTCCATCTGGCGTTCAACGTCGCGACGGCGTTCGTCTTCCTGCCGTTGCTGCGACCCTTCGCGAAGCTTTTGCGCTACTGCCTGCCGGCGCGCATCGAGCCGCAAGATCCTTCGCGCCCGCTCTACCTCGATCCGGCGGCGCTCGAGACGCCAGCGATCGCGCTCGGCAACGCGGCCCGCGAAGCATTGCGCATGATCGACATGCTCGACGAAATGCTGAACGGCGTGACCAACGCGCTGGCGCAAAGCGACCGGCAGAAAATCGCCGAAACGCACCGCATGGACGATATTCTCGACCGGCTGAAGAGCGCGATCAACGCCTATCTGGTCGCCGTCGATCCGGAAGCGCTGAGCGAGGAAGACGACAAGCGACTCGCTTCGATCCTTGCCTTTACGACCAATCTGGGGCTGGCCGGCGATGCGATCGATCGCAGCACCATGGGGACGTTGGCGCGCCAGTTCAAGCGCGGACTGGTGCTTGCCAAAAACGGCCGCGCCGAGGCGCGCACGATGCTCGATCGGCTGCGTGCCAACCTGCGTCTCGCGGCAACCGCCTTCATGACCGGCGATGACCGGGCGGCGCGGGCGCTCGCCGACGAAAAGGCGATCTTCCGGGACATCGAGGCGAAAGCGACAGCGGCGCACTTTCGCCATTTGCGCGAAGCGCGGCCGGTGCCGGTCGAGACGAACGCGCTGCATCTCGATCTGCTACGCGCGCTCAAAAGCGTGAACGACTACCTCGTTTCCGGCGCCGCCTATCCGATCTTGGAGGAACGGGGCGAGCTACGGCCGAGCCGATTGCGCATCAAGCCCGGCAAGGACGCGGACTAGGCAGGCGGCGCGCTCACGCGATGATGTCCGGCGTCAACTGGTCCTCGATGCGGCCGATCATGTCGCGCAGGAACAATTTGCGCTTCTTCAGGCGCTGAATCTGCAGTTGGTCGGCGGCGGAAAGATCGGCCAGCGCTTCGATCGCCGAATCGAGGTCGCGATGCTCCTGGCGCAGGTGTTCAAGCTCCGCGCGCAAGGCCACACGTTCCTCGGCGCTCAGTTTGTCAGCCATGTCACGCCATTCTTCAGCGTAAAGCAAACCCGGCGCTGAGCGCGAATTAGAGCACGCAGGAGCGCGCCTGGAAATGGCCCGGCGCAGGCCCCGCGCGGGTAACGCCGGCGATCATTGCTTCGGCGGCCAACTGAAATCATCGGCGCGGCCGGGCTTCGCCGCGGGCGGCTTACCCGCCGCGAACGTCTGCTCGATCAGATTCTGTGCGGCGCCGGCATCGGCCGTGGCCGGCGCGGCGAGCTGGCCGCCCGGAGCAAGCGCCGGACCGGTCAACGGCAGAACCGGGCCGATCGGCGGCTTCACCGGCGGCGCGACCGCGGCGTTTGCCGGCGCGTTGGCGCCGGCCGGGTTCGTCGTTTCGATCTTCGCCAAAGCGGCGTCGCCTTGCAGCTTGCCGGAATCGAGGATCTGACGAATATCGGGGGCGACGAAACTCGCGAGTTTGAGCGCACCCGCCCGCGTGAAATGAATCCCGTCGAGCGAGCGCAGCCGCACGACCTGACCGTTGACGTCGGGACCGAAGGCGCTGAACTGGCCTTTGTCGTCGCCGAACGCGTCCCAGATGTCGATGTAGGTCGCGCCGTTCTTGGCCGCATGTTCGCGATAGACGTCGTTGAGCGCCACCATTTCGCTCGACATGCGGTCGCTCTTCACGATCGGCAGGCCGACCCATAGCAGCGGGATCTTGGCGTCGCGGAACGTCGCGCTGATCGCATCGACCCGCGCCGCGTAAAGATCGTTCCATTTCGGCGACCCCGGATCCTGAGAGGTTCCGTCCGTATCGCGCAACGGCTGATGGTCGTTGCTGCCGATCAGTATCACCGCGACGTTGATTTTCTGGCCGCTCGCAACAAGATCGTGCGCGGCCTTCGGCCAGTCGTAGAAATCGTCGCGGACGAGGCCCGAGTCTTCGCGCGCGTGGCGCAATACGCCCACTTCCGGACGGTCGCTGAGCGATTCCGTCAAGCCTTGGGCGAGCAACTGGCCGAGCGAATCGCCCATGACCGCGACGAAGAAGGTCGGCGGAACGGCGGGCTTCGTTTCCACTTTTTTCTCGACGGGCGGATGCGGTTTGGCGGGACGATAGCGCGGCCACTGGCCGTATCCATAACCGGGAGGCGGCGGGGGTTGGAAGATTTGCTGAAACCAATTCAATGGGTTAAGGCC
>JASHSB010000096.1 GCA_030036945.1 Methylovirgula sp. | reverse complement strand
CCGATGTCCGATACGCGGGCGGCGAGTACGCCGCCGATTTCGCCGATCCGGCCGGCGAGCGTCGTATCGATGTCGCTCGAAGCCTGCGCGAGCAGCGTCTTCAATGCGTCGGCGCGACCGGCGAGCAGCCGTACGAGTTCGCCGGATTCCTTGTCCAAGGCGACGCCGATATTACTCGTGTGGCGCGCGAGACTCTCGTCGATTTCGCGGACGCGCGTCGTGATATTGACGCTGAGATCGCGGCCGCGTGCGTCGAGATTCGCCGAGACCGTGTCGAGGCGATTGACCACGCGTTCTTCGAAACTGGCGATGCGCTCATCCAACGTCTCGGCGATTTCCGCCGCCCTACCACCGAGCGCCATGTTGACCTCGTCGGCCTTGGCGGAAAGAGCTTCGGTAATCGACATCGCGCGATTGGAGAGGATCTCGTCGATTTCGTTGGCCCGCGTTTCCAGCGCGTGGGCCACTTCGCGGCCGCCTTCACCGAGCACCTTGGCGATGTCGAGCGTGCGCGCCGCCAAACTCTCGCTCAGCGACTTGGCGCGCCCGTCGAGCCCCGAGTCGACCCGCTGGATCAGCGCATCGAGCGATTCCGCCAACTCCTTCAGCTTGGCCGAAGCCCGGCTGTCGAAGGCCTGCGTCTGCGCGATAAACGCGTCCGCCATCTGCCGGACGCGCAATTCGAGCTTGTTGTCGAGTTCGCCGCCCTGCACGGAAATTACCGATTCCAGCGATTCGAGCTGTTTGCCGAACAGCCCCGACAGTTGATGGGCGTCGTCGCCAAGCCGCGCCGCGATCGCTTCCGCGCCGCCAATCATCGTCTGCTCGAACTCGCGCAGGCGATCTCCCAAGGTTCCGCCGACTCGTTCGCTGTGCGTGGCAATCGCATTGATCGCGTCATTGACCGTCTCGGTGAAGCGATCGCCGAGCGTGGCGGCGTGATAGGTAAACGCATCGAGCGAATCTTGCGCCGTCGCTGCCAATTGCTCGTTGATCTTCTCGGATTGCGCCGCCACCTCCCCGAAGCGCCGCAGCAGCGCCTGCGCAATGTCATCGCTGGCGTTGCTCACCGCGAGTTCGACGCTCTCCTTGGCACGCTCCAAGCGGCCGACGATGTCTTCGGCCTGCACAGTGAGGCTTTCGGCCAGCTGATCGCTGGCACGTCCGACCGTGGCCTCGACGCTCCCTTTGGCTTGCTCCAAACGAGCGATCATGTCCTCGGCCTGCGCTGTGAGGCTCTCGACAAGCTGGTCGCTCGTCTGCCCGACCGTGGATTCGACGCTTTCCCTGGCCTGCTCCAGACGCGACACGACGTCCTCGGCCTGCACCGCCAGGCTATCGACCAACTGATCGCCGGCCTGATTCAGGGCGAAGCGAATCTCTTCCGCTTTGGCGCCGAGCGACATGGTGATGCGGTTGCCGGTCGCGCTGAGATTTTCGCTCAAGCCGGTCGAAGCGCTCTCCAGTTCGTTGGAAAACGAATCGTGCGCTCCGCCGATCGCGCTCCGCATGCGCTCGCCGTTGACCTGAATGGCTTCCCGCTCGCTCACCAGTTCGTCGACCAGCGTGCGAATGCGCCGCTCGTTGTCCGAGTAGGACCGTTCAAGGTTCGATACCTCCGAACGCACAAGGGTCTCGAGCTCACCAGCGCGCGCCAACGCCCGCTCTATTCCGTCGCCCATCGAAACGATTTCCCGACGAATTGCCTGGGAGAGCGTCACCATCTGCTCGGCCGCGATCGATTCCGGTTCCGCGAGCCGCATTGCAATTTCGATCATCGAACGCGCGGTGAGGCGCATCTCCTGCGCGCGGCGCGCCAACAGCGCGGTGATGACGAAAAAGATCACCGGGCCGACTACGGCCAGTACATAGAGCGGGAAATCGGGACGCCCGAAAATCGACCCGTGCGCCGAGAATTCGGCGCGGCGGGCGATGAAATAGGCCGCCGCGAGTACGATCCAAATCCCCGAAAAAAGCGCGGCAAGCGCGAACGGCGCTTGGCTTGGCTTGCGGTTCCAGGCGCGCAACATGGCGCCGACGGAATCGCGATCGTCGTTGGCGGGCGGCACGGTCGGCAAGCGCTCCGCGCCGGCGCCCGATTCCCCCGCATTGGCCGGCCGCTTCGGCGCGAAAAGCGGATGATCGTCTACCTCCGGCAGGCGCGATGCCGGACGTTCGCCTTCCGGGCCGCCGTCCTCGCCGGCCGAAAGATCCGCTGGACGTTTGGACGTCTTTTTTTCGGGTCCGAGCTTGGGGAAGAACGAACCGGAAGCCTCGGGATCTTTCGTTTTTTCGGCCGCTCCTTCCCCGAGGTTCAATGCCTCCTCGATCGCCGATAGCGCCGCAGCCGCGGGATCTTGCGCCTTTTTGGACGTGGCCATAATTGCCTCTCACGGACGGGACCGATGCGCCTCGGTCTCCCGCATGGTTTGTCAAACGGCGTGGATTGCCCTACCGTTAACCAATCTACTCTACATCCCAGCTTCGTTGATTGAAACCGTTCTGCCGAGAAGGTTCGATTCGTCGTTAACGCGGCCTTCACCATAACCGAAAAATTTTTCGCCTCGACGTGCAAGGCGCCGCCTATGAGAATTTTCAAGCAAAAACCGCGCGATGGCAAGAAAAGAGTTCGCTCCAGCACGGCGGGCGGCGGCTTGCGTCCAAAAGAATCGACCTTTCCAATCCGCACTCCGCACGCCGCCAGCCGGCAGAATGATACCTCGCTGCGCAATAGCGATGCGCCTGACGGACAAAGCCCAAATTCCTAACGCGGCCGCCCTGCTCGACACCATCCATCTCGGCGCACAGACCGGCGGCGACTGCCTGTTGCAACGTGATCTTCTGAACCTTTTCGTAGCCCAGTCCGCCGAATTGATGGCAGCGATGCGAATCGCGCCCGGGAACGCCGGCGATCTCGCCCATAAGTTCGGCGGCTCGGCGCGGGCGATCGGAGCGTTCGAGCTTGCCGAAGCAGCGGCCAGACTGGAAGGCGCCGTTGCCGGTAAAGACGCGCAAACCGCGCTTGAGTCTGTCGACGCCGCTCTCGGCAGAACGCTTAGCGCCATCGAAGCTTACCTGAGCGAGCTTGCGTCGCGGCCCGCGCCCTAGCCCTCTTCCCAACCTGCGTGAGAAGCGGAATGCACGCGCCCGCAATCGGAGGCGAATATCCATTCCCGGCAAAGACGAGGCTGTTCAACGGGAAAGCTCTTCAGTAAGAAAGAGCCCGACTGCTGCTCCGGCGATCTTCGAGCGACCATCCATGATCAAAATCACCTTCATCGATTCGTTTGGCGAAAAGCGGACGGTCGAGGCGGAAGAAGGTTCGACCGTCATGGAGACGGCGATCCGCAATTCGATCCCCGAGATCACCGCCGAATGCGGCGGCGCTTGTGCCTGCGCGACCTGCCATGTCTATGTCGATGAGGCTTTTTTGCCGCTGACGGGCGGACCCAGCCCGCAGGAGGAGGATATGCTCGATTTCGCCTATGGCACGCAGGCCAACTCGCGGCTTTCCTGCCAGATCAAAGTGACGCCAGAGCTCGACGGGCTCGTCATCAGGACCCCGCAGCGCCAAGGCTGAACCCGGCAAGCGCAGGCGCGACAAAAAAATTCGGTTGCGGCGCGCTGTCTTTCACGCCACGCGACGCGCCCGGCCTTTTTCAGGAGCAGTTTATGGGAGAAAGCATAAAGACCGACGTGGTGATCGTGGGGGCCGGCCCAGCCGCCTTATTCGCGGTCTTCGAACTCGGTCTTCTCGACATCAAGGCGCATCTCGTCGACGTCTTGCCGCGCGCCGGCGGCCAATGCGCCGAGCTCTATCCGGAAAAGCCGATCTACGATATTCCCGGCCATCCGATGATCACCGGCGACGGCATCGTCGAGAAGCTGCTCGCGCAGATCGAGCCGTTCCATCCGACCTTTCATTTCGAGCAGATGGTCACCGAACTCGAGGTTCTGAGTACGCCGGAAGCGCCGGCCTTCCGCGTCAAGACCGACGCGGAGCGCACGTTCGAATGCAGATCGGTGATCGTTGCGGCGGGCGGCGGCTCGTTCCAGCCGAAGAAGCCGCCGATCGAAGGTATCGAAGCCTATGAGCAGAAGTCCGTTTTCTACGCTGTGCGCAAGATGGAGGACTTCCGCGACAAGAACGTGGTCGTCGTCGGCGGCGGCGATTCGGCGCTCGACTGGACCTTGAACTTGCAACCGATCGCCAAACGCCTGACGCTGGTGCATCGGCGCGACGAGTTTCGCGCCGCGCCGCATTCCGTCAAGGCGATGCGCGACCTTGTCTCCGCCGGCAAGATGGAGCTACGGATCGGCCAGATCCTGGCGCTTTCGGGCGCAGACGGCCGGCTTGCCGCCGCGCAGATCAAGAGCGCCAAAGGCGAGGTGAGCGAGCTCGCAGTCGAACGGCTCGTTCCCTTCTTTGGGCTCACCATGAAGCTCGGCCCGGTGGCCGAATGGGGCCTGAACCTTCATGAAAATCTGATCCCGGTCGATACGGCTCGATTTGAGACCAACGTGCCGGGCATTTTCGCGATCGGCGACATCAACCACTATCCGGGAAAACTCAAACTCATCCTCTGCGGATTTCACGAGGGCGCGCTCGCCGCGCAGAAGGTCTATCACTACGTCTATCCGGAAAAGAAGCTCGTCTTCCAATACACGACGTCTTCGACGAGCCTGCAGAAGAAGCTGGGTGTCGCCTAGGTCTTCTTCTCCGAGCGGAACAAAAACGGCGCGACATCGCCGATCGCCGGCGGCGGCCCGACCACAAACGGCATCGGGCGGCATACCGCCATCGCCGACAATCCGACGCGCGCGGTTAACAGGCCGTTGAGCACGCCTTCGCCGAGCCGCGCGGATATCTTGGCGGCGATGCCGTGTCCCAGTACTTGCTGGAGGAGCGAATCGCCGACCGCGACGCCGCCGGTGACCGCCAGATGCGCGCCGACCGAGCGCATGAGCTTCAGAAATCCGAAGAAGCCCGGCCTACCGCCGTAAATCTCGGCGATACGGCGGATGAGCAGCAATGCCTGTGCGGCAACGAAGGCGACGTCGATCAACGCGCGCGGCGAGATCGCGGTCACCATCGAGACGCGTTTGGCAGCACCGGCGATCTCGCGCCGCACTTCGCGGTCGAGCGGCAGGATCAGCTCGCGCTCGGCGATGTCGATGAGATCGCGTCCATCGATGATCTCGCGCGTAAGTTCGAGAACCCGTGCGCTCTTGCCGCGTTTTTGTTGCAAGGCGGCGAGTTCGGCGACGAGGCGGCGCGCCGCATCGCGATCGTCGGCGGCACGCGCCGTCGCAAAATCCATGTGCAACCGGGCGATCTTGCTCTGCCGAAGGATGCCGAAGATTTCACGGGCCGCGAGCACGACGAGTGCAAAAATCGCCAACCCGCCGAGGACAAGCGCGGCAAGGCCCAAGACCGGGGAACGCGCGAAGAGGCCGCCGATCAGTCCCGCCAGCCAATTGCCGACGACGACCAGAATAAATCCGCCCGCCGCCGAGAAGAACAGGCCGCCCCAGGAGACGAGCGCGTTTTTGACGATGCCGCGGCGCTGGGCGGCTTCGACGGCGCGTTCCGTCGGGTCCACGGTCGCCACGCTTGCCGCTTCCATTTCGACGAAATCGGCGACCGACTCGATCGTAAAGGCCGCGCGGCGCGGCGCGCCTTCGCTTCGCTCGAGATGAAAGACCTGCGGCTTCAATTTTGGTTTGGACGGCACGCTCGCTCCCCTACTCCGCACGAACCTATCTCAGCCGGTCGCCAAGCAGAAATTGCAAGGCGCGATCGAGGCGGATATGCGGCAACGGCAGCGGCGTTCCCGCCGCGTCGCGCGCCGCGATCGGCGGCCGAAAACGCACGAAGCGATACTCCGCCTCGCGTGGATCGGCGGTCCAGTCGCCGGTAAAAACGGCATCCGGATCGTCGGGCAATTGCCCGGGAAAGATCGCCACTTCGGTCTCCCCGTCGAAGGTTTCGTCGCCGATGCGCTCGCCTTGAATCGGCATGCCTATCACCGCCGGCAACAGCGCGCCACCGCGCCCGACGTTGGCTTCGCGCGTCGCGCGCACCGCGGCAAGCGCCACGACGTCGATCGACGCGCCGAGATTCTCGGCGCGCGCGATGGCGCGCGCGGTGAGCCGCCGCAGAATTGCCTCGAGCCGATCATGGCTCACGTGGTTCAGATGATCGGCCTTGGTTGCGGCGAAGAGAATCTTGTCGATCCTCGGGCGCAGTAGGCTCGAGAGAATTGAATTTTTGCCGGTGCGAAACGCGTCGAGCACGTCGCCCAGCGTCCTTTCGAGATCGCGCAGCGCCAGCGGCCCGGCGTTTAAGGCGGCAAGCACGTCGACCAGTACGATCTGCCGGTCGAGCCGCGCAAAATGGTCGCGAAAGAACGGCCGCACAACATGCGCGCGATAGGCTTCGTAGCGGCGCTCCATCGCCGCGGCAAGCGAGTTGGGCCGCGCGTCCGCTTCGAGTTTGAGCGGCGAAAAAGTCAACAGCGGCGAGCCTTCGAGATCGCCTGGCGTCAAAAATCGGCCGGGCGGCAACGCTGAAGCAGCGAGCGGGACCGCGCGGCATGCCTGAAGATAGCTCTTGAAGAGCGCCGCGGCGCGCTGCGCCGCGTCCTCGTCCGCCGGCGCGTTTGCGTCCAAGCTTTGCACATAATCCCGCCATTCCCCTCCGAGCGGCGCGCGCGCCTCGGCCGCGGCCAGCGATTCCTCCGACCAACGCCGATAGGATTTGTCGAGAAGCGTCAGGTCGAGCAGCCATTCGCCGGGGTAATCGACGATGTCGATCGAAAGCGCGGCACCATTCCGCCCAAGACTTGCCGTGCGCTCGAACTCGAGCGCCAGGCGCAGTTCCGAAATGCGCTTCGTCGACGGCGGCCATGCCCGATCCTCGCCGCGGCCTTGCGGTCCCGTCAGCGCGTCGAGATGCCGTTCGTAGGCAAAGCGCGGCACGGCGTCATCGGGCTGCGGCTCGAGCCGCCCGCCCGTGAGCCGGCCCTCAGCATGCACGCGAAAAACCGGCAGAGAGTTTTTCTCGCCGAGTGCCGCGAGCCGCGCAGCGAGCGTCAGATGTTGCACGAGGGCGATAACGAAGATCGTCTTGCCGGCGCCCGCCAGTCCCGTGACGCCGAGCCGCAGCGTCCGTCCGGAAAAGAGATCAATGAGGTTGCGCGCGGCGATGCCGGCGTCGGACAGAAAATCGGAAAAGGATGGCAATGGCTCGGCTTCTATTTGGCGAGCGCGGCGCGGGTAATGAAATATTCGAGTTTCCCCTCGCCGCGGTCCGCCTTCTTCCAGCTCTTGGCGTCGAAATCGATGATCGCCATGCAGGGCGTCGGGAAATGCGCCCGCATCCGCGCCAGCTCGGTCTTCTTGCCGTTGGCGGCAAGCGCGTTGGCGAACTCGGCAAGACCCGGATTGTGACCGACGATCAATAGAAACTTGGCTTCCTTCGGAGCCTCGTCAAGCAGTTCTTCGAGGACCGGAAGCGTGGCGTGGTAAAGGCTCTGCACATATTCGACCACGAACTTTTCTTCGGCGCCGCGCTCCAAAGCCTCGAAAGTTTGGCGGGTACGCTTCGACGGGGAAACAAGGGTGAGATCGGGCTTCAACCCAAGCTTATGGAAGTAACGGCCCATGCGCTCGGCGAGATCGCGTCCCGAAGGGCTCAGCTCCCGGTCGGCGTCGCCGCCCTGAGTGAGCGGGACGGCCTCGGCATGACGCAGAATGGCAAGACGCAACATGCTGTGGGAACTGTGGTTCGAGGCGGCGCCCATTATCGTCCGAGGCCGTTCGCTTGAAAAGCCGCTCGCCGGGTGATCCGCATTTATCTTTCCTAAAGCCAATTCAAAGTCTTCCACACTCCGCGGCAATCGCGTCGTGAAGCAAGGCTTGCAATTTTAGTACTGCCTCGTTTTCGACCGCGGCAAAGGATGCCGCGTCCAAACTGCGGCAAGCGGCAACCAATTTGAGGCTGCTCGTCGCGAAAAGTGCGTCGGCACGCGGCAGGTCGCTGAAATCTAGCGACCGCTCAACGGCGTCCAAACCCAAGTCCGCCGCTTTGGCCAGGACGAAGGCGCGCACCGTTCCGGCAAGAGCGCCATCGCCGAGCGGCGGGGTCGCAATCTGCCGACCGTAAACCGCGAAGAGATTGGCGCCCGTGAGGCAAGCCACGCGGCCTTGCGTGTTCAAGAACAAAGCCCCGTCGGCGCCTTTGGCGCGCGCTTCTTCCAAGCCGAGGATCGCGTCGAGATAGGGCAGTGCTTTGATGCGTGCGGCGGGCGAAGTCTCGTTGCGGCGGATCGCGGTCGTGGCGAGCGACAGAATCGGAAACGGCGAAGGGGCCGGCGCGGCCGCGCCAAAGAGCAAGGGCCTGGGATCTTTCGGCGGAGCGAGGCCGCGCGCACCGCCGCCGCGCGTGAGAGTCAGACGCACCGCGCCGTCGCCGACCGCCGCCGCAAGCGCCTCGAGCGCTTCGCCCGCTTCCTTGCCGGGGAAAGGAATGGCGAGCGCCTTGGCTGCAGCGGCGAACCGCTCCAAATGCGCCCTGCGCAGAAAGACGCGTCCGTTATGGGCCGCCGCGGTATCGAAGACGCCGTCGCCGAGCGTGAGGCCGCGATCCGTCAGATCGAACGGCGTAACCGGCGTCTCCCGAAGCGCCCCGTTATACCAATACACGGGGTTCCCTTTCGACCGTCAGGCGCAGGAAATTGCCGAACAGCGCGTGGCCCTTTTCGGTCAGGATCGATTCGGGATGGAATTGCACGCCGTAGGTCGGATGCGAGCGGTGCGTCAGCGCCATGATCTCGCCCTCCTCCGAGACGGCGTCGATCGAAGCCGCCGCTTCGAGCGCCGGCGTGCGCCCGACGATGAGCGAATGATAGCGCGCCACCGTCAGCGGTTGCGGCAGACCTTCGAACAAGTTCCGCCCATCGTGTGCGACGCGCGAAGTGCGGCCATAGAGCGGGCGTTTGGCGGGGGTGACCGGCGCGCCGAATGCCGCGCCGATGCATTGATGGCCGAGACAGACGCCGAGAATCGGCACTTCGCCGGAAAGCTTTTTCACGACGGGCAGCGAAATTCCCGCGTCGTATGGTGTGCCGGGACCGGGCGAGATGACGATCGCCGCCGGCGCGCTCGCCACGATCTCGGCGATGTCGATTGCGTCGTTGCGGCGCACGATCACCTTGCGTCCAAGCTCCTCGAAATAACGGGCGACGTTGAACACGAAGGAATCGTAATTGTCGATGACGAGGATCGGCCCGTTCATTGCGGTACTTCTTCCAATTCTTCGACGCCGGCGAAAGCGTCGAAAAGGCGCTGCACCTTTGCTTCAACCTCGGCATATTCCGCCGCCCAATCGGAGAGCGAGGTGATGCCGCCGCCAGCGTGCACGCTCGCCCTGCCCGCTTGCAGCACCGCGGTGCGGATGGCGATGTTCATGTCCATCGTGCCGTCGAAACCGAGATAGAAGATCGAGCCGCAATAATAGCCGCGCGGTACCCGTTCGATCGAGTCGATGATTTCCATCGAGCGGCGCTTCGGCGCGCCGGTGATCGAACCTCCCGGAAAGACGGCGGCGATGAGATCGACGGCGTCCTTGTCCGCGGCAAGTTCGCCGGTCACCACGGAGACGAGATGGTGTACGTTAGCGTAGGATTCGCGCCCGCAGAGCACCGGAACTTCGACCGAGAACGGCCGGCAGGCGCGCGACAGATCGTTGCGCAGAAGATCGACGATCATGATGTTCTCGGCGCGGTCTTTCTCCGACTTTTCGAGCGCGTCGGCGCGCCGTAAATCCTCGATAGGATCCGCGGCGCGCGGGCTCGTTCCCTTGATCGGCCGCGTCTCGACCGCCGTGCCGCGCTTGCGCAGCAGCAGCTCCGGCGAAGACGAGGCGATCACGCTCTCTCCGCAGGTGAGATAGGCGGCGAAAGGCGCCGGATTTGTCGCCCGCAGCCGCGCATAGAAGTCAAACGGCGAAAAGCCCGCAGGCAAATCGGCGCCGAATCGTTGGGCGATGTTCGCCTGATAGATGTCGCCGCGATAGATATGTCCTTGCACGCGTTCGATCGCGGCGCGATAGGCGGCGCGTGTGAAGTTCGAGGCCCAGCCGGCAACCGCGGGCTGCGGCGCACGCTTCGCCGGCGGCCTCTCGAGGAGACGCAATGCGTGATCGAGCCGCGCTGCGGCGCGTGCCCGGCGCGCCGCGCCTTCTTCGGGAAAGCCCGAAGCGACGATGAAGGCGCGGCGCCGCAGCTGATCGAAGGCGAAGGCGAGATCGTAGAAGCCGAGATGAAACGGCTCCCGCTGCTCGGTCCGGTGGTTGGGCGAAGCAAGGCCATCCAACTCCCAACCGAATTCGTAAGGGATGGCGCCGATCGCTCCGCCTTGGAACGGCGGCAGTTCCGGATCGGCATCGAAGGCAAAGCGGGCGAGGAGATCGCGCAGCGCCGGTAGCGGCGGCAGCCACAGAGGAACGCCGTTCCAGGTGGCGAGCCCTTGTGCCGCGGTAAAGACGCCGAAGGGCTCGATGCCGATAAAGGAATAGCGGCCGAGTTCCGGATGCAAGAGCGCGCTGTCGAGAAAGGCAAAGCCCGGCCGGTCGGCAAGCCGCCGCGCGGCGTCGAACGGGTCACGCCAATCGATCTCGATGCTGACGACGCGGTCTTCCATGGCACGCAAAGGGTACTTCCGCCGCCTCGGTCTAGCATTTCCACATGCCGCCTGGAATTGGACGCGGCAGCGGGAACGCGGGTGGGATATGTGACCTTCGGGAGATCGGCGCAACATGGCTGGCAACCCCTCTCCCACCTGCTGGGAGAGGGTTAGGTGGCCCACCCTACCCTCTGCCGGCGGGAAGAGGTTTCATTCCATCGCCGATGAAACGGGCCTAGCATGTGGCGCTTTGCCAAGGGGCGTCTATGTGGCGGGTCATCTGGAGGCCGGCGCTTCTCTTCCTGTTGCCGTTCATCGGCTATGCTCTGCTGCTCCTATTGCGGCGTACGACGCCGTTCGCGAGCCGCAACTGGAGCCAAAGTACGGTCTCGACGCTGACGCTTGCCGGCCTCGTCATCGCCGTCATCGGCGTCTTTCTGTTTGGCGTCTTCGCCGAACGCCATCTCGGCGCTTACGTGCCGGCGCATATCGAAAATGGCACGCTCGTGCCGGGACACATGCAATGAGCGCACGCGCATGAGCACCGCCGCGATCGCCGCGCCGCCCGCCGCAAAAGCTCTGCTGGAGCGCAAGGACCTGATCCGCGTCCTCAGTTTGCTCGACACCGACGGCGAAGAAGCGCGCCTTGTCGGCGGCGCGTTGCGTAACGCCCTGCTTGGCCGGCCGGTCGCTGAATTCGACATCGCCACGACCGCCACGCCCGAGACTGTCGTGTCGCGCGCCCACGCCGCGAAATTGAAGAGCGTTCCGACCGGCGTAGCGCATGGCACGGTGATGCTCGTCGTCGACGGCAAGCCGTTCGAGGTCACCAGCCTGCGCGAAGACATCGAGACCGATGGGAGGCACGCCAAGGTTCGCTTCAGCCGCGACTTCGAGACGGACGCCAAACGCCGCGACTTTACCATGAACGCGCTGTCGATGCGACGCGACGCGACGCTCTACGATTACGTCGGCGGCCTTGCCGACATCGAAGCGCGGCGGCTCAGGTTCATTGGCGACCCGACGGCGCGCATCCGCGAGGACTATCTGCGTATCCTGCGCTTCTTCCGCTTCGCCGCCGCTTACGCCGAGGGGCCGCTCGACGCGCAAGCCGTGCTCGCCTGCCTGCGCGAGCGCGACGGGCTGGCGCGCCTATCGCGCGAGCGGGTGCGCAGCGAGGTCGTCAAACTGCTCGCCGCGCCGCGCACCGGCGAAGTGACGCGCGAATTCTGCGAGACCGGCTTGCTTGGACCGCTGCTCGCCTCGGCGCCCCATCCGGTGCGGCTCATCCGCCTGCTGCGCTTCCGGCGAGAACTGCCGCCCGATCCATGGCTCGCACTCGCCGCGCTTTGCGTCAATCTCCCGGAAGACGCCGAACGGCTGCGCGACCGGTTGCGGCTCTCCAATCCGGAGACGCAGCGGCTCGCCGAGGGGGCGGCGGCGTTCGTGACCCTGCACGGCCTGGAAAAGCCGCCGCCCGCGGCAACTCTTTTGCGGCGCATCTTTCGTTATGGGCGGCAAGCGGTCTGCGACGCTCTGGCGCTCGCGGCGGTCGCGAGCGAAGCCGATTCTTCCCCTTGGCAGGAGGCGCTTGCCTATGCGCAAGCCGTCAAAGAGCCGCGCCTGCCGTTCTCCGGCGCCGATCTCGTGGCGCGCGGCGTTCCGGAAGGCAAAGCGCTAGGCGACGCGCTGAAAGATCTGCAAGCACGCTGGATCGAGGCGGGCTTTCCGGAAGATCCGCGGCGCTTGGCGAAATTATTGGAAGAAGTACTGCGGAAATGATTTCCTCTATCGGTACAAAGTTTCCACCGACCGCCAAAGGCCGCCTTTCGCGGCATCCCGAGAATTTGCTCATGCCGCCTTCTTGGCGGCGATCGCGGCAAGCGTGCGCAGGATTGTGCGCGTGCCTTCGAGGCGCGCCGCCGGATCTTCAAAGCCGCGGATGAAGACGAGGCGATGATCGGGCCGTAGTTTGGCGTCGGGTCCCTGCTCGGCGATAAACCGCACCAGCCCCTGCGGATTGGCGAAGGAATTGTCGCGGAAGCCGAGCGTTACCCCCTTCGGCCCGGCCTCGAGCTTCTCGACGTTCGCTTTGCGGCACAGCGCCTTGATCGCGACGAGCTTTAGAAGCTGCTCGACTTCGTCCGGCAGCGGCCCGAAACGGTCGATCAACTCGGCGGCGAACGCTTCGATCTCGGCGTCGGCCTCGAGTTTCGAGAGCCGCCGGTAAAGCCCAAGGCGCACGTCGAGATCGGCGACGTAATCCTCCGGGATCGTGACCGGCGTCCCCATGGTGATCGTCGGCGACCAAGTTTCCTCGGCAGGCTCCTCTATGCCAGCCTTCAATGCGACGACGGCCTCTTCGAGCATCTGCTGATAGAGCTCGTAGCCGACTTCCTTGATATGTCCGGATTGCTGCTCTCCCAACAGGTTGCCGGCGCCGCGAATATCGAGATCGTGGCTGGCGAGCTGGAACCCGGCGCCGAGCGTATCGAGCGATTGCAGCACTTTGAGGCGCTTCTCGGCCTGCGGCGTGAGCGTTCGGTCGGGAGGAACGGTGAACAGCGCGTAGGCGCGGGTCTTCGATCGTCCGACCCGACCGCGCAGCTGATAGAGCTGCGCCAAGCCGAACATGTCGGCACGATGTACGATCAGCGTATTGGCGGTCGGAATGTCGAGCCCCGATTCGACGATGGCCGTGGACAGCAGAATGTCGAACTTGCCGTCGTAGAACGCGGCCATGCGCTCTTCGAGCTCGGAAGCCGCCATCTGGCCGTTGGCGACGACATATTTTGCCTCCGGCACGTTGCGGCGCAGGAAATCGGCCGCCTGCTCGATGTCCTCGATACGCGGACAAACGTAGAAGCTCTGGCCGCCGCGATAGCGTTCGCGCAGCAACGCTTCGCGCACCAGCAGCGGATCGAACGGCGAAACAAAGGTACGCACCGCGAGGCGATCGACCGGCGGCGTCGCGATGATCGAAAGTTCGCGCACGCCGGTCAGCGCCAGCTGCAAGGTGCGCGGAATGGGGGTCGCCGAAAGCGTCAGCACGTGCACTTCGGCGCGCAGTTCCTTCAGCCGCTCCTTGTGCTTGACGCCGAAATGCTGCTCTTCGTCGATGATTACCAGTCCGAGATTCTTGAAAGCGACGCTCTTGCCAAGCAGAGCGTGGGTGCCGATGACGATGTCGATCGCGCCGGAAGCGATGCCGTCCTTCACCTGTTTGGCCTCGGCGCCGCCCACCATGCGCGAGACTTGCGCGACCTTGATGGGCAGGCCGGTGAACCGGCTCGCGAAGACTTGCGTGTGCTGGCGGGCAAGCAGCGTGGTCGGCGTGACGACCGCCACCTGCTCGCCGTTGATTGCCGCGACGAAAGCGGCACGCAGCGCGACCTCGGTCTTACCGAACCCGACGTCGCCACAGACGAGCCGGTCCATCGGTTTGCCGGAGGCGAGATCGTCGAGCGTCGCTTCGATGGTCGCCGCCTGATCCTCCGTCTCCTCATAAGGAAAGCCGGCGCAAAACGCCTCGTAAAGCGGTTCGGGCGGCGTGAGCTTCGGGGCGGCGCGCGTCTGGCGCGTCGCGGCGATCTGCAACAGGCCGGCAGCCATCTCGAGGATCCGGCGGCGCATCCGCGCCTTGCGCCTCTGCCAGGCGACTCCGCCCAATTTATCGAGCTCGACATCGGCGTCTTCCGATCCGTAGCGCGACAGGAGTTCGATGTTCTCGACTGGCAGGAAGAGCTTGGCGGCTTCGGCGTAATGGATCTCGAGGCAGTCGTGCGGGGCGCCCGCCGCCTCGATCGGCGTCAGGCCGACAAACCGCCCGATGCCGTGATCGACATGGACTACGAGATCGCCGGCCGAGAGCAAGCTGAGTTCGGTAATCGAGTCCTGGGTACGGCGCAGGCGTTTGCGGGCGTGCACCAGCCGGTCGCCGAGAATGTCCTGCTCGCCGACGACGGCAAGCTGCGGCGTCTCGAAGCCGGTCTCCAACCCGATCACGGCAAGCGCTACGGTGGTTCTTGGCTGGCGGGAGGCCTGCCCAAGCGAAGCGACAGGCTCAAGTTCGGTAAGGCCGAAATCTTTCAGGACATGGCCGAGGCGTTCGCGCGAACCTTCAGACCAGGCGGCGACGATCACTCGTTTGCCCTGCTCTTGAAGGGCGCGAATATGTTCGGCCGTTGCATGGAAGACGTTGGCGCCTTCCTCGTTGCGTTCCGGCGCGAAATTGCGGCCGACCTTGGCACCGCAATCGACGACGCTCTCGCTCTCCGGCTGCGCGAACGGCGTGACGCGCACGAGCCCGCTCGCCGCGAGGCGTTCGTTCCACGCAGCCACGGAAAGATAGAGAGCCTCGGGCGGCAGCGGCTTATAGGACGCATGCGCGGGATCGGCGTCGAAGGCGCTCTTGCGCGCTTCGTAATAATCGCCGACCTGCGCGAGCCGCTCTTTCGCGGCTTCCTCGACCAAAGGATCGAGGACCAACGGCGCGGCGCCGATATAGTCGAAGAGCGTATCGAGCTTCTCGTAGAAAAGCGGCAACCAATGTTCGATGCCCGGATGACGACGCCCTTCGCTCACCGCCTCGTAAAGCGTATCGCCTAAAGTGTGCGCGCCGAACGCCACGACATAGCCCTGCCGGAAACGGCGCATGGAGTCCGAGGTAAGCTGCACCTCGCTCATCGGCACGAGATCGAGCGCACGCAGCGGCGCGATCGTGCGCTGCGATTCGGGATCGAAGGTGCGGATCGATTCGAGCGTATCGCCGAAGAAGTCGAGGCGCACCGGCGCCGGCATGGAAGGCGCGAACAGGTCGAGAATGCCGCCCCGCACCGCATATTCGCCGGTGTCGCGTACCGTCGGGGAGCGTTGAAATCCGTTGTCCTCGAGCCAACGAGCGAGGCCGTCCATTGGAACCGCGTTGCCGGGAGCCGCCGAAAAACAATCGGTCGCCACTTTCTCCAAAGGCGGAACGCGCTGCAGAACCGCGTTCACCGTCGTCGAGAGAATGCGCGGCCGTTCCGGCGCGCTGCGCGAACGCGCCAGCCGCGACAGCGCCGTCATGCGCCGCGCCGCGATCGCCGCGTTGGGCGAAACCCGATCGTAAGGCTGACAATCCCAGGCGGAGAAATCGAGGATCTCAATTTCCGGCGCGACGAAGGCGAGCGCCTCGTTGAACGCATGCGCGCGCTGCTCGTCGCGCGCCACGTGCACGAGCACGACGGCGCGTTCGGCCTGCGCCAGCGCACGGGTGAGATCGGCGGCGCAGAACGCGTCGAAACCGTCGGGCAGCGAAGCGAGCGTGAGCGAACCGCCCTTGGCAAGCTCGGCAATGGCGCATTTGAGATCGGTCACGGCAAAGGTTCGGTGTCGTTACCCCCTTCCCCGTGAGCAGGAAGAAGGGATGTCAAAGATCGAGCGGCTTGGCATGGCTGTGGAAGCGTTTCAACTTCCGGAACACGGCGGTGTCATAGGCCGGGGGCACTTGCAGTTCGCCGGTCAGCCAGCCGAAAATGTCGCGGTCGGGGACCTCCAGCAAGTCCTCGAACGCGGCGAGTCCGGGCTCATCGAGACGGGCAATCGCGGCGTCCGCGAACCGGCCCATGAGAAGGTCCGTTTCGCGCATGCCGCGATGCCAGGAACGAAAGAGAATCCGCCGCCTCCGGAGATCGAGTGCGGCACTCGAAATCTGCGAGCTGGACATGGCAGCTCCGGGTTCGGAAGACGAATGGCGGCACCGGATCGGCGCCCGACGTATATAGAGATTTGGCCCGACCGGCGCAAAGGCGAAGGATCTGGCGCGAGGGCGCCTGCCTTCTTAGTCTAGCCGTATGCGCCCCTCGCTTCTCAACCCGCTCTTTGCTCCGGCGACAAGCCTGCCCGGCGTCGGATCGAAGATTGCCAAGCTTCTCGACAAGCTCGTGACCGAGAGCGGCGTCGGCGCGCGGGTGCTCGACCTGCTCTTTCACCTTCCTTATGCGACGATCGACCGGCGTACCCGCGCCAAGATCGCCGAAGCGCCGTTCGACCGCGTGGTGCTGATCGAGGCGCAAGTCGTCGAGCATTATCCGCCGGGGCCGCGCTCGCGCGCCCCTTACAAGGTTCTCGTCGAAGACGAGACCGGCGACGTTCTTCTCGTTTTCTTCCTGACCAACCATGCATGGATCGAAAAGAGCCTGCCGGTCGGCGAGAGGCGCTGGATCTCGGGCAAGCTCGAACTCTGGGACGGACATCGGCAGATCGTTCATCCCGACCGCGTGCTCGACGCCGAGGGACTTGCCAAGATGCAGGCGGTCGAGCCGGTTTACGGCTTGACCGAAGGTTTGCCGCCGCGCGTGCTCGGCAAGGCAATTGCCGCCGCGCTGGAGCGCCTGCCGGATTTACCGGAATGGCATCATGTGCCGGCCGTCGCCAAAATGCCGGCGATGCCCTCGTTTGCGGCGGCGCTGCGCGCATTGCATCGGCCTGAAAATCCCGAGGCGATCGAACCGACCGGCCCGGCCCGTGTGCGGCTCGCCTATGACGAATTGCTCGCTCACCAATTGGCGCTGGCATTGACGCGCGAACATCTGCGCTGCGCCGTCGGCCGCGCCACGCAAGGCGACGGGAGGCACGCCGCGAAAATCCTCAGCAGCCTGCCCTTCGAGCTTACGCCGGCGCAGACCCGCGCGCTCGCCGAAATTCGCGCCGATCTCGCCTCGCCTTCCCGCATGCTGCGTTTGCTGCAAGGCGACGTAGGCTCCGGCAAGACGATCGTCGCGTTGCTCGCCATGGCGAGCGCGGTCGAGGCTGGCCGGGAGGCTGCATTGATGGCGCCCACCGAACTTCTCGCTCGCCAGCATTACGCGGGAATCGCCGAATATGCCGAGGCGGCCGGATTGCGCATCGCTCTGCTGACCGGGCGCAGCGCGGAGCGTGCCCGGCTGCTTTCCGCGCTCGCCAGCGGCGAGATCGACATCGCGATCGGCACGCATGCACTTTTTCAGGAGAGCGTCGCGTTTCGCGATCTCGGTCTCGCGGTGGTGGACGAACAACATCGTTTCGGCGTGCACCAGCGCCTCGCGCTCGGCGCCAAGGGCAAGGCGGTCGATATTCTCGTCATGACGGCGACGCCGATTCCGCGCAGCCTGGTTCTCACCTATTTCGGCGACATGGATGTCTCCACGCTGCCGGAAAAGCCGCCCGGACGCCAACCCATCGACACGCGCGCTCTGCCGCTTGAACGGATCGGCGAGGTCACCGCGCGTCTTTCGCGCGCGCTTGCCACCGGCAGCCGCGCCTATTGGGTCTGCCCGCTCGTCGAGGAAAGCGAAGCAATCGACGTCGCCGCCGCCGAGGCGCGCTTTGCGACGCTCAAGGAGATTTTCGGCGGCAAGGTGGGCCTCGTGCACGGCCGCATGAAAAGCGAGGATCGCGACCGCGCGATGCAGGCTTTCGCGGCGGGCAAAACGCAGATCCTGGTGGCGACGACGGTGATCGAAGTCGGCGTCGATGTGCCCGAAGCCAACATCATGGTGATCGAACGGGCGGAGCGTTTCGGTCTCGCGCAATTGCATCAATTGCGCGGCCGCGTCGGGCGCGGCAAAGCCAAGTCTTCGTGTCTGTTGCTCTACAAAACCCCGCTCGGTGAAACGGCCAAAGCGCGGATCGAGATCCTGCGCGAGACGCAAGACGGATTCCGCATCGCCGAGGAGGATTTGCGGCTGCGCGGCGAAGGCGACGTGCTCGGCACCAAACAATCGGGCATGCCGGGGTTCAAACTGGCGCGGCTCGACGTGCACGGTGATCTCCTTAAACTCGCCCACGAAGAGGCGCGGCATATCCTCGCAACAAACCCCAAGCTCGAAGGCGGACAGGGAAAGGCGCTGTTGCTTCTGCTCTATCTCTTCGAGCGCGAAACGGCGGTGAAATTGCTGGGGGCGGGATAAAAGTCGATTTGGCGTAGAATCGTCATTGCGAGCGAAGCGAAGCAATCCAGTCAGTGGAAAGTCCTGGATCGCTTCGTCGCACAGCTTCTCGCGACAGCGGTCTTTGGATGAATGCTTATGACGAAACCCATTCCATCCGACTACGCCGAGGCCGCATCCGCTCTTATCGCGCCGTTAGTCGCCGCCGATCTTTTCGCCGGCAGCGTGCTCGTCGCCAAAGACGGCGCTCCGCTGCTGCGGCGCGGCTTCGGCCTCGCCGATCGCCAGCGGAACGTAGTGCATACGCCGACCGGCAAATTCCGGCTCGGCTCGCTCACCAAACAATTCACCGCCGCCGCGATCTTGCAGCTCATGGAGCGCGGGTTGCTGTCGCTCGACGACGAAATCGCCCGCCATTACCCCGAAGCACCGGCGCATTGGCGCGGTGTCACGCTTTTTCATCTGCTGACCCATACGTCGGGGATTCCGAGCTACACGTCGATTCCCGGCTTCTTCCGCGGAATGGCGCAACGCGATCTCATCCCGCGCGAGATCATCGCGCTCACCGAGAACCAAGCGCTCGAATTCCCGCCCGGCACGCAATTTCGATATTGCAACGGCGGCTATATCCTTCTCGGACAGGTCATCGAGCGGCTGAGCAGGCGGACGTATCCGGAGTACATCCGCGAAAACATTCTTCTGCCGCTCGGCCTCGAAGACACGGGCTACGAGCATGGCGCGGAGAGCGTCCCCGCGCATGTTCCCGGCTATCGCCTCCAGAATGGGCGGATCGAGCCGGCCGCCTATCTGGCGATGAGCCTGCCTTATGCGGCGGGCGCGATCTATTCGACCGCCGACGACCTTTTGGCTTGGCAACGCGCGCTGACGGCAGCAAAGCCGATCAGCCACGCGTCCGTCGATCTTACGTTTGCGGATCACGGCCACGACTACGGATTTGCCTGGGGCATTCAACGCCAGTTCGGGCGGCGGCAATTCGTCCACGCCGGCGGCATCAACGGGTTCAGCGCCGTACTCAGCCATTATCCCGACGACGATCTTGCCGTGATCGTACTCGCCAACATCCAGGGAGCGCCGGTGCAAAAGATCGCCGGCGATCTCGCCGCGCTCCATTTCGGCGCGGCAGAGAAGCGGACGGTTCTCGACGCCGCCCTGCTCGCCGATTACGTCGGCGCCTATAGGCTAGGACCGACGCGAATCCTGCGTGTCACGCAGGAAGGCGCGCGGCTCTTCGTCGGGACGGAAGATTACGGACGCCAGGAGTTCTTGGCCAAAGACGATCATACGTTCGTCGGCAAAATGATCGACTGGGAGATTTTTTTCCAAGCCGACGGCGTCGAGCGGGCCGACCGCGTGACGGTGCGGCGCGGCGGCAAGGAGCTGAACGGAGCGCGGATAAACGACGTTCCGCCGGCCGAATGAACTCGCGATAAACCGTTACTTGCCGTGGACGCCAATGTGCTCTTCGGACCCCGGCAGATCGGTCGAATCGCTGACGATCGACGGCCGCAATTGGCGTGGCAGCGGGAAAAATACGCTCTCGTCCGCCGTCGAGACGATCTCGACGTCGAGTTCGAACCGCTGCGCGAAAGCGTCCATGATCTCTTCGACGAGGACTTCCGGCGCCGAGGCGCCGGCCGTGATTCCCACCGAAGAGGCATTCTTGAAAAGTTCCCAATCGACGTCCTCGGCGCGCAGCACGAGACGAGCGAGCTTGCAGCCGGAGCGCTCGGCGACTTCCTTCAACCGTTGCGAATTCGAGGAATTCGACGATCCCACGACGATCATCGCATCGACGATCGGCGAGATGCGCTTGACCGCCTCTTGGCGATTGGTCGTCGCATAGCAAATGTCTTCCTTGTGAGGCCCGATGATATTGGGAAAACGGCGGGTCAGCGCATCAACCATGCTGCGGGTGTCGTCGATCGACAGCGTCGTTTGCGTGACATAGGCGAGATTGTCTTCATTGACGTTCTCAAGCTTTTCGACATCCTCCGGCGTCTGCACCAGATGGATCGAACCTTTCGGCAATTGCCCGAGCGTGCCGACCACTTCCGGATGGCCGGCATGGCCGACCAGGACCACCTGCCGGCCGCGCTTATAGTGCAGCTCGGCTTCGCGGTGCACTTTCGTCACTAGCGGGCAGGTCGCGTCGAGCGCGAAAATATGGCGCGCCTCCGCTTCGGCGGGGACCGATTTGGGCACGCCATGCGCGGAAAAGATCACCGGCTTTGTCGTGTCGGGGATCTCGTCGAGCTCTTCGACGAAAACCGCGCCTTTGGCCTTCAGCCCTTCGACCACATATTTATTGTGAACGATTTCGTGGCGGACATACACCGGCGCGCCATAGATGCGCAGCGCTTGCTCGACGGCGTCGATGGCGCGCACCACGCCGGCGCAAAAGCCGCGCGGCGCGCAAAGAAAGATGCGCAGCTTTGGCTTGTTTTCCGCCGGCGCCACCGATTCCAATATAGAAGCAGCGTCTTCCATGCTCATCCGCCGATCGCTGAAATCGTCCGTATAAGTGCTTGAACTAACATTATATTTACGGAATAATTCACAGGGCTTGCGGTTCAAACACGTCGCCGTTCTTGTGGGCTTCGGGGTATGCCCTGTCAAGTAGCGCAAGCGCTCGCCGCCACGCACGGCAGACCGTCATTTCGATAATTTATGGCGCGGCCGCGATTATTCCAGCGCCTATCGCCGTTCGCCGAAGAAGCGCTTGAGCAATTCAGCCGCCTCGTCGGCGCGAATTCCGCCATAGCATTCGGGCGCATGGTGGCAGGTCGGCTGTGCAAAGAACCGCGGCCCATGCTCGACCGCGCCGCTCTTCGGATCAGGCGCGCCCCAATAGAGACGGTGCAGGCGCGCGAAGGAGATCGCCGCCGCGCACATCGCGCAGGGCTCCAGAGTCACGTAGAGGTCGCAATCGACAATCCGTTCCATGCCGAGCTTTTCGCAGGCGGCACGAATGGCGAGAAGCTCGGCATGCGCGCTTGGATCTTTTCGCTCCAGCGTCCGGTTGCCGGCCTGCGCGACGACTTCCCCGTCGCGGACGATTGCCGCGCCGACCGGCACTTCGCCGCGCTGCCCTGCGGCGGCCGCCTCGGCGAGCGCTTCCGCCATGGGATCCGGCTTCATATCGAGTTCGCTCCTCTCGCGCCATTCTGCTATCAAACCGCATGCACAGCAAAGAACGCAATCGTCAGAGAAGGCCTCCGCGTACCGGCGGCAAGAGCCCCGGCGAGCGGATCGCCAAGGTGATGGCGCGCGCCGGGCTTTGCTCGCGCCGCGACGCCGAGGCCTGGATTGCCGAAGGGCGCGTCACCGTCAACGGCAAGCCGCTGACGAGCCCGGCCGTCAACGTCGGCCCGCAAGACGAGATCCAGATCGACGGCCTACCCCTGGGAAGCCGGCAACGCACCCGGCTTTTTCTGTTTCATAAGCCGCGTGGGCTGGTTACGACCAACAAAGATCCGCAAGGGCGCCTTACGATCTTCGATGCTCTGCGCGAGTGTCACCCGGAAGCGCCGCGGCTCGTCAGCGTCGGGCGGCTCGACATCAATACGGAAGGCCTGCTGCTGCTGACCAACGATGGCGGTCTGGCGCGCGTTCTGGAACTGCCGGCAACCGGCTGGCTCAGGCGCTATCGCGTGCGCGCCAACGGCATCATCGACCAACTAAGCCTTGATCGGCTGACAAGCGGCCTCACACTCGACGGCATCCGTTACGCCGGTATCGATGCTAAGCTCGACCGCGTGCAAGGTGCCAATTGTTGGCTGACGGTCGGCCTGCGCGAAGGCAAAAACCGCGAGATCAAACGTGTTCTCGTACATCTGGGGTTGAGCGTCAATCGGCTGATCCGGATTTCGTTCGGTCCGTTCCAACTTGGCGATCTTCCGGAAGGCGGACTGGAGGAAGTGCGCACCCGCATCCTGCGCGACCAATTGGGGCCGTCCCTCTTGCAAGAAGCTAGCGCGGATCTGGACGCGCCGCTCGAACTTCCGCACGCGGCGAAGCAGGAACGTCCGCCTGCCGCGGCGCGAAGCCCGCGACCGAGGAACACTGAACCGCAGAAGCCGCAAGGCCGGCCGGCGCCTCGCCCCCATAAACATGTCCGGGTTTTGCGCGCCGAAGCGGAGAATCGAAACGCGGATGGCGCGCGGCAGCGGATCGAACGCGGCGAGACGGCCGACCGCAAGGGCCGCGTCGTCGCCGTCGAGCGCCGCGTCGCCGTCGTGCCGAAGCGCAAGGAACGTGCCCGCAAAGCGCATCCGTACCACGCGAGCAAGGACAGAGGCGCTCCCCGTCCGCGCGGCGGGACTCGCTAGGCGCCATGCGCATCGTCGGCGGCCGGTTCAAGGGGCGCGTCTTGCAAGGGCCGCAAGACAATGCCATCCGGCCGACCTCGGATCGGCTGCGCGAGACGATCTTCGACATCCTTGCGCACGCCTATAACGATCCGCTGGGTGACGCGGCGGTCATCGATCTATACGCCGGCACGGGCGCGATGGGACTCGAGGCCCTCTCGCGCGGCGCACGCAAGGCGCTGTTCGTGGAGACCGCCAGCCATGCGCGGGCGCTCATCCGCGCCAACGTCGACGCGCTCGGCCTCGGCGGCGTGACGCAGATTTTCCGCCGCGACGCGGTGAAGCTCGGACAAGCGCCGCAAGGCGAGCGGTTCGGCCTCGCCTTTCTCGATCCGCCCTACGGCAGGTTCCTTGCCGAACAGGCGCTGATCGCGCTGCGCGATGGCGGCTGGCTTCTATCGGGCGCGCTGATCGTCGTCGAGGAAGCGACGCAGGCCGAACTGATCGTGCCCGATGGCTATCGCGTCCTCGAAACGCGCGTTTATGGGGATACGAAGATCCTCATTCTCGGCGTGCGGCCCTTTTCCCCGTGAGCGCAGCGAATGGAGAAAGGGTCGGGTTAGGGGCGGAGAGATTAGTTACGACATTGAAGCAAATCACCCAGCCCCTCACCCTGACCCTCTCCCCCATTCGCTGCCGCTCATGGGGAGAGGGACTGTCTTTGAGGTCAAGCGGTTTTTGGTTGCCATGGGGTTTTGTCTCGCAAGATAGCGTTGAGGATGGTGAGGAGTTTCCGGGCGACGGCGACGATTACGAGGAGTTCGTTTTTGCCGGCGCCAACCAGCTTATTGCGGAACAGCTTCGAGGTTGGGTTGTGACGTGCCGCGACCATGGCGCTCATGAACAGGACGCGGCGCACGCTCGACCGGCCGCCGCCGATGCAGCTTTTGCCGTGCCATTTGCCGGATTGCCGAGTCCATGGTGCGAGACCGGCCAGGGCTGCGATCTGCCGGCGGTCGAGCGATCCAAGTTCCGGCAGTTCGGCAATCAGGGGCGCGCGATGGTCGGACCGATGCCGGGCACCGAGGCGAGCAGGTCTTCCTTTTCGGCCCAGGCCGGCGAGCCGCGCACGTGGTCGGAGATATCATCGTCCAGTTCGGACAATTCCTTCTGCAAAGCCTTGCGCAGTCTGGCAATGCTATTCTTCAGGCGCGGCACGCTGATGTGGCGGGCGCGCTGGCTTGCCGCCGCGATCATCTCGACGATCTGCCGCCGGCGGGTGACAAGCTCGGCGAGCAACTGTGTTGTCGCGTCGGGGAGTTGTCGAAGCTGCGGTTTGGTGGCTTCGGCGGAGTGCGCGATTACGGCGGCATCGATCGGATCGGTTTTGGCGCGCTTGCCAAGGGCCGGCGCGAAGGCTCGCACTCGCGCCGGATTGACCATTACGATCGGCAGACTAGCGCCGGCCAAGCCGGGCGCCACCACAGTTTCGAAGCCGCCCGTGGCCTCGATCGCCACCAGTTGGATCGAGAGCGACTTCAGCCGTTCGATCAATTCGTCAATCCCAGAGCCTGTACGGCTGACGGCAAAACTCGCCCCGTCCGGGCGGCTCGCGACATCCAACCGGTCTTTCGAAACATCGATGCCAACATAAATCGCGTCCATCGGATCCCATCCTTGCGCAACCGGGCTTCGCGAGCGGCCCAAGCGACTGTTCGGGTTCGATGAAACGGCAGGCGAAGACCCTCGCTCTCCCACGGGCTTGGTGTCCCTCAGGAACCACGGTCTCCCGCCTGCCACCGCACTGCCAAGCCTAGCAGATCCGGCAATGTTCAAGTTACAAGGGAATTATTCGCCCTTCAGCGCTCGCCAGCCGATGTCGCAGCGCCAGAAGCCGGCAGGCCAATCGATCGCATCGACGCCCGCATAGGCGCGCTCCCGTGCCTCGGTGAGCGTCGCGCCAAGACCCGTGACATTCAACACGCGGCCGCCGTTGGCAATAAGTCGCGAACTCTCACGCCGCGTCCCGGCCTGCGTGACGATCACGCCGGGTAGCGCTTCGGCTTTTTCGAGCCCGCGGATCTCCGTGCCTTTTTGCGGCGTGCCAGGATAGCCGCGCGCGGCGAGCACGACGGTCAGCGCGCTTTGCGCGGAGAAGGTCGGCGCTTGCGCGCTGAGCCGCCCTTCGGCACAGGCCAGCAGCAGCGCCAGAAGATCGCCGTCGAGCCGCGGCAGGATTGCCTGCGCTTCCGGATCGCCAAAGCGTACGTTGAACTCGATGAGCTTCGGCCCGTCGCTCGTAATCATCAAACCGGCGAATAGCACGCCTTTGAACGGCGCGCTCATTTCAGCCATGCCGTGCAAGGCGGGATCGACTATCTCGGCCATCACCCGCTCTGTCAGCGCCTGATCCATGATGGGGGCGGGCGAATAGGCGCCCATGCCGCCGGTGTTCGGCCCAGTGTCGCCCTCGCCGACGCGCTTATGGTCCTGCGCCGAGGCAAATGGCAGCGCGCGGCTGCCGTCGCAGAGCACGAAAAACGAGACCTCTTCGCCTTCGAGATATTCCTCGACGAGGATCGAACGCCCCGCCGCGCCGAAACCGCCGCCCAGCATCTGATCGACCGCGGCCTCGGCTTCTTCGACACTTTGCGCCACGATTACTCCCTTACCGGCGGCAAGTCCGTCGGTTTTCACGACGACCGGTGTGCCTTGCGCGCGAAGATAGGCTTTCGCCGTGCCCGCCTCTGTGAACCGCGCATAGGCGGCGGTCGGAATGCCACAACGCCGGCAAAGCTCTTTGGCGAAGCCTTTCGAGCCTTCGAGTTGCGCCGCCGCGCGGCTTGGCCCTAACGCTTTGACGCCCGCCGCTTCGAGCGCATCGACGATGCCCGCGACGAGCGGCGTCTCGGGACCGACCACCACAAAACCGATGTTCATCACCCGGCAGAAATCGACGACCGCGGCTTCGTCGCAAGGATCGAGCGCGACGGTCTTGGCGACCTGCGCGATACCCGGATTGCCGGGCGCGGCAAACAACGTGCCCAGCAACGGACTTTTCGCCAGAGCATTGGCGAGCGCGTGTTCGCGACCGCCCGAGCCGAGAAGGAGAACGTTCACGAGGAGCCCTTACGGATGATCCTTCTCTCTGGGGGAGAAGGTGCCCCCGGATTAAATCCGGGGGCGGATGAGAGGTTACAATCGAATTCGACTTGCAGCATCGTAACCCCTAACCCTGTCGGCCATAGCCCTGCGCAAGCGCAGGGCATACAATACGACGGGTGCACGTAGCGCGCCCTATGGCCGACTACCCTCCCCCACAGGGAGAGGGTTGCGCGCTACTATTTGCGTCCAAACAGCCGCTCGATGTCGGCAAGCTTCAGTTCGATATAAGTCGGACGGCCGTGGTTGCACTGGCCGGTGCCGGGCGTCCGCTCCATTTCGCGCAACAGCGCGTTCATTTCTTCGGGCAGCAGTCGCCGTCCGGCGCGCACCGAATAATGGCAGGCAAGCGTTGCCAGTACGCGGTCGAGGCAGCGTTCGAGCGGCGCGGCGCCGCGCTCGTCCTCGGCGAGCGCATCGGCGAGATCGCGCAGCAGGCATCCCGGATCGAGGCGTTCGATGAGGCTTGGCTGTTCGCGCAGCAACACCGCGCCCGGCCCGAACGGCTCGACCATAAGTCCAAATTCGCTGAGCAGCGGCACCGCGTCGAGGAGCCGCGCCACCGCCGTTTCCTCCAATTCGACGACCGCCGGGATGAGCAGCGGCTGGCGTTCGACGCTCTTCTTGGCGCGCGCTGCTTTCAGCCGTTCATAGACGAGCCGTTCGTGCGCGGCATGCTGATCGACGATGACGATTCCGTCCCGTGTCTGCGCGATGATGTACGTTTCGTGCAGCTGCGCGCGCGCCGCGCCGAGCGGCGCAGCATCCATGTCCTGCGGATCGGCGGTCCGCGCGTCGGCACGCGGCATAAATCCGTCGAAATGCGCCTGCTCCTCGGCAAATCCCGGATTGGCGGGCGACAGGTCCGCGTGCCATTCGCCGCGCCGCCCCGCGCCGTCGCTCATCGAGCGGTGTGCGATCCCATCGATCGCGGCCGCGCCGAGCGAAGGCGTCGCGCGATAGAGCGCCGCGCCGAGCGCCTGTTTCAACGCGCCGATCAACAATCCGCGCACCAGACCCGGATCGCGGAAGCGCACTTCCGCTTTTGCCGGATGCACGTTGACGTCCACCTCGCCGAAATCGCAGGTGACGAACAGAACCACCGCAGGATAGCGGCCGGCGGGCAGATGATCGACATAGGCGGCACGGATCGCGCCGGCAAAAAGCTTGTCGCGCACCGGCCGGCCGTTGACGAAGAAATATTGCCCCGTCGCGTTGGCGCGATGCCAGGTCGGCAGGCCGGTAAAGCCGGAAAGGCGGATGCCTTGCCGCGCGGCATCGACCGGCAGCGCATTGGCGCGGAACTCTTTGCCGAGGATCTGCGTGAGGCGTTCCAAAAGCCCCGCGTCGTTCGCCGCGCAAGGCAGGTAATCGAATCCCGCGATTCCCGTGCCCGAGAGCGTGAACCGCACTCGCGGATACGCCATGGCGAGGCGTTGGATCGCGTCGGCGACGGCTTGGCTCTCCGTGCGCTCGCTCTTCAAGAATTTGAGCCGCGCCGGCGTCGCCGCGAACAATTCGCGCACTTCGACGCGCGTACCCTGCGGCTGCGCGACCGGCCGCAGCGCGCCTTTGCGGCCGTGCTCGACGCGGATCGCGCTGCCTTGCGACGCGCCTTCGCCGCGCGTCGTGATCATAAGGTTCGCGACCGAGCCGATCGACGGCAGCGCCTCGCCGCGAAAACCCAGCGTCGCGATTGCGCCGAGATCGCCGTCCGGCAATTTCGACGTGGCGTGGCGCTCGACGGCGAGTGCGAGATCGGCGGCGCTCATTCCGCTGCCGTCGTCGATGACGCGGATCAACTGTTTGCCGCCCGCTTCGATCGCGACCTCGATGCGGCGCGCGCCCGCGTCGAGCGCGTTCTCGACGAGTTCCTTCACCGCCGAGGCCGGCCGCTCGACCACTTCGCCGGCGGCGATGCGATCGACGAGCATGGGATCGAGGCGGCGGACAGGCATGGCGGCGCTGATCTCCCCTCTCCCCATGAGCCAAGCGAATGGGGAGAGGGGCGGCAATCTACATCCCCGCCAGCCGGCCGACCACCGCAACGAGAAGCGAACTATCGCCGAGGAGGCTTGGTAACGCGTTTGGCCGAGGGCGTGCTCACCGAAACATCATCCAGGGCGGTTAGTCCGAGGAATGAATCCAGGTACGCCGGTTTCGACCACCGGGTTGAAGCGGACTCTGGTCGTGAGACCGTCCCGGATTTCCTGCATGGCGTCCTCAGGCAAGCTCGAAATCTCAAAGTTCTCTTGTAAATGCTGAGGCAAGGCGGAGGTGGTCAGGAGAGCGGTACCGCGTTGCACGGCCCAGGCCAGAACAACTTGAGCGGGGGTCTTGTGGACGCGCCGCGCGATGGCCGCGATGATCGGATCTTCCGTAACTCTTGGCTGTATCGCATGCCCCAGCGCCGCAAATGCGAGGAGGACGATCCCTTGTTGGCGACAAAATTCGAGCAACTCCCACTCGGGAAGATACGGATGGGATTCGACCTGCGCCACAGCGGGTTTGATCCGCGCAACTGCAACGATGTCTTGCAATTGCTCCAGGCCGATATCCGACAAACCGATTGACTTACATCTGCCGTCATCCACCAGGCGCTCCAGCGCTCGCCATGTGTCTGCCAAAGTTACTCCGGTATCGTAAATAACCCGGCCCTGCTTATCCCTCGGATCCTGTTCGTCGCCCGGCTGAAAGGCAAATGGGGTGTGGATCAAATAGCAATCGACATGGTCAAGCTGCAGGCGCCGCAGACTAGCTTCGAAGGCCGGCAGGACCCGCTCCGGACGATGGTTGTTGTTCCAGAGCTTTGTGGTGACGAAGACATCCTTTCGCTGAATTTTCCCCGCCTTGAATACCTGCTGCATCGCCCTGCCGACGGCGTCTTCGTTGCGGTAGCGCTCCGAACAATCGAGATGCCGAAATCCCACTTCCAATGCCGTCTTCGTCGCCTGCTCGGTCACTAGAGGATCGGGGATCAACGTGCCAAAGCCGAGGGCCGGCATGGCGCCAGATCCGTGGGCGAGAGGTATTGTCATATAGCGAAGCGCATCCGGGTCTGCCACACTCGTACTCCTTGCCCAGCTCGATGCGACACACGAGCCTCGGAGAAGGCGCTTCCATCAAGACCGCAAGGTCGGGTCTCTCATCTATTAAGCACCTGCGGACCGCTGACGAACCGATTGCCGCGAACATAGAATCGCAGCAGCCTGTTGGCTGCGTGTCGAATGCCGATCCGTTTGCTTAAAGCGATTTTATCGGATGCCCGACCGTCGGATCCGAGCCACAGCGGGCCGGCCCGACAAAGATCGATCCCGTCCAGTTGGCGATCGATCTCCAGGGCCGCGGTCAGCCGTCCCGGGCCCCGCGCCAAGTCCCGCACGCGCTCGGTGCCGCGGTTTCGCTGCATGATCGCGATGCCGTCGGTAGGCTCGATTGCCCTGATCAAGACCCCCGCGCCCACGCCTGATGTTTCGCTCGAGACGTTCAGCATGAACGAGCTGCCATAGGCGAGATAGATATAGGCGTGCCCGCGCTCGAGGAAAAGCGTCCGATTGCGCGGGGTGATGCCACGATAGGCATGACCCGCGGAGTCGCCGATGACATATGCCTCGGTCTCGACGATCCGGCCGGCCGCCACGCCATCGGCTAATACGCGCACAAGCATTTTGCCGATGAGAAAACGCGCGAGCTCTACTGTATCGATGGGGATCTCTGCCCAGTCCAGCACGCGCGGGCGCGCTGTCGTGGTGCCAATTTCATCCGCCATCGAAGTCATTTGCGTCGGATCCGGCCTGGTGACGATTGGGCCGCCGCTCTGTAGCACACCCCTGGCCGCATCCACGGCGAAGTCAACTCGATCGATGTGTGTCGCACCGACGTCGAACGCCGCTCCTTCACCGCCGAGGGACCGTTCGACCATTTCGCCGGTGGCGATGCGATCGACAAGCACTGGATGGAGGGGGCGGACGGGCATGGCGGCGCTGATCTCTCCCTCTCCCCTGAGCCAAGCGAATAGAGGAGAGGGCCGGGGTGAGCGACTGTCTTAGCTGTCAAGCGTATTGCCATTTTGATTTGGTTCGGATGATAGCGTTGAGGATGGTGAGAAGCTTGCGGATGCAGGCGACGATGGCGAGCTTTTTGGGTTTTCCGTGTTGGACGAGGCGCGTGTAGCTGGCGCGCAGGACGGGATTCCAACGAATGGCTGCGAGAGTGGCCATGTAGAGGACGTTGCGCACTTCGGTTCGGCCGCCAGCGATCGCGCGATGTCCGCGCCACTGACCCGAGTCACGATTGATCGGGGCGACGCCGACGAGGGCCGCCAGCTTACGGCGATCGAAGCGACCCAGTTCCGGCAGTTCGGCGATCAAAGTCCGGGCGGTGATCGAACCGACGCCGGGCACGGAGGTCAAAAGATCTTCGGCCTCGCGCCAGAAGGAGGAGGCGCGTACGTCGGTATCGATGTCGATATCGATTTCGGCGAGTTCCTTTTCGAGGAAGGCGAGGTGGCGGGCGATTTTCTTGGCGAGCCGCTTATCCGCGACGCGTTTGTGGCGATTGGCTTTTATGCCGATCATTTCGACGACTTGGCGGCGTCTGGCGACCAGCTCGCCGAGCTTTTGGGCCTGGGGCGAGGCCACGGGCCGCGCCTGCGGCCGGATGCGTTCGGCAAAGAGGGCAATCACCTGTGCGTCGACGGCGTCGGTCTTGGCCAATTTACCGAGGGCGCCGGCGAAGGCGCGGATTTGGCGCGGATTGACAACGGCGAGCGGCAAGCCGGCACCGGCAAGAGCTGCCGCCACTTTGGTTTCGAAGCCGCCCGTGGCTTCGAGCACGATCAGCGATACGTCGAGCGTGGCGAGGCGCTCGACAAGATTTTCGAGTCCTTTGCCGTCACGCGTGACGGCAAAGCAGGCATCCGATGGGCGAACGTGCACATCGAGCCGATCTCTGGACACATCAATACCGACGCAGGTCGTGACACGGCGAGGTTCGTCCATAACCCATCCTTGCAGATGCGGGCTTGATCGGCCCTTGCGACTGTTCGGGTATTCGGACAATCGAACGGAGGTCGCGCCAAGCTCACCCACGGGCTCTTCCACCCTAGGGGCTTGCGGGCTGACCTACGGCCGCAACTTCGCCGGCTTTTCCCTAGCAGGCAATCCACAGATACAAGGGGCGAGGAGGAGACTGGCTGCGATGATGCAAATCCCCCGGCCCCTCACCCTGCCCTCTCCCCGCAAGCGGGGAGAAGGACTTTACATTCCCGCCGGCCGTCCCGCCACGGTGACGAGCAGCGCGCCGTCGCCGAAGAGCCGCCGCGCGGCGCGTTTGGCGTCGGCCAGCGTGACGGCGGCGATCAGCCGGTTGCGCTCGTCGAGAAAATCGATGCCGTAGCCTTCCGCCTGCAGGCGGGCGAGAAGGCTGGCGATCTTGGTCGAGGTGTCGAAGCGCAGCGCATAGGAACCGATGAGATATTGCTTCGCCTTCTCCAGCTCATCCTGGCTCGGTCCCGCTTCGCTCAGATCGCGGATTTCGGCCTCGATCACCTGCATCGATTCCGCGGCGCGTTCGTTCTTGGTCGAAGTGCCGCCCCACAACATCGCGGCGTGATCCTGATCGACGAGCCGCGAATAAACCGAATAAGCGAGCCCGCGCTTCTCGCGGACCTCCTTGAAGAGCCGCGCCGAAAATACGCCGCCGCCGAGCACGTGATTGACCACCGTGGCGGCAATGAAATCTTTGTCGGCGCGGGCGATCGCCTGGCGGCCGAAGCGGATCGTCGATTGCGGCACGTCGAGATCGACGACGTGGCGCGTGCCGGCGCCGGCGAAGACAATATCGGCGACCGGCGCGAGCGCGGCCTTCTCCGGCAGTGCGCCGAACACCTCGTCGAGCGTCCTGCCAAGCGTTTCGGCGTCGATCGCTCCCACCACGGCGATCTTCAAATTGTCGCGCGCGAAATTCGCGGCGCGCAGATCGGCGACATCGGCGCGACGGAGCGCTTCGAGCGTACCGAGATCGCCGCGCAGCGGCGCGCCGTAGGGATGCTCGGGATAGGCGAGGCGCCGAAAAGTGCGGCTCGCGACGGTATCGGGATCGTTCAAGTCGCGTTTCAATCCGGCGGCGACTTGGCTCTTCACCCGCTCGAAAGCATCTGCCTCGAGCCGCGCTTCCGTCGCCGCGAGACGCAGCAGCTCGAAGGCCCGCGCTTTGTTGCGGGCGAGCGTTTGCATCCGGCCGGAAAGAAAATCGCGATCCGCCGAAAACGACAGTTCGATCGCCTGATCCTCGAGGGCGCGATGGAAGGCGTCCGAATCGTAAGGCCCCGCCCCTTCGTCGAGCAGTCCGGCCAGCAGCGTCGCAACGCCCGGCTTGCCTTTCGGCTCCTGCGCCGCACCGCCGATCAGAGCGAATTCGAGCGCGATGAGCGGCACGGCATAATCTTCGACGAGCCACGCTTCGATGCCGCCCGGAGAGAGGACCTTGCGCACGCGGGCGGCGCGTGAGGCCGGCAGGCCTTCTTTTATCTCCGTCTTGGAATGGGTGCCCATAAGCGCCTCACGCCGCTGCGGCCGCTTCGGGCAGCAGGAACCCGGTGACGCTGCGCCGCGCATCCAGCCAGCGCGTCGCCTTGACGACGTCGGCGGCGCGCACCGTTTCGATCCGTTCCGGCCATGCCGCGATGTCGGCAAGCGACAGGCCGATTGCCAGCGAAGCGCCATACCAATGCGCCAGCGCCACCTGGCTGTCCTGCGCATAGACGGCGTCGGCGACGAGCCGCGTCTTGACGCGGGCGAGATCGGCTTCGGCGATCCCATGCGCCGCGACCTCGGCGATGAGCCGGGCGATTTCGGTATCGAGCGTTTCCAAGCTGACACCCGGCGCCGGCGTGGCGTAAGCGTAGAAGCGCGTGTCATTGAGCGCTGTGCCGTCGTAATAAGCGCCGGCCGAGACGGCGATCTTTTTGTCGATCACCAGCGCCTTGAACAGCAGGCTCGCCGGGCCGCCTCCTAGATGATGGGCGAGCACTTCTAGCGCCTCCGCCTCGCCGGACGCGGCGGTGCGATAGGAGGGAACGAGGAATACCGTCTGGTAGGACGGCTGTTCGACCTTCGGGTCGGCAAGCGTCACGAGCCGGTGGGCGCGAACGTCTGGCTCGCGTACCCGGATGCGCTTCGGCGTTTCGCCGCGAGCGGAAATGCGGCCGTAGATCGCGCGCGCCAGATCGATGACGGCGGCAGGTTCGACGTCGCCGGCGACGATGAGGATCGCATTTTCCGGCGTATAGAAACGGTCGTAATAGGCGAGCGCGTCGGCGCGTCCGAGCCCCTCGATGTCGCTTTGCCAGCCGATCACTGGCGAGCCGTAAGGATGGCGCGTGAACAGCGCCGCCTGCACCGCCTCGTTCAAGAGATCGGCGGGATCGGAATCGGTCCGCATCCGGCGCTCTTCGAGTACGACCTCGCGCTCCGGCACGACCACCTCGCCGGCGAGCACGAGGTTCGACATGCGGTCGGCCTCGTATTCCATGCAGATCTTCAAGTGCTCCTTGGCGACGCGCTGGAAATAGGCGGTGAAGTCGGTCGAGGTGAAGGCATTCTCCTGACCGCCGAGCCCGGCGATCAGCTCCGAGAATTCTCCTGCCGGATGACCCTTCGTCCCTTTGAACATCAGATGTTCGAGGAAATGCGCGATTCCTGATTTGCCGATCGGATCGTCCGCCGAACCGTTGCGATACCAAACCATGTGGGTAACCACGGGAGCGCGATGATCGGGAACGACCACGATATCGAGCCCATTGTCGAGCCGCGCCGAAGCGACGCGCGGGCCGGCCGGCTTGGCGGGAGTCGCAGCGGAAGGGGTGAGCGGAACGGTAGCCGGCAGAGACATGGTCGCTTTTCCGGAAAGGCATGAAAATTCAACGCGCGGCGAAGCTCCCGCAGGCGCCGCGCCGACCCTAACCGGATGTTACATAGGAAGCAATTTGACGAATTCCCTTTCGTGCCCGCGCAAAAGGGGCATTCACTCTTCGCGATAGACGCGTTCGCGGCGCTCGTGGCGCTCCTGCGCCTCGATCGAGAACGTGGCGATCGGGCGTGCGTCGAGCCGCTTCAGCGAGATCGGTTCGCCCGTTTCCTCGCAATATCCGTAGGTGCCGTCGTCGAGGCGGCCCAGTGCGGAATCGATCTTGGCGATCAACTTGCGCTGCCGGTCGCGGGCCCGCAGTTCGATGGCGCGATCGGTTTCCGAAGAGGCCCGGTCCGCCAGATCGGGCAGGTTCTCATTGTCGTTTTGCAGGACGACAAGCGTCTCGCGCGCTTCGCGCAGGATGTCGTTTTTCCACGCCAGCAGTTTGCGGCGGAAATATTCGCGCTGGCGTTCATTCATGAAAGGTTCGTCTTCGGACGGTCGATAGTCCGCATCGATCGTATCGGTCGGCACGTTTCGAAATCCCCGCACCCCAAACCAAAACGCTGGCCTTATAACGGGATGCCAGGGGCGATACAATATTGGCCGCAAGAAGGGCGGATCGAAGCGCCCGACCCCGTCAGGCCGCGGCGGGCTGCATGGCGCGCTGCAAATTCTCGCTGATCTTGTCGAGAAAGCCGGTGGTCGAAAGCCATTTCTGCTCGGAGCCGACGAGCAGCGCCAGATCCTTGGTCATCGATCCGGATTCGACCGTTTCGACGCAAACCTTTTCCAAGGTGGCGGCGAACTTGGCGAGCTCGGCATTGTCGTCAAGCTTGGCGCGGTGGGCAAGCGCCCGCGTCCAGGCAAAGATCGACGCGATGGAATTGGTCGAAGTCTCCCTGCCCTTCTGATATTCGCGGTAATGCCGCGTCACCGTGCCGTGCGCGGCCTCCGCCTCGACCGTCTTGCCGTCCGGAGTCAAGAGCACCGAGGTCATGAGCCCAAGCGAGCCGAAGCCTTGCGCGACCGCGTCCGACTGCACGTCGCCGTCGTAGTTCTTGCAGGCCCAGACGTAACCCCCCGACCATTTGAGCGCCGAGGCGACCATGTCGTCGATCAGCCGGTGCTCGTAGGTGATCCGCGCAGCCTTATAGCGCTCCTTGAATTCCTTCTCGTAGACCTCTTGGAAAATATCCCGGAAACGGCCGTCGTAGAACTTGAGGATCGTGTTCTTGGTCGAGAGAAAGACCGGATATTTGCGCAGCAGACCGTAATTCAGCGAGGCGCGTGCGAAATCGCGGATCGAATCGTCGAGATTGTACATGGCGAGCGCCACGCCGGCACCCGGGAAACTGAACACTTCCTTCTCGATGACCTTGCCGTCGTCGCCCTCGAATTTGATGGAAAGCCGCCCGCTGTCCGGCACCTTGAAATCGACGGCGCGGTATTGGTCGCCGAAGGCATGACGGCCGACGACGATCGGCGCCGTCCAGCCGGGCACCAGACGCGGTACATTCCGGCAGATGATCGGCTCGCGGAAGATGACGCCGCCGAGGATGTTGCGGATCGTTCCGTTCGGCGACCTCCACATTTCCTTGAGACCGAATTCGGCGACCCGCACCTCGTCGGGCGTGATAGTCGCGCATTTCGCGCCGACGCCCCATTTTTTTACCGCGTTGGCGGCGTCGATCGTCACCTGGTCGTCGGTCGCGTCACGATTCTGGATCGAGAGATCGTAATATTCGAGATCGATATCGAGATAGGGATCGACGAGTTTATCGCGGATAAGGTGCCAGATGATCCGGGTCATCTCGTCGCCGTCGAGATCGACGACGGGATTGGCGACCTTGATCTTGTTCATCGAGAAACCTTCGTGGGGAATGGCCTGGGGATTGCGCCGCCCCTATAGCATCGCGGCGGGAGCCGGCAAAGCGGTGCCGAGACGTGCCTGCCGTGCCGCAAATTGCACATCTTGTGCCGAAGTTCCGTGTCTTCTTGATCGGAGCAAGCGGGCTCGGCATAGTGGGCAAATCGTTCGGTTTCTCCCGCTGGCCTTGCGCGCCGATCCTTATGAACAGCCTGCAACGCGACAACAGCATGGGCGACTCTTGGCGCGCGGCCGAGCATCTTCTCGGGCTCGGGCGCGCCCAATTCGTGGCCGACCCGATGGGGGCGCTCTATTGGCGCGAGGAGCGGCTGCTCGCAGTCGCCGATCTTCACCTTGAAAAAGGCTCGGCCTATGCTGCCCGGCGCGTGTTTCTGCCGCCCTACGACACCACAGCGACGCTCGCCGCGCTCGGCGCGCTGATCGCCCGCTATGCGCCGCGCGCCGTATTGGCGCTTGGCGACTCCTTCCACGATGTCGAGGGCGCCGTGCGGCTTTCGGGGCCGGATCGCGCCGCGCTTTACCGCATGCAACACGGCCGCGATTGGATCTGGATTGCCGGCAATCACGATCCGCACCTATCGGCCGAGCTCGGCGGCGTCCGCATTGCCGAACTGGAGATTGCCGGCATCGCCTTTCGCCATAGGCCTGAGGCGCAGGCGGGCTCGCCGGAGATCGCCGGCCATTTACATCCCACGGCGCGCGTCGCCGGCGTCGGCGGCTCGGTCCGGCGGCGCTGTTTCGTCAGCGACGCGATCCGTTGCGTACTGCCGGCCTTCGGCGCCTATGCGGGCGGCCTCAATCTATGCGACGACGCTTTTGCGACGCTGTTTCGACGCGGCGGCCGGGTTTTCGTGCATGTGCTCGGCCGCGAGCGGATTTATCGCGTGGCGCAGAACCAGTGTCTGCCGGATTGATGCCTGAGGAAATTTGTCGCGCATTTTTATAAGCGGTTCCGCGGAAGCTTCCCGGTTGAAAACTCTGCCGACTCCGCGCAAAAATGCCGGCGGGGACGCTTTCTCTTGTTATGGATGAAGTGCATCTTTCCTCGATAAAGGTTTGAATCGATGCGCAAAGTAGTATGCCAATTCGCCTTGCTACCGTCCGCAGTGCTCGCCTTCGCCGCCGGCGCGCCGACGGACGTCGCGCATGCGGACCCGATGCGAATCCTCGGCACGCTCGGCGACGCCCATAAATCCGTCGGGCTCATCACCCATTACGACATCAATGCCGCCGCGCATTCGCTCGATGTCGTGGCGGCGGTGCCGAGCGCTTCGCCGGTCGGCCGCGACGTCGAACGGCAGCTCGCAAGCGATACGGCGCGGGAGATTTGCGGCGAAGGAACCGCCGCTGGTCTATCGGGCTGGAGCGTGCGCATCTTCATGCCCGGAGAAACGACGCCGACGGGCACCTGCCGCATGGGCGGGCGTCGTTGAGAGACGCGGCGGCGAGCCGCCTTCACATCAAAGTGGTTTTGGGGTGCTGCGTCTTGTTCGTCGTTCCCGAAGAAGGCACTGAAGAGATCCATCCGCCGTTTGGCACCTCAACGTCATTGGCGGAAGGATCTGGCGTCTTGGCGCGGAAGGCGTCGGCCAGGGCTTTAGCCGCGGCAAGTTCGTTGGCATTGAGCCGCGCGCCGACATCGTCGCGCTTGCGGGCGGCATCGTCATCGCCTTGCGCGGCGACAATCGAAAACCACATATAAGCCGCGACGAAATTCTGCTGGACGCCGAGACCGCGGGCGAGAAGAACGGCGAAATTATATTGACTGTCGCGTACGCCGTATTCGGCGGCTTTCTTGAACCATTGCGCCGCGGTCGCATAATCCGGCTTGCCGGCGTTCCCGCCGTCCGCCGCGAGCACCGCGAGATTGTGCATGGCGCGGACGTTTCCTTGTTCCGCGGCCCTTTGGTACAAGTTTTTCGCCCGATCGAGGTCGTGCATGACGCCGAGTCCCTTCTCGTAGAAACCGCCGAGACGATATTGGGCGGGCGCGAGGCCTTGCGCCGCCGCTTTCGTGTACCACGCCGCCGCCGCGGAGAGATTGCGGGGCAGGTTTCGGCCTTCCGCGTAATTGGTCGCCAAGAGGAACTGCGCCTTGGCGTCGCCGGCCGCCGCGGCGGCTTGCGGATCGCTCTGGGTAATGTCAGGCGCCACCGCCTTCGGCTGCGGAATGGACGCGGTGGGCATGGTATCGACGCCGGGCGCTACCGGCGGCGTAAGCGCCGCCGGTAGCGGGAGCGCGGCGGTCTTTACCGCGGGTGCCGCCGGCGGCGTGATTTGCGGAGGAACGGTCATCGCAACGGCCGGCGTATCGGCGCTCGAAGAGACACCGGTTGGCGCCGCGCGGCCCACGCTCTTGACGACGGCGTAGGTACCGATCGCGACGAACAAGATCGCAAGCGAAAGAACCATTGGGCGCTTGTGCTGCTCGATGAAGTTGCGGGCCTGGCGGACGAGGCCGGCACGATCTTTCGAAGCTATCGCGCGCGCCGGGTTTTGCTCGGCGGACGTGGCGGCCTCGGTTTGCGCGGCCTGCGCGGCGCGCCGCGCCGCGGCAATGAAATCGGCGCGTGTCGCCGGACATTCCTGCTCTCGCGCCTCGCGGGCGCGGGGCGAATCTTCCTCATGCCGTACAGGAAAACCGCTGCCCGGCTCGATCAGCAGATCTTCGAGCGCCGCGGGCGGCGGCGGCGCCTTCTTGCCGTCGTCGTGCCGTGTTGCGAGCTGCTCCGGGCTGATCCGCAAGTCCCGCAAATCCGCCAAGTCGCTCTGCCGCGGAGTGCGCTGCGGTGCCGGCGCGAAGATCGGCGCCGGCCCGGAGGCAAGCATCTCGTTCGAGACTTTCGGGCACGGCGTGACATCGTCTTCCATCGTCGCAAGACGGTTGACGACCTTTTCGAGCGTCTCGTGGACCGCGTTCAAGGTCGAAGCCGTGCGCTGATCGGCTTCGTCCTGCATGGCGCGCAGTCTTTGCAGTTCGTGTCCGATGTTCGTCGCTTCGACGCTGCGATCGCCGGCATTCTGCGCCGCTTCAAGCGCCGCGCGCCGGCCTTGTTCGAGCTCGGCAAACCGCGCGTTGATCGTCTGTTCCAACGACGCCAACGAGGAAAGGCCGCTGGTTGCCGTCTCGAGCCGTTGCGCAAATCCAGCGATCTGCCGCTCCAAAGCGTTGAGCGCACGCGGATCGGGTTGCACCTTGGTCTGCTCGATCTTCTCCGCCAATTCGCCGACGAGATTTTCGAACAGTCGCGTATCCATCCCCGGACGTTCCGCGATCAGCTCAGCGAGATCGCGATGGACATCGTCGATGCGCCGCGCCAATGCCTCGTAGCGGCTTTCGTCGCACGTTTCGGTGAGCGCTTCTTCAATCTTGGCGGCGAGCGCATCGAGCCGTTCCTCGATCCCGGCCGTGCCGCCGGTGGCGCCGCCTTCGGCGCGCTGCCGCTCGATGCTTTCCGCCAACCGTTCGATCTGCTGTTCGATCCGCGCGGTCGGCAGCGGCCGGGTCACGGCCGTCGTCCAAAGGTTGCAGATCTCCCGCGTTTGCTGCTGTATCCGCCCGAAGGCCGCAGAATCGACATCCGGGCGGGAATGGTTCTCAAGCTTGGCGCCAAGTTGCTTCAGCTCGGCCTCGACGCCGGCAATCGTCGGGCGCGGATCGATCGCCGCCAGCGAACGCTTGAATTCGCCGACGAGTTCTTCGAGCGGTTCAGCCACGGCGTCTCGGATGCTTTCGCTGCGCAAGGCCTCGGTTTTTTGCGAGAGCGTACGGATCGCCTCTTCAAGGGCGGCGACCGAACAGTGTTGGGCAACGCCCTGCAGCGCATCCGACACATCCGAGGTTTCGGTCTGCAATTTGTAGGGCTGGTAAGGAGGCTCAACCTGGCGCGCCGCTTGTTCGCGCCGCATCTCGTCGAGCTTGGCGGATAGTCCGGAAAGCTGCCGCTGCAGATCGTCGGCCGGAACGGCACCGCAGCCCTCTTCGTCCAATTCCTTTTGTCGCCGCGCGACTTCGGCGATGGCCGCCCCTATCGACGGACGCGACTTGAAGGATCGCGGCCGGTCCGCTGCCGGCGGCTCAGTGTCGACTGAAGACGCTACCGACGCCAACAAAGCGTGCAGCGTCGATTCCACCCGTTTCAGTCGATTGGCGTAGAGACGCGTTGAAGCGCCCTCCGCGGAGCCGCGTTGCGCATGGCGCACCGCGTCTTCCTCCCGATCCTTGCCACCCCAGGCAGCCGCTCTCATCATGTTCTCTCCGGCGGGAGATCGAGAAAGCCCCGACTTAAGAATCGCTGCTCGGGAAAAGCGAAAGGTGCCGAATCATCGTTCGCTTCGCGGCGCGCCGCCTTTGTTCTTTGAATTTCCGTAACCCCGGTAAACACCCGGTTAACTCTGCTCGATTTTGAAACAGAGGCTACTGAAAACCGCATTTGACTTGAAGTTGCACAGCGTAATGATGCAATCTATAGTCGTATCATTGATTCGACCAATCCTTCGACGAGGAACCGCCATGGAGATGAATCTCGTCAATACCGCCCAAAGCCGGATCGAGCCGCCTGAGGCGCAAAGCGAGCGCGCCTGGACGATCGGCGAGATGGCGCGCGAGTTCCGGGTCAACCTGCGGACTTTGCGTTTCTACAAAGACCGCGCCTTGCTGCA
>JASHSB010000095.1 GCA_030036945.1 Methylovirgula sp. | reverse complement strand
TTATCGGCATCGAGAATGGCGACGAGCCCGCATTCGGGAATGTCCAAGCCTTCGCGCAGCAAATTGATGCCGACCAGCACGTCGAAGGCGCCGAGCCGCAAATCGCGGATGATTTCGATCCGCTCCAGCGTGTCGATGTCGGAATGCATGTAGCGCACCCGCACGCCATGCTCGTGCAGATATTCGGTCAGATCCTCGGCCATGCGCTTGGTGAGCACGGTGACGAGCGAGCGATAGCCGGTGCGGGCCACCTCGCGAACTTCGCCAAGCAGATCGTCCACCTGGGCGCGGGCCGGACGGATCTCCACCGCCGGATCGATGAGCCCGGTCGGGCGGATCACCTGCTCAACGAACACGCCGCCGGTGCGCTCCATCTCCCATTTGCCGGGCGTTGCCGAAACATAGATCGACTGCGGCCGCATCGCGTCCCATTCCTCGAAGCGCAGCGGCCGGTTGTCCATGCAGGACGGCAGCCGGAAGCCATATTCGGCCAGCGTCGCCTTGCGGCGGAAGTCGCCGCGATACATGCCGCCGATCTGCGGCACGGTCACATGCGACTCGTCGGCGAAGACGATCGCGTTGTCGGGCAGATATTCGAACAGCGTCGGCGGCGGCTCGCCGGGCCGGCGGCCGGTGAGATAACGCGAATAATTTTCGATGCCGGCGCAGGAGCCGGTCGCCTCTATCATTTCGAGATCGAACGTGGTGCGCTGTTCGAGGCGCTGCGCTTCGAGCAGTCGTCCGGCGGCATAGAGCTCGGCGAGCCGTTCTTTCAGCTCTTCCTTGATGCCCTTGATCGATTGCACGAGCGTCGGGCGCGGCGTGACATAGTGAGAATTGGCGTAGACCTTGATGAATTCGAGATCCTGCGTCTTCCCGCCGGTCAGCGGATCGAATTCGGCGATCGTTTCGATCTCGTCGCCTAAGAAGCGAATGCGCCAGGCGCGGTCCTCGTAATGGGCGGGAAAGACGTCGATCGTGTCGCCGCGCACGCGGAACAGGCCGCGATAAAAATCGCCGCCCGAGCGTCTGTATTGGAGCGCGACAAGATCGGTGATGAGCTGGCGCTGGTCGATGCGCTCGCCGACCTTCAGCGTGAACGTCATCGCGGTATAAGTTTCGACCGAACCGATGCCATAGATGCAGGATACCGAGGCGACGATGACCACGTCGTCGCGTTCGAGCAACGCGCGCGTCGCGGCGTGGCGCATGCGGTCGATCTGCTCGTTGATCGAAGATTCCTTCTCGATATAGGTGTCGGTGCGCGGCACGTAGGCTTCGGGCTGGTAGTAATCGTAATACGAGACGAAATATTCGACCGCGTTCTCCGGAAAGAAGCTCTTGAATTCGCCATAGAGCTGCGCGGCGAGCGTCTTGTTGGGCGCGAGCACGAGGGCCGGACGTTGGGTCGCGGCGATGATCTGCGCCATCGTATAGGTCTTGCCCGAGCCGGTGACGCCGAGCAGCACTTGGTCGCGCTCGCCGGCCTCTATGCCGGAAACAAGTTCGCCGATCGCCGTCGGCTGGTCGCCGCGCGGCGCATAATCCGCGACGAGCTTGAACTTAATGCCGCCTTCGGTTTTCTCCGGGTGCGGCGGGCGATGCGGCGTCCAAGGCTGCTTGCCGCGCAAGTTCGGATCACCGCGCTCCAGCAGATCCCTGAGCGAAGTGACGGTTGCCTCCACGCCGCCCAGCCCTTGCGCGGCGGCAAAATCCTTGTAAGCGGCCGGCGCTTCGGCGAAGCCGGCGTTGAGCGCCGGATTGAGCAGCGCGGCGAGATGTTCGCCGAGCGGCTTTTGCTCGGGCCGTGCGGCTTTGGAACGGGAAGTAGCGCGATGTGGGGGCTTAGGCATGGCCCCAATATGGGCATTCCGCGCGGCCGATCAAAGCGCAAAGCCGTTAGTCGCAGACCCGCACGCCGAGATTGGCGGCGGTGCGCCAATCCAAGGCCGTGAAGCGCAAGCTGCCGAGGGCGCGATGCGCGACGACCCAGCGGCGGATAGGTACGGGATAGAAACCCATGGCGTAGGCGTTCCAGCGCGGCGAACGGCGTCCGTCCAGCGTAGCGGAATGGAAATAGAGGTGGCTGCCGCGCAGGACGCAGGCGCCGCGAATGGCGAGCAGCAACGTGCACGAGGAATAGCATTCGAGCGGTAGGCGGAAGGAGAAATCGTCGCGATGCGATTTGACGAAGGCGGCGCGTTCGAGAACGCTGCCGCCGTCGTCTTCGGCTACGGCCGTCGTCGCGCGGTTAGCGACACGATCCAAAAGCCCGTCGGCATCCGCCACGATCGGTAGGAGCGCGAGGAGGATCAAGGCTAGGAGACGCATGGGCATGTCCCCCAGTGTGCCCAACGCGGCGCGTTTGTAGAGGGGACATCGTGACGCTTGCCACAAGAAAATTGTTCTAACGCTCGGCAGCGCCCGGCGCGCTGCGCTCGGTCGCGGCAAAGAGACGATAGAAGAAGCCCGCCGCGGCGCCCGACAGGACGTCGCCGGTGAGCGCATGAATGGCTGCGAACCCCAGCAATTCGGCGACGAACACGTAGACGAGAGAGGCGCCGGCGCCAGCCAGCGCGTAGGCGGCATAGCTCGTCTTGCCGAAACGATTGAGCAGGTAGTGGGCGACGAGCAGGACGAGCGCGCCGGAGCGGGCACCGCCCCAAAGTCCGGCGGCGGCCAGCGCGACGGCGAACGGGACTTTCGCCTCGCCGAGCGGAACCGCGCCAAGGATGCCGCCGAGGTCCAGCACCGAAGTCGCTTTGACCGCGGCACTCAGCAGGCCGGCGACAAGCCCGGCGAGAACAGCGCCGCGAAACGACCAAGCCACTCCGTGAACTTTTGGGCATTCCGCCGCCGACCCGGTGCGTTCCGGCGATTGCAGAATCGTGGCGAGCAGCTCGGGCGGCACCGCATCGGTGTAGCTCGGCCGAAATTCCGCGGCACTTGAGCTCGTCGAACTTGCCAGGCCACGCCGGCCGAAAGGTTGCGCTGGACCCATGTCGCCAGTCTACGGCCGTCCCTTTACCGAAGGATTGATCGGAGGACGGACGACAGAGGACAGAGGAGCCGTTTTAACCTTCTGTCGTCTGTCTTCTGTCCTCTGTCGTCCGTCCTCCGGACAAAGAAAGGGCCGCGTCCTTCACGGAGCGCGGCCCAAGCACGACCTCCCTACGGGGGCATCGGGGGTCGTGGTAGCTCTTTACGCAATCATCTCCGGCCGGCCGGGATCGCGCTCAACCTCGAAAATCCGCCAGGTTTCCGGCGAAGTGCACGTCGTGCACGGCGCTCGGCGCATTGTTCGCAGCCGGGTCGTCGAACCGGACGAGAAGACCCAGTGCGAAGGCCGCCATGCTCAAAATCAGAATGAGGGCGAGCGAAACCTGGAATTGGCGGCGCGCCGCCTGCGAATCGTACGACCGAACGAATCCGGCATCCGGAGCGTGATCGAAATGATCGGCGATCGA
>JASHSB010000094.1 GCA_030036945.1 Methylovirgula sp. | reverse complement strand
TCTTAAGTGGCTCAGCCGTCATGGCGCGGCACGTGCGTCGCTTAGGCTGGTCTTCGATTGGCTCAGCAGCGCGAACGGCACCACTACATCGACATGCGCGACCGTACCGGGGCGATGCGTGGCGATGATCCTGGTCATTCGCAGGTCGCGCAAGGTGGCGGCAATTAACACCTCGGTCGGCTCGTCAAGGTGACTCGTGGCTTCGTCGAGAAAGAGAATTCGCGGTTTCAAATAGAGTGCCCGCGTCAGAATGATCCGCTGCATTTGGCCACCGGACAGCATGCCGCCCATGTCGCCGACAAGCGTTTCGAATTCCATCGGCGCGCGGCGGATATCGTCGAGAATCGCGGCCTGCGCGGCGCACTCCTCGATCAAAGCCATGTCCGGATGATCGTCGAATCCGGATATGTTCTCGGCGATCGAGCCGGCGAACAAGCCGTCTTCCTGCAGCACGCCAGCGATCGAGAACCGATGCAACTTCTTCTCGCATTTTGCATTTTGCTGGTCGTGTCACGCCCAGCCTCAGCCGATCCGAGTTGCGCCCCCCCATTACACATCTGGCGAAGACGGGCTGGAAGTGAACGGAGCGCATTGCGACCATGGGCCTCTTCCTGGCGTGAAAGCGATTTGCCGCGACGGCTGGCAGAGTTTCCATATCGGGCGCGGCACCTGCACGCATCATGGCGGCATTACCACACGCGTGAAGTAACACCGTGTATTTCTCAGCGCCAGCCGGACTACCATCTTTGATCGCCGATCTGCGCAAACACTTCATAGCCGCATTCGTCACGCTCGTCTTCGCTTGGTCGCTTGCGGTGCCTGTGCCCGCATCTGCGGCGGTCAGCCATTTCGCCGACACCGTGCAGATGTCGATCGCCAGTGCGCCAGGAACAAGCACGATTACGCTTGGCTCGGCGACATCTGGGCATCAAAGCTTTTCCGCCACATCTGTGCCGGACGGTTCGCAGATCAGCTATATCGTGCAGGACGTCAGCGGCGCGTGGGAAATTGATGTAGGGACCTATAATTCATCTGCGGGCCCGCTGACACGCGGGCTGCAAAGTTCTTCGACCGGATCGCTTCTATCGCTCACCTCGAATGCGATTGTGTCGCTGGAAATCATCTCTGCGGACCTCAATCAATTCGTAACAGCCGGCTTCGTCAACGTCCTCCGCAATGCATCCCTGACTTAGCGGTTTCATGGCACGAGCGGCACGGCGACGACTACCGCAGCAAATACGAACCGGACAGCCGAAGGCGTCTTTGTCATCCCGACGGGCGCCAGCATTACGTGGGTGCGGACGACGACATGCCCAACCGGAAACCTCACCTATTATTGCGATAAAATCACCGGCGCATCGAGCGTCACGGATGTCAAAATCCGCTTCGTCATTGACAGCCTTACGGCTGCAAAAATTGCCGGACAAACGGTCACGTCCCAATTCACTTGGCTGAACAATTCCGGGTCTTCAATCTCACCCGCATGGGCCGGCGCGTATCCGACGACGCAGGACGGAGGCGTAACCTCCGGGTGCGGGATGGAGCGCTGATACTGCCGATCAATCAGGCACACTGGCGGCCTGTTCGAACGGATCAAGTTGCACAGAAGGCGTGACGTTCAACGTCTCTGCGAGCGCAACCATGGGCTACGAGGTTGTCATCGACTTCGGAAACAATTTTGGAGCCGGTGGCGATACCTTCGCACTTGGGGGCGGCTTTGATCTGCGCGTCGCGCCCGCAGCACAGTCCGGCGCTCCATTAACTACTGAGATAAACGATAAACCGCCTCGCCTAGTTGCCAAAGGCGCGTCGAAAGCGCCCCCCCCCGTTTTTGACAGCTGAGTCTCGACCCTGCGGATGCAGCGCGATAACGTCAAAAGAAGTTCTCCAGCCTTTCTTGGAAACACGCGTACGAGGCGAGACGGAATCGATCTCATCCATAGCGCATTTGCTTCGCGTCGGAATGGAGAGGCCGCGGTTATCGCCCAAAACTTCTCATAGCGAGCCGTCGTTGGTTGCACGAACCACGGTTTTTGTGGTCCAGCAAAATGAATGATCCATGGGTCAGAACGCGCCGCAATGATCGCTGTCGCTTCCGGATCGTCTGGCTCTACATCGGGGCAATTACAGGAGTTCCAGCGTGGATCGAGACGCACATAGTCGCCCTGAAACAGAAAATTGAGCGCGTTCTGATCATATAAGAGGAGGAACTTGCTCGGCGGTTCAACAGCGGCCATTTTCTTGAACGCCCCCGACATTTTATCTGCGCGCCACTTTGCACAATCCATGAGCAAGACACCGGCATTAAAATATGAAGACGGATCTGCTTGTATCGAGAGGGCGCTCCTTGCCGGGAATAAAGACGGCGTACGGGATAGAGCTATCATGCCGAGGTCTCGACAGGCCGCTATGCTGTGGCCTTGGAGGTCGAGATCGAAAAGGTCGTCCAACGGTTTGCATACGATCACGTCGGTATCGAGATAGATCAGGCGCGGAACATCCTGGAAAATCTCCGGAGCCATGAGTCGGAAGAGAGAGGCCGGTGACTTAATGGAGGCCCGAGATAGATCTACATCGATCATCTGTTCCGGCATTGCGCGCATCAGCGCGAATTCGAAGAACTCCGAATTCAGCCGTGCCCCAAGCCCGCATTGTCGAAAAGCGCCATCGTCTATCGCAACAGCATGAAAGACAACCGAGCGCCCGAGCCGCATGGTTTGTTTGATGGACGAAGCCACGAGTAGCGCCGGCACCGCCATGGCGCGATCGAATGCGCAGGCCACGTGGATCGGAAGCTTTTCCATTTGTAAAATACTCGCGCGACATGTCGGTTATGCCACAATGTATATTCTTTATGCCAGATTGAATCTGTGCTTATCAATATGGCAAATACATTGGCTCTACGCTCAAGCTGCCAAGGAAATTCCCAAATCGTGGCTAAAGAAACGCCGCAAGTCAGAACAGACTTTGAATGGTCGGTTCGTGCAGCATCGGAAAAGACGCTGGCGATTCCGGCATATCTCAACCCCCATCATTGGAGAAGGATGAGAACATGCCTCACGTCGATACCCTACGTGAACTGACTGGCCAGCGCGGCCTCCGGCTTGGTCGGCCAAGTAGGCGGCTTGGTCAGCGGCCTGCTCGGCAGCGTCCTCGGCACGGTGGGCGGTTTGACGAGCGCCATCTAGAACCTTGCAGCGGGGGCAGATACTTCCGCTTCTTTCTTAATCTTCAGTCTCAGATTCTTCCGGCGGCGAATCGGAAATCTCTTCCAAGGAAGCAGAGGGGTCTTCATCAAAAGGCTCCCGCGCATCGGGCTCCAGCGGATCCTCGTCTTCCGTCAGCGCCTCGTCATCGCGCGGCTGCGGCACCGTGAATGCCTGTGGCAACGGCCCTTCGAGGAGCCCGGCGCCTTTCAATTCTTCGAGGCCGGGAAGATCGGTGATCGCCTCCAGGCCGAAATGCAGCAGGAAGGCCTCGGTCGTTCCATAAGTCAGCGGCCGTCCCGGGCTGCGCCGCCGCCCGCGTAACCTTACCCAGCCCGTTTCGATCAGCACGTCGAGCGTGCCCTTGGAAATCGTCACGCCGCGGATGTCTTCGATCTCGGCGCGCGTCACCGGTTGATGGTAGGCGACGATCGCCAGCGTTTCGAGCGCCGCGCGCGACAGCTTGCGCGGCTCGACGACCTCCTTCGACAATAGCCAACCGAGATCGGCGGCGGTGCGAAACAGCCATTTCTTGCCGACCCGCACGAGATTGACGCCACGCGCCGCGTAATCCTGCTTCAGGCGCGCCAGGACGTCGGCGACGGCCAATCCGTCCGGCATGCGCCGGGCAATCTCGGTCTCTTCGAGCGGCTCGGAAGCGGCGAAAAGCATCGCCTCGGCAATGCGCATCGCCTCTCCGAGAATCGCCGGATCCGTCGTGTCCGACCCGGCGTTTGGAAATAATCTTGCCACTTCAGCCAATCCATTCCCCCTTTATGCCGCGTTCCGATCAGGCCGGTTGCGGATCGCTGCGCCGCTTGATCCAAATCGGTGCAAAGGCTCGATCCTGCCGCATACTCAGGTTTCCCTGCAGCACCATTTCGAGCGTCGCGGCAAGCCCGGTGGCGCGCACCGCGCGGCGCGCTTCACGATTTACGCAATAGGTCATCAGGTAGGGATCGAGCGCCGACCAATCCAGCGCCTGGCCGGCAAACTTCTCCAACGCCTTGCGTGCGTCCACCAGCGACCAGACGAAACGCTGTTTCAAGCGCATATGCGAAGCCGCGTGTTTCTGCCGTTGCCGCACATAGGCCGAAAGAAGATCGTGAAGACTCGCCTGCCATTTCAAGCTGCGGGCGATCGCGACGCCTTCGGGCTGGCCGCGTTGAAACATGTCGCGCCCGAAGCGCGGCCGATTGACGAGCGCCTCGGCGGCGGCGCGGATGGCTTCGAGCCGCTGCAGCCGGAAGGCGAGCGCCGCGGCAAGATCGGTGGCGAGCGGCTCTTCGTCCTTCTGCGCCTGCGGCAGCAAGAGCCGCGACTTCAGGTAGGCGAGCCAAGCGGCCATCACCAAATAATCGGCGGCAAGCTCGAAACGCAAGTCGTGCGCCTTTTCGATGAACGCAAGGTATTGTTCCGCCAGCGCCAAAACCGAAATCTTGGCAAGGTCGACCTTCTGCCGGCGGGCCAGTTCGAGAAGCAGGTCGAGCGGGCCTTCAAAGCCGTCGACATCGACGAAAAATGCCGATTCGCCGCTCGCGTCGTTCAGGTCAAAGGCAGGTTCCATCGGGCGAATCATCTCTTGCATCAGGATATTAGACTTAAAATCGCGGGCGGCGGGAGCGCGAACTTGGGCCGATCAGGCGGCAATCGCAAGCGCGGCTTCGATCTCGGCCCAAGCTTCCACAGGATCGAGCGCAATCGCTTCGCCGCGCCATTCCCGGGCGCGCGAGGCCCGGACAAGCGATGCTCCCGCCAGAGCCGGCGCCGCCTCGGCGACGGCGGCGGTCTCGCCGAGGTCGCCGTTGCAATGAAGCGCAATATCGATGCCGGCGGCAAAAGCCGCCTCGGCGCGCCCGCGCAAGCCCCCGCGCAATGCCTGCATGGAAAGATCGTCGCTAAGAAGCAGGCCGGCGAAGCCGATGCCGTCGCGGATATAATCGATGACCTGCTTCGAAAGCGTCGCCGGGCGCTCCGCGTCGAGCGCCGCATAGACGACGTGCGCCGTCATCGCCATCGGCAGATCGGCGTTCGCCGCGAACGGCAGAAAATCGGTATCGCGCAATACGTCGAGCGGGGTCGCACAGATCGGCAGGTTGAGGTGGCTATCGACCTTGGCGCGACCATGGCCGGGAATATGTTTGATGACCGGCAGCACGCCGCCGTCGCACAGGCCGAACGCGGCGGCGCGGCCGAGCTTCGCAACGACATGCGGATCGCGCCCGTAGGCGCGATCGCCGATGACCGCATGGCTGCCTTCGACGGGAACGTCGAGCACCGGGGCGCAATCGATGCTCACGCCAACGAGCCGCAGATCCCACCCCATGAGCGCCGCCGCCAAGCGGACGAGCCTCTCCTTACGTTCGAGCGGCAGGTCGAGCCCCACGAAGCGCGCCGGCGGCGGATAGGCGCGCCAGTGCGGCGGACCGAACCGCTGCACGCGCCCGCCCTCCTGATCGACGAGGACGGCGGCATCGGCATCGCCGCACGCGTCCCGAAAACCGTCGATCAGAGCGCGGACCTGGTCCGGCGTGTCGATATTGCGCTTGAAGAGAATCAAGCCGAAAGGTACGCTGTCGCGTAGGAAGCTGCGTTCCTCGCGCGTCAAGGCCATGCCGCTACAGCCGCAAACGAAGGCGCGCGTCATGCTGTCACTTCAGACGGACGAGGAGTCAATCGTTCCTGGCGACAAAGCAACCGCCGCCTTTGGCCTCAACCTTCTTGCAAAGCGTGGTCGCTTCTTCATGCGACAGGCCGATGACCCGAACGCGGAAGACCGATTTATTGGCGACCGTCGCGCGGTGGTATTTTAGACGATGTCCGGCGATTTCCGCGCCATATTCCTTCTGCAGCTTCGCCAAGGACTGGCGTGCCTCCGCTTCGGTCTGCGGCGCAGCGAGCTGGACCGCAAAGCCGTGTGCGCCGGCCGGCGCGGTAGAATCCGTCGCTTCCGTTTCGGCAACGGCGACCGGTTTCGACTGCTCTGAAGGCGCGGCAGGCGTCGCGGATGCCGTATCTGCGCCGGCCGGCACGGGATCGACGCTCGGGCTCGCTGCCGCGACGCGCTCGGTTGTCTTCGCCGAAGAGGCCGCCGTATCGACGGGCACCGGACCGGGGCCCACGGGAAGAACGGGCGGCGTCTCTTCTTGCGCTTGCGTAGGCGCGACGGTCGGCATGGGCGGCGACGCGGCCGCGACGGCGGGTTCTTGCGGCGTATCGCTCGACATGATCGTGCCGTCCGGACGCACGACCACCGTCTTCACTTTCTTGGGCTCGATCATTCCGGAGAGGCCAAACGCCTGATTTTGCCCTTCGGCGGCGGGCGGCGCGGGAACCGGAACGACCGCCGCGGGGCTCGGAGCAGTCTGCGCCGGGCTGGCCGAAGCCTGCGACGCCGTTGCGGCGGGAATCTGCGGCGCTGTTGCGGCGGGAGCTTGCGGCGCCTTGCCGAGATTGGCCGGCTCCTCGCTGTGGCTGACCGCCGCGACGGGAATTTGCTGAGAACTGTCGAGAACGGAAACTTCTTGGGGCTTGGGCGTATCCGCCGTCTCGGATACCGGAATTTTGGTGGGACCCTGCTCGGCTTTGATCATCGCGATTTCGCGAGGCGCCACGGTGTGATGTTTCAGCGCGAAACTTGCGCCGATGCCGGCCATGCCGGCAATGATAATTGCCGCGGTCGCATAGAGGGGCAGCCGCGAGCGCGGAGACTCGACCGCGGGCGGAGGCGGAAGATAGGGCGAATCGAGCCAATCGTCCGCGTCCGCTTCGGACGATTCCGGATCGTCATGAAAAGCCAGTTCCGGCGCGGCGGGGATTTCCGCGGCGCCGGAGCCGCGCAATCCCGCCTCGATCGCCGCGAAGTCGCCACCCAGTCGATACCGGCGCCCAATCGGCTCGCTCGCCTGCCGCGGTTCGGCGGCCGGGGAGCGGGGCGCGGCGGATGCCGCCGGACGGCTCTGGAATACGGCCTTGTACCGATCCTCGGTGCTGCCGACAAGCCGCGCCAATTCGAGAAGCGGATCTTCGCCGCCCCTCGATGCCGGGCTAGCCGGACGACCCAACCGCCGCTCGAATTCGTCGAGATCGATCATCGGTCGTTGCCTGGCTGCGGGATCACTCATGACATCACCTCGATCTTCCCTGCAGTTCCCCTGCCCGCCGAACTATTCCCCCAAAACCGGCTTTTTTCGGCGCCGCCGGAGCCGCGCGGGAGTTCTAGGACCGCGGCCCCGGATGTGCCTCAGCGCATCTCGTCGGGAGCATGGACCCCGAGAATGGCAAGCCCGGCCGCCAAAATCGATGTAACCGCCGCCACAAGTGCCAACCGGGCAATAGTTAAATCTCTTCTTTCTTCATTAACAAAGCGTAATTGTGGCTGATCTTTGCCGCGCGTCCAATGGGAATGCAGATCGGAGGCAAGGTCATGTAGAAAAAAGGCGATCCGATGCGGTTCATGAGCGTTCGCCGCAGCTTCGATTACACGCGGATATTGGGCGAGGAGCTTAATTAAACGAATTTCGCCCGGATCGACGAGGAGCGAAAGGTCCCCCCGGGCGAGCGCCGAAGCGGACGAATCGAGGCCCGGAAACGTCGCGGCCGCCTGGCGCATGACCGATTTGCAGCGCGCATGCGCGTATTGCACGTAGAAGACCGGATTGTCCTTGGATTGTTCGATGACCTGGGCGAGATCGAACTCGAGAACCGCGTCGTTCTTGCGAAACAGCATCATGAACCGCACCGCGTCGACGCCGACCTCGTCCACAACCTCCCGCAAGGTTACGAAATCGCCGCTACGCTTCGACATTTTGACCGGCTCGCCGCCGCGCATCAGCTTGACGAGCTGGCAGAGCTTGACGTCGAGCGCCGCTTTTCCACCCGAAAGCGCCGCGACCGCCGCCTGCATGCGCTTCACGTAGCCGCCATGGTCGGCGCCCCAGATGTCGATCAGCACTTCGAAGCCGCGTTGGATCTTCGACTTGTGATAGGCCATGTCTGCGGCAAAATACGTATAGGACCCATCCGATTTGGTGAGCGGCCGGTCGATATCGTCGCCAAATCGGGTGGATCTGAACAGCGTCTGTTCGCGATCTTCCCAATCGTCGCTCGGCTGGCCTTTCGGAGCCGGAAGACGGCCCACGTAGACGAGACCCAAGGCGCGAAGCTCGGCGATCGTCGCGGCGACGAGATCTTTGCCGTCGGCCGTCAACGACCGCTCGGAAAAGAAGACTTCGTGGCGGATGCCGAGCGCGACGAGATCGGCGCGGATCGTCTCCATCATCCCGGCGATGGCGATGCCACGGGCCGCCTCGATCCACTCGCTTTCCGGCCGCCGCAACAGAGCCTTGCCGGACTGCGCGGCGAGCGCCGCGCCGATCGGCTTTAGGTATTCGCCCGGATAAAGCCCCTCGGGAATCTCGACCTTCTCGCCGAACGTCTCGCGATAGCGAAGATATACGGAGCGGGCGAGAGCATCGACTTGCGCGCCGGCATCGTTGATGTAATATTCGCGCGTCACGTCGTGGCCGACATAGGCGAGCAAATTGGCGAGCGCGTCGCCGAAAACGGCGCCCCGCCCGTGGCCGACATGCATGGGCCCGGTGGGATTGGCGGAGACGTATTCGACGTTGATCCTGCGCTTGGACGGCGAAATGCATGCGGCGCCGAAACGCGGCCCTTCGCGCAGCGCAGCGCGCAGGACTTCCGCGAAAACCGCCGGCTTTAGGCGAAGATTGAGAAATCCGGGCCCGGCGACTTCCGCCGCGGCGACATCGCTATCGCCGGCAAGCGCGGCAGCAAGCTCGGTAGCGAGTTGGCGCGGATTGGCGAGACCGGCCTTGGCTTCCTTGGCGTAAACCATCGCCGCATTGACCGCGAGATCGCCGTGCGCCGGATCGCGCGGCGGTTCGACGACGAAACGGGTGAAGTCGAGATCCGCGGGCAGTCGGCCGCTTTCTACGATCCGCGCGAGGATGGCGGCGATACGGGCGTGGAATTCGGCATAAACGTTCATAAGCGCTCAACGATCGAGCCTGCTCGTCATTGCGAGCGAAACAATCTAGGATCGGCAACTCCCAGATTGATCCGACACTTCTGGATTGCTTCGGCGCTATGCGCCTCGCAATGACGGCTTTCGCGCTAACGCAATTCGGGCGTGACGTCAAAAAGGCGGGCGTGCTCGGCGAGCGCATAACGATCGGTCATTCCGGCGATGTAGTCGCAAACGAGCCGCGCGAGCCGCGCTTCGTTTTGCGCGCCACGCTTGGCGGCCTCGGCCCATTCCGCCGGCATCATGCCGGGAGCGGCGAAGAATGCCGGAAAGAGATCACGAATGACTTCCGCCGCCTCGACGCGCACCCGGCCGATCCTCTCGTGCCGATACATATTGCGGAGAAGAAACTCTTTGATTTGCTTTTCGGTGGCGGCAACCGCCGCCGAAAAGCCGATAATCGGCGCGCGCCGCGCCCGCACCGCGTCGATGCTCTGCGCACCGGTTTCCTCGAGGTTGCGGCGGCTCTCGGCAATCGCATCCTCGATGAAATGCGCGATCACCCGCCGTACCAGCTCGTGAATGCGGCGTTGCCGTTCGAGTTCCGGATAGCGCGAATCGATCCCGCCAAGAATGTCGTGCAAGAGGTCGACTTCGGCGAGCGCCTCGAAATCGAACAGACAGGCGCGCAGCCCATCGTCGATGTCATGGGCGTTGTAGGCGATGTCGTCGGAAAGCGCCGCCGCCTGCGCCTCGGCGCTCGCAAAGCTGTCGAGGTCTAGGTCGATCAGCGCGGCATATTCGCTGACCGCGCGCGGCACGCCACGCGCCGCATAGCGCGGTACCGGCCTCCCATCTGCCTCGACCAGCGGGCCGTTATGCTTGACCAGCCCCTCGAGCGACTCGAAGGTGAGGTTCAGACCGTCGAACGCGGCATACCGATGTTCGAGCTTAGTGACGATCCGCAGCGCCTGGGCGTTGTGGTCGAAGCCGCCGTAAGGCTGCATCAGTTCGTCGAGCACGTCTTCGCCGGTGTGGCCGAACGGGGTATGGCCGAGATCGTGGCCGAGCGCTAGAGCCTCGGCGAGATCGTCGTCGAGGCCGAGCGCGCGGGCGATGGCGCGGGCAATTTGGCTGACCTCGATCGTATGCGTGAGGCGGGTGCGATAATGGTCGCCCTCATGGGGGACGAACACTTGCGTTTTGTGCGCTAGCCGCCGGAATGCTGTGCTATGCAGGATCCGATCACGGTCGCGCTGGAATTCGGTCCGGGTCGGCGATGTCGGCTCAGCAAACACGCGGCCGCGGCTCGACGCCGGGTTAGCGGCGTAAGCGGCACGTCCCGGCTCCGCGATGAAATCCCTTGCCAAGCGGCCTCTCCGACGTTGCCGCGGTTACGTTCGACACGTTATTGCGGCGAACCGCTTTACGACATATCTTCCCTCTTACCAGAGCGCGCAAGCGGTTCGGAATGCGCGCCGGAGGTGCCATGAGCGAAACTGCCGTCGAAAGCCCGGTCGGGTTGACCGCGAGCGCCGCGCGTCGGGTAGCGGAAATCCTCAAGAGCGAGCCTGCCGGTTCCGCGCTGCGCGTCGGGGTGGAAGGAGGCGGCTGCTCCGGATTTCAATACACTTACGCCATCACCCGGGATCGCTCGCAGGAGGATCTGGTCGTGGAATGCGACGGCGCGACCGTGGTGATCGATCCGATCTCGCTCGATTTCCTGCGCGGCAGCGAAATCGATTTCGTCGACGACCTGATGGGCCGCACCTTCAAAATCCACAACCCCGCGGCGACCGCTTCCTGCGGCTGCGGTTCGAGCTTCTCCGTCTAGAGAATTCGCGCGTTTGCCCTAATTGCATCCAGTCGCGGCCAACGCGTCTCGATCTGGGAATCCCTTGCAAGCCCTGTTCATCGGCCACACTTACATCGACGTGACGGTCCGCTGCGACGCGATGCCGGCGGGCGATGAAAAGCGCGTAGCGGACGATTACGCGGTTTCGTTCGGCGGCAACGCCGTCACCGCGGCGTTTGCCTGCGCGAAGCTGGGTTTCGTGCCGGACCTGATCGCGAGCGTCGCCGACGATTGGCTCGGCCGCATGTTCCTCGACATGGCGCGCACCTACAAGGTGCCAGTTCACCCGCGCCGCGTGGGGCGTTCGTCGCTTTCCTTCGTGCTGCCGAAGGACGGCAAACGGGCGATCTTGCGCGCCCGTGACGATCGCTTTCTCGATCCTTTTCCGAAGCTCGACATTTCGCGGTGCCGTATTCTTCACCTCGATGGCCATCAGGGCGACGCGGCGATCCATTACGCCAAGGCCTGCCGCGAGCGTGGCATCCTGACCTCGCTCGACGGCGGAGGCCTGCGCGGCAATCTTCAGGATTTGCTTGCCTTCGTCGACGTTGCGATCGTCGCCGAACGGCTCTGCGAACAAATGGCGCTTTCGCCGAACGCCATGCTCGACCACCTCAAAGCGAAAGGGTGCAAGATCGGTGGCGTCACGCAAAGCGAACGCGGCATGCTTTGGTACGACGAGACCGGCGTCGTCTCGAACCTTCCGGCCCTTCCCGTCCCGCCGGAGAAAATCATCGATACGTCGGGCGCCGGCGACGTCTTCCACGGCGCATACGTCGCCTCCTATCTCGGTGCGCCGGAACGAAGCTTCCTGTATCATTTCGAGTTCGCGCGTGCCGCGGCGGCCTATAAGATCTGCCGGCTCGGCAATGAGGCGGGGCTGCCGACACGAAAGGACGTGGAGAGCATCGAGCGCACCTACGCGCTGGTTTTCTGAGGCCGCCGCCTCAAAATCGGCTTGCTGTTTCGTAGAGTGCGCTTGGGGCGCGCGCCCATAACGAGGTCGTCATGCGCCGGATCGTCTTTGCTGCCATTCTGATCGTCGCCATGCCGGCGGCCGGAATGATCGTTCATCTCGGTGCCGATCGTGCGGCGCGCGCCGAATTCGCGCGTTCCATGCCGGCCGGACTGCGCGTGGCGAACGTCACGGCCGATCCTTGGCGGCATACCGTCCGCATCGAGGGACTGACCTTGCGCCGCGCCGGATTTGCCCTGTGCATCGGCCGCCTGACCGTACCTTTTGCCACGCCGTCGTTTTTCGGATCGTCAGCCTATGCGCAGGAAGCGCAACCCGGCACGGTTTCGGCGCAAAACGTCGCCATCGATATCGGGCCGGCGCACTATACGATCAGCGCCGTTACGCTCAACGGCACGCGTTTCGGCGACGCCGATCTCGCCGCGCTTCTCGATCCGAAAAGTATCGTGCGCGCCGCCGACCGGCTCGAGAAATTTTCCGCGGCGCACGTTGCAATTCCGGAAATTGCGATGCGAGCGAGGTTCGGCGACCGGACCGAAAGCGATTCCTACCACGACGTCTCCTTTGACGACGTCGTCGACGGCCGCGCCGCCAAAGCGACGGTCGCGAGCATGGCAAGCAAGACCGCGGCCCCGGATACCGGCGCGACACAGGTAAATTATGGGCCAATCACCGCGACCGGCCTCGATCTCGCATTGGCGGCGCGGATCGTCTCGGAATCGCGCCAGAGCGACGCCGAGCCGCTGCACGCGCTCTATGACGAGCTTCAGATAGGCGGCGGCAAAATCGTCTTCGAAAAAGCGCAACTCGAAATCGACATCGGCGCGCTCTCGGCAAAGGACATCAAAGGGCGCCCACTGCGCGTCCCGCCGGCCGCCGCTCCGTTTGCGGATAATCTTCACAACAATTCCTTCACGGCCGACATTCTCGAGAGTTTCGAGGTCGGCGCAATCGACATCGACAATCTGCGCGTCGTCGTGACGGACAAGGACGCGGCCGGTACCGGCACGATCGCCGGCATTCATCTATCGCAAATGGCCGACGCCAAGATCGCCGCCGCCGAATTTTCCGGCCTCGCCGTCACGGCCGGCGGCTCCAGCATAAAGATCGGGAACGCCGCCGCGCGCGATGTCGATCTGGCGGCATTGCGCAATTGGGCGGCGTCCGATTCCGCCCGCCCATCGAGCGCAGCGGTTGCCGGCGAGATCCGGCTGACCGGCCTCGATGTGGATACGGGTGAAGCGAAGTCCCGCACTCGTTTTCAGGTCGGCGGCCTCGATCTCGTAAGCGCCTCTCCAGTAGACGGCATTCCGACGCGGTTTTCCACCTTGATCAACCATTTCACGTTCGATCCGAAGGATGCGGGCGGCGAATGGAACGGCGTGTTGGCGCTCGGCTACGACAAGATCGATTTGTCGAGCCGGCTTGACGCGCATTTCGATGCGACGAAACAGCAGCTCGGCCTTGACGATCTGTCGCTCAGCGGCGTCGACATGGGCGCCGTGAAGATCGCCTGTAGCTTTAGCAACGTGAGCAAGGATCTGTTTTCCGCCGATCAGACGCAGTTGGAAGCAGCGGCGCTTTCGATGCTCCTGCGGCGCATCGAAATCAGGGTGGAGAACGGCGGATTTTTCGAGCGCATCGTCGCCGCCGCCGCCAAGCAGAGCAACAAGTCTCCCGAAGCGGTGCGCCAGACCTACGTGGCCGCCGCGGCGATCGGCGTCCCCGCTCTGCTCGGCGGTGGACCGGCGGCCAAGGTTCTCGGCGACGCGATCGCAAAATTCGTCGCCGCGCCGAAGAATTTGCGGGTCGTGGCGGTTGCACGCGAAGGTCTGGGAGTGGCCGATTTCGTGCTCATCAAAGATCCCAGCACGCTGATGAACAAACTTTCGATCGAAGCCGCGGCCGACGAGTGATCGGCGGACTTCTGCTCGGCAGGCTGCGCCGACCCGCCGCATGGGTTCGCCGGATGCGCGACCGGCCGAGAAACCGGTAGTATATTTCCACCGGCGTCGCTGTCATTGTATTTGTGCCGGCGATATTACCTTGGGGCCCGTAATGACCAGTTTTACACCTTTCTCAGCGCTTCTGGGCGGGGTGCTGATCGGCATCTCGGCATCGATCCTGATGCTGGCCGACGGCCGCATCGCCGGGATCAGCGGCATTCTCGGCGAGTTTCTTGGCCTTCGGCGCGGCGAGACGCTGTGGCGTCTTGTCTTTCTCGCCGGGCTTGTCGCCGCGCCGCTCGTCTACGTCATGCTTGGCGGTCGGCCGGCGTTCGACATCACCCATTCGGCGGCGACGTTGATTGGCGGCGGATTGCTGGTTGGGTTCGGCACCCGCATGGGCAATGGCTGCACGAGCGGACATGGCGTTTGCGGGATTGCGCGACTGTCGCAGCGTTCCTTCGTAGCGACAGTCGTCTTCACGGCGACGGGCGCGGCGACCGTCTTCGTGGCGCGTCACATCCTCGGAGCTTGAGTTTTGGCCAAGATCGTCGTCGCGTTCGTCTGCGGGTTCATTTTTGGGTTTGGGCTTGTCGTCGCGCAGATGACGAATCCGGAGAAAATCCTCAATTTTCTCGATTTCGCCGGCGCATGGGACGCAAGCCTCGCTTTCGTCATGGCAGGCGCCGTCATAACGGCGGCGATCGGCTACCGGCTGGCATGGCGGGCCAAGATGCCGCTTTTCGACGATTCCTTCCATCTTCCGCAGAAGACGCACGTTGACGCGCGCCTTGTCGGCGGCGCTGTGCTGTTTGGAATTGGCTGGGGGCTGGTCGGCTTCTGTCCGGGCCCTGCGCTCGCCGCGCTAAGCTTCGGCGGATGGGAGGCCGCTATGTTCGTCGCCGCGATGGTTGCCGGGATGCTGCTTTTCGATCGTTTCTCGACGCGGATTCCGCAGTTCGTCTCCGCCGCCTCGCCGCGCGCACGCTGACGGATGTAACGGCTCACGCGGACGGCATCGCGGCGGCGCCCCCCGCCGTGGTCTTCAGCCACGCTTTGCCGCAGGCTTTGGCGAGTTCGCGGACGCGCAGAATGTAGTTCTGCCGCTCGGTGACGGAGATCACGCCGCGCGCGTCGAGCAAATTGAAGATATGCGAAGCTTTGATGCACTGATCGTAGGCCGGCAGCACGAGCCGATGTCGGTCGGAGACATCGCCTTTCTCCAAGAGCGCCTTGCATTCGGTCTCGGCATCCTTGAAATGTTGGAACAGGATCTCGACGTCGGCGGCCTCGAAATTGTAGCGCGAATATTCTTCTTCCGCCTGTTTGAAAACGTCGCCGTAGGAAATCTTTTCGGCGCCTTCGCGGCCGTTGAAATTCAGATCGTAGACGTTCTCGACTCCTTGCACGTACATGGCGAGCCGTTCGAGTCCGTAGGTGATCTCGCCGGAGACCGGCGCACATTCGATTCCGGCAACCTGCTGAAAATAGGTGAACTGCGATATTTCCATGCCGTCGCACCAGCATTCCCAGCCGAGCCCCGAAGCGCCCAATGTCGGACTTTCCCAGTCGTCCTCGACAAAACGGATGTCATGCAGCAACGGATCGATGCCGATCGCGGCGAGCGAAGCCAGATAGAGATCCTGCAAGTCATCGGGCGATGGCTTCAGGATCGCCTGGAACTGGTAATAGTGCTGAAGGCGATTGGGATTTTCGCCGTAGCGGCCGTCCTTGGGGCGCCGCGAAGGCTGTACGTAGGCGGCCTTCCACGGCAGCGGCCCGAGCGCCCGCAGGACGGTGGCGGGATGAAAAGTCGCCGCGCCCACCTCGAGGTCGTAGGGCTGCAGAATCACGCAGCCCTGCGCTGCCCAAAATTTTTGCAGCGCGAGAATCAGCCCTTGAAAGGACCGCGACGGATCGAGCCAGCGATTTGCTTCGACGGAGCGGTTCATCATTATTTCATTAGGAACCCGTATGCGATTGCGGCGTTATAGCTTGCCTATTGTGCTTCCGCTTCGCAAAGGTGCGCCGTCGGTTGGCTTTGCGCACTTTTCAACCGATGGTTTTACCTTTATGAAGACGCAGAGGCGGCTTGTAGTCCAATTGGCCGCGCTGATGGGAGGATCCCGAATGCAATTTATCCGCAAATTGGCTCTCACGGCTTGCGCCGTATCCAGCCTTGCGATCACCGTAAATCTCGCCCAAGCGGCGCCCGGAGCCGGCAGCGGCCAAGCAGCGACTTCGGTCCTGTCGACGGAAGCGGTGCCCGGCGCCGGCCCGTTCGTCCAGAAGGCCTGGTGGCATCATTGGCATCGTTGCTGGCACTGCGGGTGGGGCTGGCACCATCATTGGCATCATTGGCACCATTGGTAGGCCGGGACCGCGGCCCTACCACGCGATCAGCGCTTCGCCGCGATGGATCGCCTCGGCGTACGGAAGAAATCCGTGTTCATCGTTCAGAACGAGCGCCGGAGCGATGCTGAGTGGCGCGTGGCTGCCTTTTTGCGCACGGATTAGGATGCGGATCGCCGGTGCGTCGGCACGCGGCTGAACGCCGAGGAGCGTGAGCGCGCCGCCGCGCGGGATAAGTGCGCCAAGGATCTCGGCCAGCGCTTCGGGCTTATGGATGAGGATGAAAGTCCCGTTCTCTTCGAGAAGCGCTAGGCAGGCGGAGAGCCACGCCGCGAGCGGGCCCGGCCCCGCCTGCGGCATTGCGTGCGCGCTGCGCTTAGCGGAATCGGCTGCGAGCCGCGCGCGCGCCGGATCGAGAAACGGCGGATTGGTGATTACGAGCGGCGCCGGACCGATGCCGCGCAGCGCCGCCGGATCGAATACGTCCGCTTCATAGACGTCGCCGGGAATTCCGTTGCCGCTGAGATTGAGGCGCGCCAGCGCCGCGACTCGCGGATCGTTGTCGATCAGGCCGAGCGTAACTTGCGGACGAAGCTTCGCCAAAGCGAGGCCCGCTGCGCCGACCCCGGCGCCGACGTCGAGCGCCAGACCTTTCGCCGCGGCCGGCGCCGCCGCGGCGAGGAGGATCGCGTCGGTTCCGGCGCGATGGCCTTTTGCGGGTTGGCGCAACCGCAGACGTCCGCCGAGAAAGGGGGCCTCGGTGACATCCTCGACGTCCTCAGACATCCAAAAGCTCGCGGGCGAACCCGGCTTCCAAAAGCGCCTTGCGCGCCGTGCCCGCGTCTTCGTCGTGCACCAGCACGCGGCGCGGCAAAAAGCTGAGCGAACCTTCCACCGAACTCATGAACTGATCGGCGACAAAAACCCCGATGCCGTTACCGGACAACGCGGCTTCCACCGCGGAAATCAACACGAGATCGTTGGTCCTGAGAAGCTCTTTCATACCGGCCTCGCAGCTTTCGACGTGCGCCGGAAACATCTCTGCCGAACTTAGACCGTACCTGCAGCTTCGGCCAGCCGGAATCGAGGCCAATCGATCGGTCGCAACGGGTGCTAGTTGCGAGCTGCACGCCGGCAGTCTAACTTGGCGCATCGCGGCAGGCGGAGAGCGAGATCTTGGGCGTCGTCATTCCCCTCGAGGAGGTTGCCTACGAACGGCGCGCCGAGGCGCTGCTGACGCTGGTCGCCGCCGACATGGAACGGGTCGACCAGACGATCCTCGCGCACGCCGGCTCGCATGTCGAAATGATCCCGGAAATCGCCAATCACCTGATCGCATCGGGCGGCAAACGGCTGCGGCCGATGCTTACGTTGGCGACCGCCGGCCTCTGCGGCTACGGCGGCGACGGCCACGTCAAGCTCGCCGCCGCCGTCGAGTTCATGCATACCGCCACCTTGCTGCACGACGACGTCGTCGACGAAAGCGACATGCGGCGCGGCAAGCTCGCCGCCCGCATGCTGTGGGGCAACGAGGCGACCGTGCTGGTCGGCGACTACCTGCTCGGCCAGGCGTTCAAGATGATGGTGGAGGTCGGCTCCCTGCCCTGCCTGGACGTTCTCTCCTGCGCCGCCGTGGTTATCGCCGAGGGCGAAGTGATGCAGCTTGCGGCCGCGAAAGATATGGAGACGAGCGAGGACGATTATCTCGACGTAATCCGCGCCAAGACGGCGGCGCTATTCGGCGCGGCGTGCGAAGTCGGCCCGACGCTGGCGCACCGGCCGAAAGCCGAGATCGCCGCCTGTCGCGGCTATGGGATCAACCTCGGCATCGCCTTCCAACTCATCGACGACGCGCTCGATTACGGCGGCGCCTCCGCCAAGCTCGGCAAGAACGTCGGCGACGATTTCCGCGAAGGCAAGATCACGATGCCCGTGGTCCTCTCCTTCCGGCGCGGCTCGGAACCGGAGCGCGCCTTCTGGCGGCGCACGCTCGAACAGGGCGAGATCGCCGAAAACGACCTCGAGACGGCGATCGCCACGATGCACAAACACCGCGGCCTCGAAGATACCGTCGAACGCGCCCGTCACTACGGCGCGATGGCGCGCGATGCACTCGAACTCTTCCCCGCCTCGACGTGGAAGGCGGCGCTGATCGAGGTCGTCGATTTCTGCATCGACCGGGTGCATTGATAAACGTATCCTTCGCCGTTCGGCCGGCCGGGCGCATGCCGGGAAAGCGTTTACTCCTCGTCTTGGTCGTCGCGCTCGCGATCCAATTCGGACTGGCGATCCTCGGCTGGGGCGGCTTTGGCCCGTTCTTTTCGCACGAGGCCTTTGTCGGCCTTGTCATCGCGACGATCGCGCTGAGCCTCGCCTCGCTTTTCACGCGCGGCAATCTCAGCGCCGGCGAACAAGAGGACCGCGGCAACCGCTGGGTATTCTTGGCGTTCACCGCCGTCGGTCTGGCATGCGCTTTCGTGCCAGCCTACACCGATCGCATCGGATTTCTAACTCTCGACGGCGACGGCCTGCGTTGGTTCGGCCTCGGTCTCTTCGCGGCCGGCGGCATGCTGCGCCTCTGGCCGGTCTTCGTGCTCGGCGATCAATTCAGCGGCCTTGTCGCGATCCAACCGGGGCATCGGCTGGTCACGGGCGGCATTTACGCGCGGATCCGCAATCCGAGCTATCTGGGACTGCTCATCGGTGCGCTCGGATGGGTGCTCGTCTTCCGCTCGGCGATCGGCATCCTGCTGACGGCACTTTATCTGCCGCCGCTCGTCGCCCGCATGCACGCCGAGGAGAGGCTCCTGCGCGGTCACTTCGGCGAAGCTTACGCCGCCTATTATGCGCGTACATGGCGGCTCGTCCCTTGGGTTTATTGAAGAGCCCCTTGCCCGGGATGCCAACCATAGGGTAGTTGCGCCCTATGGCGAACCTCGAGGGACGAGGGCATTGGACAAACTTATGAATCGCCCTCTTCCTTCGAGACGTTCGCTGCGCCCGCTCCTCAGGATGAGGGGCGACTGATCTTTCCCCAAAGCGGCATGAAGTCTTGATTACGGCGAAGTTCGCCGAGTGGCATTCGGCTACATTCAGGATCGTCTCTTTGTGTGCGTCTATACCGACCGCGAAGCGGAACGACGGGTGATCTCGCTCCGCAAGGCGTACCAACGAGAAGTGAATCGCTATGGCGAAAAGCTTGAGTGAAGCGGCGCGCAAGGCGCTGGCAGCGACCAATTGGCGAAAAGTGGACGCGATGACGGACGCGGGCAACGCCCGGCAAATCGCATCCAATCCCGACGCCGCGCCCGACATGGCCCCTGAAATCGACGTGCGCGCCATTCGGCGTGCCAGCGGCATGACGCAGGCCGAGTTCGCCGCCGCTTACGATTTCAGCATCCGGACCGTGCAGGAATGGGAGCGCGGCGCCAAAAGGCCGAACGGCCCGGCGCGGACTCTGTTGCGCGCCATCAAGGCCGACACCGAAGGTCTGCGAAAAACGCTTGCTGGTACGTAAAGTCGCCGGCGACGGTTGAAGGAAAGCGATGTGATAAGGTGGCAACATCTCAACTCAAGGGAGGCAAATTGTACTCACCTCGTCTCAATTCAACAGCGCCGCCTTCACCCACCACTCTCGATGCACATCGAGAATCGTTTTCCTGGCGCGGACGGCAGCGCGGCAGTCGGTGAAAATTCCGAAACACGTCGTTCCCGATCCCGACATGCGGGCGAGCCTGCAGCCGGGCGCGGCGGCAAGGATCGCGAGCACATCGACGATGACCGGGGCGAGCATGCAGGCCGCGTCCTCCAGATCGTTGCCGCCCTTACGCAAAGCGGCAAGCAGAGCGTCATAACCGATGCCGGACGCGATGCGCGGATGCCGCCCGAATCCGCTCGCGCTTCCCCGCTCCTCGCGCATCCGTGCGAACACCGCGTTCGTTGCGAGCGGCTGGCCCGGATTGACGATCAAGGCGGGCAGAGGCGGCAGACGGAGGACTGGGCCAAGCCGTTCGCCGATGCCGGTCATCATCCGCGCCTTCCCGAAGAGGCAAACGGGAACGTCGGCGCCGGTAGCGCGCGCCGCGGTGAGGATGCGCGGATCGTCCAACGCGAGTCCGTTGGCGCGCACGATCAGCCGCAGGGCCGCGGCGGCGTCGGAAGAGCCGCCGCCGATCCCCGCCGCCACCGGCAGGTTCTTCGTCAAGCCTAGAACGCCGAGCTTGATCCCTTCGACAAGCTCAGCCAGATGGCGCGCCGCTTTTACGACGAGATTTTGTTGCGGATCGCCCGCCGCTGCGGCCGCCGGCCCTTCGACGTGGAACTTAAATTCGCTGCCTGGGCGAAGCGTGAGCAGGTCGCCGCCGCGCGAGAAGGCGACGAGGCTTTCGACTTCGTGATAGCCGTCGGCACGCCGGCCGACGACATGCAGCGTCAAGTTGATTTTAGCGGGAGCGTGTTCGGTAAGGAGATGGGACACACGGCGATCCGCGGAGACGCAAGCCGCCGATATGCGGCCTGCGTTGATACCACGTTCCTGAGGCGGGAGAACGGCTCAACCGCCGTTCTGTGCCTTGTGCTCGGCGTCCGCGGCCGGCTTTTCCTCGCCCGCGGGTTTCACGTCCGTCGCGGCCGCGGGCTTGGCGCTGTCGCTGAGGCCGTGCGCGATCTTGTCGAGAATCCTCGGCATGTCTTGCGGCTCGGCGCCGAGATCGCGCGCATGGTTCCATTGGAAATGCGCATCGAGCTTGCGGCCCACCCGCCAATAGGCGTCGCCGAGGTGATCGTTGATCACCGGATCCCCCGGTTTGAGGTCGATGGCGCGTTCCAGTTCCTTCACGGCCGCATCGTAGTGGCCGAGCCTGTAGTCCGCCCAACCCAGACTATCGACGATATAGCCGTCGGCCGGGCGCAACTCGACCGCGCGCTGCAACATCGGAAGAGCCTCGTCGAGATTGAGGCCTTTATCGACCCAGCTATAGGCGAGATAGTTCAGTACCAGCGGCTGATCCGGAAAAAGCTCGAGCGCATGCTTGAAGTCGGCCTCCGCCGGCGGCCAATTCTTCTCGCGCTCGTAGGCGATGCCGCGGAAATAATAGAGCGCCCAATTCGCCTTCTCCGGCTTGGTCGAAACCGCGATCGCCTTCGTATAGGTGGCGACCGCTTCCGCGTAATGATCGTGGGCGCGCTGCAGATTGCCGAGCGCGGAAAGCGCATCTTCGTTGTTCGGATGTTCGCTCACGAGATTTTGCAGATATTTCATCGCGTCGCCCGTGCGCCCGAGATTTTCGAGCACCTGGCCGATTTCGATGTCGGCGGTCAGCCGCAAGGGATCGCCGTCCGGCACGGACTGATAGACGTCGACCGCCTGCTCGTTTTGCTTGATCCGCTCGTAGATGTCGCCGAGCGTCAGAAGCGCCAGACTGTTCTGCGGATCGAGGTAGAGCGAAAAGCGCAGATAGATGAGGCCGGCGAGTTCGTCGCCCTGGCCGCCGCCCGCCGCCCCAAGCCCGTAGAGGACCTCAGCCGCGCCTTGGCCGACGTTCTTGACCGCCGGCGCCAACGTCTTACCGGCGTCGAGGTCGGCGAGCGCCGCCCGCACGACCGGGTGATCCGGCAAGATTTTGTCGAACGCTTGATAAGCGGCGATCGCGCCTTGCCGATCCCCCGTCCGGCTCAGGAATCGCGCATAGCAGTCGACCAGCCGCAACGTGTTCTTGTCGCTGTCATAGGCCGCTTTGAACCATTTCGCGGCGTCGGCGTCTTTGCCGCTGACCTCGGCGATTAGCGCCTTGTGATAGTTGCGAAAAACGGCGAAGTTCTCGTCGCTGAGTCTGTCGATGCTGTCGAGCGCCCGGCGCGTTTCGCCGCTGCCCTGGTAGCTCCACGCCGTCAGCAGCGTGGAAGTGAGATCCGCCTGCTCTCCGGCGCCGGTCGCAAAATGGGCGCGGGCCGCAGCGAACCGCTGCTCTTTCACATCGCGCACCCCCAACGCAAGATGCGCCAGTCCGTTGTTCGGATCGCGGGCGATGAGCCGTTGGGCGAAAACGAACGCGTCGCGCATATCGCCGTTGGAGACGGTGGCAACGAAGGCACGTTCGAGCAGATCTTTGTTGTTGGGATCGAAGCGCAGCGCCTCGCGGAAAAAAGTTTCGGCTGCCACCGTGTCGCGATCGGAACCCGCGACGACGGCGGCGAGATAATTGCCGGCGGGGCTGTCGCCTACCTCGAACGGCGTCGCTACCATGAGGTTGTCACGGGTTTTTGCCGTCGCCGGAATAAGGAGAGCCGGCAAAGCGAGGGCGCCCACTGCAAAGGAAATGACCGCGTGCGATGCAAAGCGATGCAAAGACAAACTCGGATCCTCCAGGATAAAACGGGATTTCCGCGGACGGAGGCCGCGCTCCCGCGCAAAAGATGCTGCTTGGACCGAAACAGCGCGCAACCGTCGCACAAATGTAGCTTGAGCTATACGCCGAAACATGGCCGTTGTGAAATGCCCCCGGGCCGATCGACCCGCCATCCGCCGTTGCTTTGATTTAGAGTGCGAACATGGCCGTTTTGCGTTGCGGCGGCAAATCAAGAATCCATTCCAAGGAAATTCCGTGGCGCCTGAAACATGCGTTCCGCTCCAAGCGGGACTCGATCACGGCGGCCGCCAGCGCGCAAAATTCGCCGCCGCGCCCAGCGGATGCCGGCCCCTATGTCTGGCGGCGACGCAGTTTGTAGAAGATATGGTGGCCGATGACGTCCATCTTCTTGAGCCGATAGGACCAATCGGGGCGCACGTAATCGGCGTGATAATGCGTCGCATCGCCGATCTGGGCGAGGTAGGTCTGGCCGCTCATGACCGAAGCGGCGATCCGCACGGCGGAGTGCCAGGCGTCCGGCTCGGTGATTCGCAGCGAGCGGCCTTCGCAGGCAAAGGAAAACTGGCATCCTTCGTAGTGATCGCGGTTCTGATAGACGACGCCGCAGATCGTCGACGGATAGAGGCCGCTGGAGACCCGATTGAGGACCACCTGGGCGACCGCCGCCTGCCCTTCTTTGCTCTCGCCGCGCGCTTCGAAATAGATCGCCTGGGCGAGACAACGCTGCTCGCGCGCCGGTTGGTCCTGGTCGACGAGCGCCGCGTAACTCGGCCGGTTGGCGGGAACTTTCGTAACGTTCGGCACGGCCGGCAGTGCGACCACTTCGACGGGCGTCGAATCGGCCGGCGCCGGCGTAGCCGAAGCCAGCGCCACGGCGCTCGCGACCAGCGGGGTTGCGCCTTGCATAACGCGCCCATCGATCGCCGTCGGCAGCATGGTGATGAGCGAGCCTTGCTGGCGGGGAGAAGCCGCGGCACCGTTCGGCACCGTAGTTGGCGTTTCGCCGTCCGGCCAAGGCTTGAAATTGGCGACGCTGTCCGGACCTGCCGCTTGCGCGTCCGAAAATTCGCCGCTCGGCCAGACTTCCCCTTCCGCGAAGAGGAGATCATGGATGCGCCAATAGGCGAGACCCCCGGGGCGGCGCAGTTGCGAGTCGAAGCTCGGGCGTAGGCCGACGAGCGGATCGCCTTTGTGGGTTCGGTCGATGGCGGGCATGCCGGCGCCGTCGCGTTTCATCACGAGCCGCGGTTCGAGTTCGTCGGGCAGCCGGTCGAACTCAGAAGCGTCCCCTAGGACAAGGCTTGCCTCTTCCCGTGAAGGCGCAGCGGCCTCCGCGTCCAAACCAAAACCGGGGCCGCTCAGCGAAAAGGGAACGAGATCGCTGGGCGCGACGATGGCGTGGAAACTCGCCGGAGCGAGCGACGCTTCGATTCGCGCATCCTGGCCGGCGTCGGCTGGGATCGATACGACCAGCCCTACGCCGAGGCACCAGGGCGCCACGACGCCTATTGCCCAGGAAATCTTCGGAAGACCCATACGCGTGCCGCACCCTCAATGGGCGGCGGCGTGGCCTTTTTGTCACGCCCACTCGTTCAAATCCGCCTGATCTTGGTTATCTCCGTTTAAGCTTGAAGAGCCGTTTAGGACGATCCGGTCGGCAAGTTTCAGAATGGGGCAGCGAATCAGGATTCCCGCGCCGCGCCTTTGCCGAGCGCCGCCTGGGCCGCGGCAAGCCGCGCGATCGGCACGCGGAACGGCGAGCAGGAGATATAATCGAGCCCGGCCTTCTCGAAAAACGCGATCGATGCCGGATCGCCTCCGTGTTCCCCGCAGATCCCGAGCTTGAGATCGGGCCGCGCCGCGCGACCGCGCGCCGCCGCCATTTCGACGAGTTCGCCGACGCCCTGCTGATCGATGCTGACAAAAGGATCGATAGGCAGCAGATGCCGCTGCTCGTAAATGCCGAGGAAAGAGCCGGCGTCATCCCGCGAAATGCCCAGCGAGGTCTGGGTCAAGTCGTTCGTACCGAACGAGAAAAATTCGGCGCTCGCGGCGATTTCCGCGGCCGCGACGCAGGCGCGCGGCAGTTCGATCATCGTGCCGACGCTATAGCGGACCTCCTCGCCCCGTTCGGCCGCGACGACGCGCGCCGTGGCATCGACTTCCGCTTTCACGAGATCGAATTCCGGCTTGGTGATGACCAGCGGCACCATGATTTCGGGAGCCGGCAAGCTCCCGGTCTTGCGCTTGGCTTCGAGCGCGCCTTCGAAGATGGCGCGCGCCTGCATCTGGGCGATTTCCGGAAAGGCGATGGCAAGCCGGCAGCCGCGGAAGCCGAGCATCGGGTTCGACTCATACAGCTCGGCGGCGCGCCGCTCGAGCTTGTCCGCGGAGACACCCATGGCGGCGGCGACCTCGGCGATCTCCGCCGACCGCTTAGGCAGGAATTCGTGCAGCGGCGGATCGAGGAGGCGGATCGTCACCGGCAGCCCGGCCATGATTTCGAAGAGCGTCGCGAAATCGCTACGCTGGATCGGCAACACCTTGGCGAGCGCCGCGCGCCGTCCCGCTTCGTCCGTGGCGAGGATCATTTCGCGCAGCGCGCGGATGCGGTTCGCCTCGAAGAACATATGCTCCGTGCGGCAGAGGCCGATGCCTTCGGCGCCGAAATCGCGCGCCGCCCGCGCGTCGGCCGCGGTCTCGGCGTTGGCGCGAACCCGCATGCGACGGCGCTTGTCCGCCCATTCCATGATGGTGGCGAAATCGCCCGACATTTCCGGCTGCTGCATCGCGACTCGACCGGCGATCACCTGCCCCGTCGCACCGTCGATCGTGATGAGATCGCCTTTTTTCAGGTTCGTACCGGCGACGCTCATTGTCTCGTTATTGTAATCGACGCGAATCGAGCCCGCGCCGGTGACGCAAGGTTTGCCCATGCCGCGCGCCACGACCGCGGCGTGCGACGTCATTCCGCCGCGCGACGTCAGAATGCCTTCCGCCGCATGCATGCCATTGATGTCTTCGGGACTGGTCTCGATGCGGACGAGGATGACTTTGCGGCCCGTGCCTTTGAGCTGTTCGGCCTCCTCGGCGTCGAAAACGATCTCGCCGCAGGCCGCGCCCGGCGACGCCGGTAGGCCGGTGGCGATGACGTTGCGCGCCGCGCCCGAATGGATCGTCGGATGTAGCAATTGTTCGAGCGAGGCCGGCTCGATGCGCAAGACGGCTTCTTCCTCGCTGATGAGGCGCGCCCGCGCCATCTCGACGGCGATGTGCAACGCCGCCCGGGCGGTGCGCTTGCCGTTGCGGGTCTGCAGCATCCAGAGCTTGCCGCGCTCGACCGTGAATTCGACGTCCTGCATGTCGCGGTAATGACGTTCGAGCCGCTCGGCGACGCGCAGGAACTCGGCGAACACGTCCGGGAGCGCCGTCTGCATCGAAACCCCGTCCGTGCCGGCGGCGCGCCGTGCTTCTTCCGTCAAGGGCTGCGGCGTGCGCAATCCGGCGACGACGTCCTCGCCCTGCGCGTTGATCATGAACTCGCCAAAAAGTTCCTGGGCGCCGGTCGATGGATTGCGGGTGAAGGCGACGCCGGTCGCCGAGGTCTCGCCCATGTTGCCGAACACCATCGCCTGCACGGTGACCGCGGTTCCCCAAGTCTCCGGGATGTTGTGGAGCTGCCGGTAGATCTTGGCGCGCGGATTCATCCACGAGCCGAAGACGGCGCCGATCGCGCCCCAAAGCTGTTCTTCGGGGGCTTGCGGGAAAGGGTTGCTGTGCACCGCCAATATCTTTGTTTGGAACGCGCCGATCAGCTTCTGCCAATCTTCGGCGGTGAGTTTGGTATCGAGTGAAAGGCCGCGTTCTTCCTTGAAAGTCTCGAGAATCTCTTCGAAGTGATGGTGCGGCACGCCAAGCACGACATTCGAATACATCTGGATAAAACGGCGGTAGGAATCGTAGGCGAAGCGTCGGTCGGCCGCGGCGTAAGCGAGGCCTTCGACCGTCGCGTCGTTGAGGCCGAGATTCAAGACCGTATCCATCATGCCGGGCATCGAGGCCTGCGAGCCCGAACGTACCGAGACGAGCAGCGGCCGCTCGGCATCGCCGAAACGACGCCCGACGAGCGCGCCGACGTGATCGAGCGCCGCTTTGACCTGCGCGGCAAGCGCTTCCGGGTAGCGGTTCTCGTTAGCGTAGAAATACGCGCATACCTCCGTGGTGATCGTGAAACCGGGCGGCACCGGCAGACCGAGATTGGCCATTTCCGCCAGGTTCGCCCCTTTGCCGCCAAGCAAAGCGCGCAAATCGCGGCTGCCTTCGGCCTTTCCATCGCCGAACGTATAGACCCATTTCGCCATATGCATTTCCTGGCCGACGGATTTCCGATGCCGGCGAAGCGCGCTCCAACCTTAAGCTTAAAGCGGAGGGATTGGCGCGCAATCCGCTAAGATGGGTTCTATTCTGAAATCCGCGTCTGCGGCAGGCGGGCGCGCATCCGTAATCCGAGAATGAGCCAGCTCGCACCCCAGACGAGAAGATCGAAGCCGAGGAGCAGGCCGAGAATAATGAAACTATTTGCCGGCCAGCCGAAGAGAATCACGAATCCGACGAGCGCCGTGACGATCCCGGCGAACAGAACCGAACCGCCTTTGCCGAGATGGGCCGCGGTGTAGACGCGGATGACGCCGGTCACCAGGATGGCCGCGCCGAGCAGCAGCGTGAAGGCCGCCGCGGCGATGAGCGGCTTGGCAAGCGCGAAGGCGCCGACCACGATATAGGCGATACCGCCAACGATCCAGAGGAAGGAGCGTCCCCACGAACGCGACGTTATGCCCATGCTCACTTCGACGCCGCCGGCGACGATCAGAAAGATGGCGATCGTATAGACCGACGCGATCGTTGCGGAGACGACCAGCAGCAGCGCCGCGACGCCCAACAGGATCGTCAGTGTCCCGAATGCGACAAACCAGCCCCAGCGATGCCGCAACCGATCGACGCAGGTGCCGATCTTGTCGGGCAGTTCGGCGACGGATGCTGACTCGGTCGGCAAGTTCACGGGAAGGCTCCAAAGCAGCTGCGGCACGTAAAGCGAGGGCTCCATCCGGCCGTCGAGCCGGATCTTGGCTAAAGATTGGGAACTTCGGCAATCTCTAAAAGGTTCAAGGCTAGGCTGCAGCGCCAAATGGCGTCAGGTCGGCCCGATTTGCCCGGAAACTTGCTCAATCGCTGGACCAGTAACCGAAAAGACACAAGCCGCCAAGAAGCCTCGAAAACTGGAGATCCGGCATGATCTGAGCCACTTCCCTGCGTTGCCGCATCCTCCAATCCCGGATATTGAGAGGGCGGCGACGCCGCTTTAGGTGAATTGTAGCTTTAACCTTCCCATATAGCTTCGGAAGCTTCACCCGCTAAGATCAAGCTGCTCGTCGATCATGAGGCGCCTGTGACGACCACTTCGAAGACTCCCCTCCTCGACACGATTCATACTCCGGCGGATTTGCGCCGGCTCCCGGAGAGCGATCTCGCCCAAGTCGC
>JASHSB010000093.1 GCA_030036945.1 Methylovirgula sp. | reverse complement strand
ATGCCAGGCGCGTCTCGCGAAAATCGGCCCCAACGCGATCGACAGCAGCAGCGCCGTAAACGGCAAAGCAAGCCAAAGCGGCATGTGAGCGCCGTCGAGCATTTGCGCGCTCAATGCGCCTCGTCCCAATTCTGCGCCGCCTTGGCATCGACCTGCAAGGGCACGCTGAGTCGAACGGCGGGATGCGGCGCATCGATCATGACTCCACGAATGAGCGGAATGGTCGCCTCGATCTCCTCGTCCGGCACTTCAAACACGAGCTCGTCGTGTACCTGCAGCAGCATCTGTGCGTTCAACCCGGCCTTCTCGATCGCCGCGTCCATACGCACCATGGCGCGGCGGATGATGTCGGCGGCGGAACCCTGGATTGGCGCATTGATTGCAGCGCGCTCATTGAAGGCACGTTCCGAGGGGTTCGAGGCATTGATGCGCGGATAATGGCATTTGCGGCCGAAGATCGTCGTGACGTAGCCGCGCTCGCGGGCAATCCGTTTCGTTTCGTCGATATAGACGCGAATGCCGGGGAAGCGGTCGAAATATTGGTGGATGTAGGCACCCGCCTCGTCGCGTGAGATGCCGAGCTGATTGGCGAGGCCGAACGCGGAGATGCCGTAGACGATGCCGAAATTGATCGCCTTGGCGCGGCGGCGCACTTCGGGCGGCATGCCTTCGATCGGTACGCCGAACATTTCCGAAGCGGTCGTCGCATGAATGTCGCGGCCCTCGGCGAACGCGTTGCGCAACTGCGGGATGTCGGCGATATGCGCGAGAAGCCGCAGCTCGATCTGCGAATAATCCGCCGAGACGAGCTTGTGGCCGGGGCTCGCAACGAACGCGCGGCGAATCTTGCGTCCGGCCTCCGTGCGGATCGGAATGTTTTGCAGATTTGGTTCTGAGGAGGCGAGCCGGCCGGTGGTCGTCGCGGCGAGCGCATACGAGGTATGGACGCGATGCGTCTCCGGATTGACGTAATTCGGCAGCGCGTCGGTATAGGTGGACTTGAGCTTGGCGATTTGCCGCCAATCGAGGATGCGCGCGGCGAATTCGTTGCCTTCCTCGGCGAGATCTTCGAGCACGCCGGCCGCCGTGGACCAGGCGCCGGTGGCGGTCTTTTTCGCGCCGGGCAGGCCCATCTTGCCGAACAGAATGTCGCTCAACTGCTTGGTCGAGCCGAGATTGAACGCCTCGCCGGCCAGCCCGTAGATCTCCGCTTCGAGCCGCGCCATGTCTTGCGCGAATTCGCCCGACAGCCGCGAGAGGATGGCGCGGTCGATGGAGATGCCGCGCGCCTCCATGCGCACCAACGTTTCGACCATCGGCCGCTCCAGCGTCTCGTAAACGTGGACCATATGCTCGGCCGGCAGGCGTGGTTTCAGGACGCTCCACAGGCGCAATGTAATGTCGGCGTCTTCGGCCGAATATTCGGTCGCTTTGTCGATCGCCACGCGCGCGAAACCGACGAACGTGCGTCCCGAACCCGCCACTTCGCCGAAGGCGAGCGGCTTATGGCCGAGATGCTTCTCGCTGAGTACGTCCATGCCGTGATCGGTGAGGCCGGCGTCGAGCACGTAAGAGAGAAGCAGCGTGTCCTCGATCGGCCGCATGGCGATGCCGAACTGCCGGAAGACGAGTGTGTCGAACTTGGCATTGTGCGCGATCTTCAGGACACTCGGCGCTTCGAGCAGCGGTTTCAGCCGCGCCAGAACTTCGTCGCCGGGCAACTGGCCCGGCACGAGGTTGCCGCCCACGAAGAGATCGTCGCCCCCCTCGCCTTTGTGACGCAGAGGAATGTAACAGGCTTCTCCCCGCGCGACGCACAGCGAGACGCCGATCAGCTCGCCCGCCATGGCATCGAGCGAGGAGGTCTCGGTATCGACCGCAACACGGCCGGCTTCGAAAGCGGCGGCGATCGTCCGATCGAGGGCTTCGAGCGTGGTGATCGTGGCATAAGCGGCGCGATCGAACGGCACCGCCGGCGCGGCGGCGGCGCGCGCCGCGGCGAGTTCGCCGGGACCGGTCGCGGCGATTTGCCTTTGCAGCGGCTCGCCGTAGCGGGCGTTTTTGCGCGGCACCGGCGTCGCGGCAACGCGAGCTGGCGTCCCCGCCGCATCGGCGCGGCTCGGCGGCGGCGCCGCTTCGCCGTCGCGATTGCGCCACGCGGCGGCACCGACGAAGGCGGGATCCGGCTCGATCTCTTCCGCGGCCAAGCCGAAATATTCGGCGGCGCGCTTGGTGACGGTCGTGAATTCCATCACCTTTAGGAAGGAAACCAAAGTCTTCGGATCGGGCTCATGCAGGCCTAGCTCGTCGAGGGACACGTCCAAATTTAGATCGCGGACGAGAGTCACGAGCTGTTTGGAAATCTTGATTAGCGCGACGCTCTCGGGATCGGTCAAAATCTCGCGGCGTTTGGGCTGTTTGATCTCAGCGGCGCGGGCGAGCAGCGCATCGAGATCACCATATTCGGCGATGAGCTGCGCGGCGGTTTTGACGCCAATGCCGCGCCCCCCCGGAACATGGTCGGTCGAATCGCCGGCTAGCGCCTGCACGTCGATTACTTTCTCGGGCGGTACGCCGAAGTATTCGAGCACTTCGGGAACGCCGATCTTGCGCTCTTCGCGCGCCCCCTTTGCGCCGGATTCGCCGGAGGCCGGATCGTACATGGCGATGCCGTCGCCGATGAGCTGCATCAAATCCTTGTCGGCCGAAACGATAAGCACGTCGGCGCCGCGCGCGCGCGCCTGGCAGGCGTAAGTGGCGATGAGATCGTCCGCCTCGTAGCGGTCCTTTTCGAGGGGAACGAGCCCGAAGGCGCGCACCGCGGCGCGCATCAGCGGAAATTGCGGGATCAAATCCTCCGGCGGCTCGGCGCGATTGGATTTGTATTCCGGATAAATCTCGCGGCGGAAGGAATTCTCCGATTTGTCGAAAACGATTCCCAGATGCGTCGGCTTGATGCCCGCCGCGCCTTCGCGGATGAACTGAAAGAGCTTGACGCAGAACAGCCGTACCGCGCCGGTCGGCAATTGATCGGAGCGGTAGTTATATTTCGGATCCTGGCGGATCGACTGGAAATAAGCGCGGAAGACGAACGAAGACCCGTCGACGAGAAAGACGTGGTCTCCGGCCCCCACCGGGCGATGGCTCAAGGGCATGGCGCGTTTTGCCAGAGAAAGTCGGGTCGGCGCCAGTATAAAGCGCGGCGGCGGGCGATTCTATGCAAGGCGCGGAGCGGGCTCGCGAACCGGTTCCGCGCAGCCGCCGCGTCGCGCCGGCCTTGCAAATCGGCAGCGCCGAAGTTCGCCCATCGAACGTCCCACAATTCCGCATAAGCTACTGAATTATCGTATTAAAGTGAGACAGAAAAAACCGGCACGCCGGAAAGACTGCTCAACGCCCGGCCAGCATCCGCTCCGCCGCCGCCTTGCCCGTCGCAAGCGCCGCTTCGACCGTGCCCGCCGCCTCGCCTTTGTAAAGGCCTTCGCCGGCGAAAAAGAGCTTGCCGTCGACGGGATCGAGCAGCGTGTCGACGGCGGCGTCCGACTCCGGCGTCGGATAGCTGTAAGCGCCGTGCGTGAACGGATCGGCCGACCAATTGACGATGTGCGCCACGAGCAGCTCGCCGCGCAGCGCCTCGATGCCGACGCGAAAAACGCTGGAGAGCGAAGCGAGCGTGAGATCCAGAAGCTCGGCCTCGGAAGAGTTCGATAGCGCTGCGGCGCGCGGGCCGGCGACCCAGCCGGTGAGCGTCGCATGCGGCGCTGGAAACTGCGTCCACCAGGTCGGGATCGTTTCCCTCGAAAATGCAAACGACATGCGTTGCAGGTTGAGCCCCAGCGCATGTTCCCACCAGCGGCTCTTGAACCGCAACAGCGATTTAATGACGGTGCCGAAGCCGATCTGGTCTATAGCAGCCACTTTGCGCGGCAAGGGCGGCGTGAATTCGATCCGCCGCAGCATCGGCAGCGGGACGGTAACGAGCGCTTGCGTGGTTTCATAATGGGAGCCGTCCGCGCATCGGATCGTCACGCCGCCCAAGGTTAGCACGACGCTTTTTACTTCCTTGTTGCGGAAAATCGAGCCGCCGTGCTTCGCGCCTTGCGCTTCGAGAAAGCGCACGAGCAGCCCATAGCCTTCCTTGATGTTCAATTGTCCCCAGCCGTTCTCGTCGAGAACTTCGCTACGCAACGCGAATGCGCTGAAACGCGCCGGATCGGCCGCGTCATAGCCTTCGATGCGCCGGAAGATATCTTCGCGCAGCGGCGCATATTTCCGGTCCGGCAGAAATTCGTCGAAGAACGCGGCTACCGGCATGTCGTGTCGGAGCGCCTTCAATTTCGTTTTAAGCGTCGCGTCGTGCGGCGTCGGCGATTGGTTGGCGCGCGGCGTGCCGTCGGCGAAGTTCCACCACTCGCCCGCGCCTTCGAAAGTCGCGCCGGCTGCCTTCAGAATTTCCCGCGAGATTGGCGCTTCGCCATGCACGAATTCGGCGCCCCCTTGCGCCGGATAGAGGAAATCTCGTTCGGGCAGCGGAAAAATCCGTCCCCCTATTCTGTCGCGCGCCTCGAGGATCGCGACTTTCTTGCCGGCGCGCGCGAGGTCCCGCGCGGCGATAAGGCCCGCGGCTCCGGCTCCGACGATCAGGATGTCATGGCGCATGAAATCGATCCGGCCCCTGGCCTCTCCCCTGTAAACAGGGAGAGGGTCACCTTCGCAAAATTTCGCCCCGCGGCCGGCGCGCCTGCTACCCGTATCGTTCAAGCTCCGGATCGAGATGTTCTTCCTGCGGGTAGCCGATGCAGAGATAGGCGACGAGCTGCCAAGCGGCCGGCACATCGAGAAGCGTCGCGATCTCGCGCGGATCGAGGATCGAGACCCAGCCGACGCCAAGGCCGCGGGCGCGCGCCACGAGCGCCAAATTCTGGATCGCCGCAACCACCGAATAGCAGAGCGTCTCGGGCATCGTCATGCGCCCCAAACCGCGGCCAATCTCCGTCTGCGTGTCGCAGAACGCCGCGAGATGCGCCGGCGCCTCGCGCAATCCGGCCAATTTGAGCCGCGCGTAGAGCGTCGCGGCTTCGCCTTCGTAAGACGCGAGCGCGGCGGCGTTGCAGCGCTCGAAACTGCCAATGACCGCGGCGCGGCGCGCTTCGTTCTCGACGGCGACGAAACGCCAAGGTTGGCGATGGCCGACGGAAGGTGCCAACGTCGCGAGCCCGACAAGCTCGCTAAGGAGATGGCCCTCGACGGGATCGGAGCGGAAGCGGCGCACGTCGCGCCGCCAACGAAAAAGCGCGGCAAGCTGGTTCAAAAACTCGGCGTCGAACTGCGGCGGCGCGCCTTCGTCATGGGTCATGCCGCAGTTTAGCGCGCCGCCCAGGAAGATGCGATTCCTCACCTGCCGTGCGCAAAATCGAGAATTTCGCCGGTGTAATCTTCGACGACCTCAGAAATCGGCTTGCCGTTGCCGGCGACAACCACGGCGCGATGTTCGAAGAGAACCGGCGGAAGCGCGAGCCGCGCGTCGGGACGATCCGCTTGCGTCGCGCCCAATTCCCATCCCTGCGGCAGCGGATGCCAGAGCTGCGTGACGGCGAACGTCTTCCGGCGCGGATGAAGATCATGCACGACGCGGCCGAACGGCGTATCCGTGGTCGTCAGCGTTTTGTCCATCGCCGCCGTCAAACGCGACGGCACGTACCAATTGTCGGCGCGCGATAGAACGCGATCGCCACAGGTAAGATCAACACGCCGGTAGACGACCGGCTCGGCGGCGCCGATCTCAAGCCGCGCACGCTCGGCGGCAGGCAGCGGCTTTTGCACGCCGCGTATGAGATGCGCATGCAGCATCGCATCGTTCGCCATGCGATGCGCGGCGCACCAGGCTTCGAGAGTCTGCGTGGCGCTATCGCTTGCCAGCAAATCGGCGTTCAGCGTTTCGACGAGCGCCAGCGCTTCGAGCCGGCCTTGGAACGTGTCGGGCCAGCGCGGCTCGGCCAGCGCCGGGAAAGAGGCCAGCGCGAGGCCGAGAAAAATCCACGTCGTTCCGCGCATACCCGCTCCCGCGACCCTGTTCCCACGCCCGGCATTCCATTACAATAGCGAAACCGCGCGCGAAACCAACCGCCGAGGGGACGATGCCGAGCCTGCGCGATTTTCTGAGGTTGGAGCGTTATCTCACGCCGTCGATCGTCCGCGCGTTTTATCTGCTGCTTGTCGCGCTGATCGCGATTTTCGGCGTCATCAACATTCTGGCGGCATTCGCAGCGATGGCCTATTCGCTGCTGCCCGGCATCGCTTGGCTCGTCTCCTCGATCGTCTGCACGGCCGTCGGCCTGCTCGGTGCGCGCATTCTCACTGAGGTCGTGATGGTCCTGTTCAAGAACAACGAACACCTCGCGGCGCTGAGGAAGCATGTAGAGGGAAGGTAATCTCAGCCGTCGCGATTTTGCGCGCCTCTCGGCAAAACCTCGTCATTCCGAGGAGCAACGCGACGAAGCAATCCAGGAGTTTCCGGTCGGATCTGAATTGCTTCGCAGAGTTCATCATCGGGCCGGCAGAAGGCCGGACCCGCTGGCTCGCAATGACGGCGCTAGCCCGTTGCAAGCATTCCTCTCAGGCTATTTCTTCTGCTTTCGCTTCCAGCCGCACACCGAATGCGCGCAGCACTTTAATGACGGTGCCGAGCCCCGGATTGCCGTCTTCGGAGAGCGCGCGGTAAAGACTTTCCCGGGAGAGACCGGTTTCCTCTGAAAGAGCTTTCATTCCGCGCGCACGCGCCACATCGCCGATCGCAGCCGCGATCAGCTGCGGATCGCCATCTTCGAAAGCCGCTTCCAGATAAGCGGCGATCGCAGCGGGGCCGTCGAGATGGTCGGCGGCATCCCACGCCTTAGTCTTTACTGCCATGATCATGTCTCCAGCTCGGCCGCCAATTGCGTCGCCCTTTTGATATCGGCCCCTTGCGTCAATTTATCGCCGCTGCAGAGCAGCACGATCAGCATTGCTCCGCGCTGAACGAAATAGACCCGGTAGCCCGCGTCATAAGGAATGCGCATTTCGCCGATTCCGCCGCCGACCGGCGCGACATCGCCGGGATTTCCGAGCGACAGCCGCCGGACGCGGATATCGATGCGCGCTTAGCGCGCCGATCCCTTCTTAGCCCGTCGAACCAGTCGGAATAGGTTTCCGTTTGTCTTAATTTCCGACCGTCAAAATATGTAGCCTATAAGATACAGAAGTCAAGGACGGGTGGATTATTCCAAGGATCTCATGGCGTCCGCTGGCGCCCCTCAATTCGCAAACCGGAAATGCATCACGTCGCCGTCGGCGACGACATAATCCTTGCCTTCGAGTCGGAACGTGCCCGCCTCGCGCGCGCCGGCTTCGCCGCCCGCCGTGACGTAATCGTCGTAGCCGATGACTTCGGCGCGGATGAAGCCCTTCTCGAAATCCGTGTGAATGACGCCCGCCGCCTGCGGCGCCTTGGTGGCGGCCGGTACCGTCCAGGCGCGCGTCTCCTTCGGGCCGGCCGTGAAGAACGTGACGAGGCCCAAAAGCTGGTAGCCGGCGCGGATGACGCGGTTGAGACCCGGCTCGCTTAACCCCACGGCTTCGAAGAATTCCTTCTGCTCGTCGGCCGGCAGCAGCGCGATCTCGCTTTCGATGCGCCCCGAGACGACGACCGCGCCGGCCCCCTCCTCTGCCGCCCGCGTCTGCACTTCTTCCGAGAACCGATTGCCGTGCTCGGCCGAGGCCTCCTCGACGTTGCAGACATAGAGAACAGGCTTGCTGCTAAGGAGGCCCAACGCGTTGAAGCTTTTGCGCTCCTCGGGCTTCACTTCGACGAGCCGCGCCGGCTTGCCGTCGTGCAGCTTGTCGAGACAACGGCTCATCAGGCCGAAGATTTCTTTCGCTTCCTTGTCGCCGCCCTTCGCTTTCTTCTCGAAAGCTACGACGCGCTTCTCGAGGCTTTCGAGATCGGCAAGCATCAACTCCGTCTCGACGATCTCGATATCGCCGACGGGCGCAATCTTGCCCGAAACATGCGTCACGTCGTCGTCCTCGAAACAACGCACGACGTGCGCGATCGCGTCGCATTCGCGGATGTTGGCGAGAAACTGATTGCCGAGTCCCTCGCCTTTCGAGGCGCCGCGCACAAGGCCGGCAATATCGACGAACGTCAGCCGCGTCGGGATGATCTCTTTCGAATGGGCGATCGCCGCGAGCGTTTCGAGCCGCGGGTCGGGCACCGCCACGTCGCCGACGTTCGGCTCGATGGTGCAGAACGGATAGTTCGCCGCCTGCGCCGCGGCCGTCTGCGTCAGCGCGTTAAAGAGCGTCGATTTGCCGACGTTCGGCAGCCCGACGATGCCGCATTTGAAACCCATATGTCCTCACGTCTTCAGCCGATAGCCCGTCCTGAAAATCCAGATAACCAGCGCCAGGCACGCGGCGAGGAACACCAACGTCATGCCAAGGCTGATCGCCACGCCTACGTCCGATATGCCATAGAAGCTCCAGCGGAAACCGCTAATGAGATAAACGACCGGGTTAAACAAGGTAATGTCGCGCCAGAGCGGCGGCAGCATGTCGATCGAATAGAAGCTGCCGCCCAGAAAGGTCAACGGCGTCACGACGAGCAGCGGGATCAATTGCAGCTTCTCGAAATTGTTTGCCCAAATGCCGATGACGAAACCGAACATGCTGAAGGTGATCGACGTCAGAACCAGAAACGCCAGCATCCACAGCGGATGGATGATGGGCATTCTTACGAAGATCGCCGCCGTGGCGAGCGTGATGAGGCCGAGGATCACCGATTTCGTCGCCGCCGCGCCGACATAGGCGGTGACGATCTCGACGGCCGAAACGGGCGCCGATAGAATCTCGTAGATGGTGCCCACGAAGCGCGGAAAAAAGATGCCGAACGAAGCGTTCGAGATGCTCTGCGTAAGCAACCCGAGCATGATCAGGCCCGGCACGATGAACGCGCCGTAGCTCACCCCGCCGACGTGCGAGATGCGCGAGCCGATCGCCGAACCGAAGACGACAAAGTAAAGCGACGTGGACAGCACCGGCGAGACGATGCTCTGCAGCAGTGTGCGCCGCGTCCGCGCCATCTCGTAGATGTAGATCGCCCGGATCGCATGGAAATTCATGGCGTCCTCCGGATAAGGCCGACGAAAATATCCTCTAGCGAACTTTCGTCCGTACGCAGGTCCTTTACCACGATGCCTGCCTTGACGAGGTCGGCAAGCAGCGCACCGATGCCGGGGCGGGCGCCGTTCTCGCCATAGGCGTAGATCAGCTCCTCCTTATTCGGCGAAAGCGTCAGCGGATACGCCGCCAAGGCCGCGGGAATTTGGGCAAGCGGCGCGGCGAGCGCGAGCGTCAGCCGCTTTTTGCCGAGTTTCCGCATCAACGCCGGCTTGTCTTCGACGAGAATCAGTTCGCCTTTGTCGATGACGCCGATGCGGTCGGCCATTTCCTCGGCTTCTTCGAGATAATGCGTCGTTAGGATGATCGTCGTGCCCGAAGCGCGCAGGTGGCGGACGAGCTGCCACATATCGCGGCGCAGTTCCACGTCGACGCCGGCGGTCGGTTCGTCGAGAAAGAGAATCCGCGGTTCGTGCGAAAGCGCCTTGGCGATCATTACCCGGCGTTTCATGCCGCCCGACAGCGTCCTGATCTGGCTAGCCTTGCGATCCCAAAGCGAAAGATCGCGCAGCACTTTTTCGATCAATGCCGGGTTCGGCGGCTTGCCGAAGAGGCCGCGGCTCAGATTGACCGTCGCCCAGACCGTCTCGAAGGCCTCGACGGTGAGTTCTTGCGGCACCAGCCCGATCCTCTCGCGCGCCGCGCGATAATCGCGGACGATGTCGTGGCCGTCGGCGAAGATCGTCCCGGCGCTCGGCGTGACGATGCCGCAGACGATGCTGATCAGCGTCGTCTTGCCGGCCCCGTTTGGACCGAGCAACGCAAATATCTCGCCGCGGCGGATGTCGAGCGAAATATCGCGCAGCGCCGTTTTGCCTCCGGCGTAGGTCTTTGCGAGATGGCTTATGGAGATGATCGGGGACAAGGGTTTTACGGATGGGACGGAGCGCGGATCGTTTCTTTTAGCCAATTGGACCGGGGCTGATTAGCAGAATTCGTCGGAAAGAATTATTCCGCCGCGCTGCGGTCGCTCTGCAATGCCAGGGCGCCGGCATCGAATTGCAGCCGCGCGAGTCTGGCATAAAGCCCGTCCTTGGCGACCAGCGAGGCGTGCGTGCCCTCTTCCACGATGCGGCCTTCGTCCATCACGAGGATGCGGTCGGCGGAAAGCACAGTTGCGAGCCGATGCGCGATGACCAGGGTAGTGCGGTCGGCTTTCAACTCTTCGAGCGCGCCTTGCACGAGAATCTCGCTTTCCGCATCGAGCGAGGAGGTCGCCTCGTCGAGCAGCAGCACCGGCGCGGAGCGCAGGATCGCGCGGGCGATCGCCAGCCGCTGGCGCTCGCCGCCCGACAGCGTGACGCCGCGTTCGCCGATGATCGTCTCGTATCCCGCTGCGGCCGCTTCGATGAAATCGTGCGCCGCGGCGCGGCGCACGGCATCGCGCACCGCCGCGTCGCTCGCCTGCGGCGCCCCATAGCGGATGTTGTCGGCGAGCGAAGCGGCGAAGACCACGGGATCCTGCGGCACGTAGGCGATGCGGCGGCGCAGTTCCGCGGGATCGACCGAGCGGATATCGACGCCGTCGAGCAAAATGCGGCCGCGCAGCGGATCGTAGAAGCGCAGCAGCAGATGAAAGAGCGTCGATTTGCCGGCGCCCGAGGGGCCGACGACCGCGACGGTTTCGCCGGGCTCGACCTTGAAGGAAAGATCGTGCACGGCCGAAACGTCGGGCCGGCTCGGATAGGCGAATTCGACGTGCTCGAAGACGATCTCGCCGCGCGCCGGACGCGGCAGCAGCACGGGCGAAGCCGGCGCGACGATCCTCGGCGCGACCGCCAAAAGATCGCCGATCCGTCCGGCGGCGCCGGCCGCAGCGGCGATCTCGCTCCACACCTGGCTCAATTCGCCCAGCGCGCCGGCCGCCAGCACCGCATAAAGCACGAATTGCGACAGCAGGCCGCCGGTCATCCGTCCGGCGAGCACATCCCGCGCGCCAAGCCACAGAACCGCGACGACGCTTGCGAAGGCGAGGAAGATCGCGCCCGTCGTGACGAAGCCGCGGGCGGCGGTCGCCGCGCGCGCCGCCTCATAGGAATTCTCAACCGCGGCAGAAAAGCGCGCGTTGGTCGCCACTTCGGCGCCAAACGCCTGCATCAGGCGCACCGCGCCAAGATTCTCCGCCGCGTAAGCGGTCGCCTCGGCAAGCGTGTCTTGCGCAGCGCGCGCGCGTTTACGTACCGCGCGTCCCGCCGCGTAGAGCGGCAACACGATGACGGGGATGGCGATCAGCACCAAAGCCGAAAGCTTCGGGCTCGTATAGATCATCATGGCGACCGCGCCGATGAACATGAAGAGGTTACGCAGCGCGATCGATGCGGAAGCGCCGAACGCGGATTTCAACTGCGTCGTGTCGGCGGTGAGCCGCGAGACGAGCTCGCCGGTCCGCGCCGAATCGAAGAAGGCGGCGTCGAGCCCCGAAAGATGCCGGAAGACGTGGGCGCGCAGATCCGCCACGACGCGCTCGCCGAGCGTCATTACGAGGTAATAGCGGCAGCCGGAAGCCAGCGCGAGCACCGCCACCACGATCACCATCGCGGCGAAATAGCGGTTGACGGTTCCGGCACTCTGCGCCGAGAAGCCGTTGTCGATCATGAACCGCACCGCGAGCGGCACGACCAAGGTCGCCGCGGCGGCGACGGTCAACGCGGCAAGCGCTGCGGCAATTCTGCCTTTGTAGCGCCGGACGTACGGAACGAGCGTCAATAAAGCACGCACCGGCGGGCGGCGTTTGCCGGCTTCTTCTTCGCTTTGCAAGGGAGCGCGGGAGGGCATGGCCATGCCTTTAAACGTAATCCTTGGCAGAGGCTAGGACATCGTCTCTCCTCGCGGCATCGCAAGGCGGCTTGGACATGCGGCTTGCCGACGCGGGATCGAGCCTCGACTGTGCCGCGCGCCCGGGGAAAGTCCGTTGCAGCGCGGCGCAGTTGCCGGCCGCGCGGCAGGAATGGTATGGCGCCGCTGGCGACACATTTTACGCACGTTTGGAAACCGATGTGGCGGGCGACAGAATATTGGTTACCGGAGCCGCGGGTTTCGTCGGATCGGCGGTCGCACGCGCGCTGATCGCAGCAGGCTTTCAAGTGCGCGCCTTGGTGCGCTCTACGAGTCCGCGGGCAAACCTTGCCGAGCTCGACGTCGAGATCGTCGAGGGCGACGTGCGCGATCCCGGCGCCGTCGCCCGCGCCGTCGCCGGAGCGCGCTTCGTAATGCACGTCGCGGCCGATTATCGGCTCTGGGCGCCCGATCCAAACGACATTCTGCGCGCCAATTGCGACGGTACGCGCGTCGTCATGCAGGCCGCCCGGAAGGCCGGCGTCGAACGCGTCGTCTATACGAGTAGCGTCGCCACGCTCGCCGTATCGAAAACAGGCGCGAGCGGCGACGAGACCAAGCCCTTGCGCGTCGAGAACGCGATCGGCGCGTATAAGAAGAGCAAGATCCTCGCGGAGCAGATCGTCACCGCGATGATTGCCGAAGAACGACTGCCGGCCGTCATCGTCCATCCTTCGACGCCGATCGGCCCGAACGACATCAGGCCGACCCCGACCGGCCGCATCATCGTCGAGGCCGGGTGCGGACGGATGCCCGGTTATGTGGACACAGGGCTCAATCTCGTCCATGTCGATGACGTAGCCGAAGGTCATATTGCCGCGTTGCGCTATGGAAAGATTGGCAAACACTATATTCTCGGCGGCCAGAACGTGAGCTTAGCCGTTATGCTCGCCGATATTGCCGCGCTTAGCGGCCGCCGGCCACCGCGCCTGAAGGTGCCGCGCGCGATCCTCTACCCGTTCGCCTCTTTGGCCGAGGCAACGGCGCGCCTAACCGGGCGCGAGCCGTTTCTAACGCACGACGGATTGCGCATGTCGGAATATCGGATGTTCTTTTCGTCCGCGAAGGCGGAGCGGGAACTCGGGTTTCGCGCCCGGCCCTATCAGCAAGGCCTGGCGGAGGCACTTACCTGGTTCGGCCGACACGGATATCTCCAATGAACGGCGAAGTTGCTCCGACGAAAACACACCGCGACGAGAACTTTCCCGTCGCCTCGCGGCTCATTGCGGCTCGGCACCGTCCAGCGGTGCTCGCTTTCTATTATTTCGTGCGCGGCGCCGACGACATCGCCGACAGTCCCGACCTGCGCCCGCAGGAAAGGCTCGACGGACTCGACCGGTTCGAGGCCGCGTTGCTCGGCAAGCGTGACGACGTTTCCGCAGCGCGCCCGCTGCGCGCCGTGCTCGCCGAACGTCACCTTACGCCGCGCCATGCCCAGGACTTGCTCGACGCTTTCCGTATGGACGCCGTCAAGCAGCGCTACGCGAACTTCGACGAGCTGATGCACTATTGCTCCTTGTCGGCGGCGCCGGTCGGACGTTTCGTGCTCGACGTACATGGCGAGAGCCAAATCACTTGGGCCGCAAACGACGCGCTTTGCTCGGCGCTGCAGATCATCAACCACATCCAGGATTGCGGCGCCGATTACCGCAATCTCGATCGCGTCTATATCCCGCTCGATCTGCTGGCCAGACACGAAGCCGAGGTGGCCGAGCTCGGCGCAAGCCGCGCTTCGACCTCCCTGCTCGCCGCGCTTCACGATCTTGCGGCGCGAACCGAACTGCTGGCGCGCAAGGGAGCCGAGTTGCCCCGCCAATTGCGCGATCTCCGGCTCGGCCTGGAAACCGCGGTCATTGCGCGGCTTGCGCGGAAACTCGTCGCGATGCTGCTGCGGCACGACCCGTTGCACGAGCGCGTGCATCTGACGAAACCCGGCTTTCTCGCGTGCATGCTGTTCGGCGCTGGCACCGGTCTTATCGAACGCGGCCGCTATACGAGGCCTGCCCAAGCGACGAGAGATGCATGAGCCTGCCGGCCGTTTCGCCTCCGACCCCACAGACACGCGCCAGCGGCAGCTCGTTCTATACAGCGATGCGCATTCTGCCGCGCAATCAGCGCCAAGCGATGTTCGAGATCTATGCGTTCTGCCGCGCCATCGACGATATCGCCGACGAGCGCGGCGACATCGCCCCGCGCCGCGCCGCGCTCGATGCTTGGCGCACCGACATCGCGGCACTTTATGCCGGCAAACGGCCGCCGGCGCAGCTTGCCGGCTTGGGCGAAGCGATCCGTGCTTTCGGTCTCGAGCGCGACGACTTCTTCGCCGTGATCGACGGCATGGAGATGGACGTGGTAAGCCACATCCAGGCGCCCGATTGGACGACGCTCGATCTTTATTGCGACCGCGTGGCAAGCGCGGTCGGCCGGCTTTCGGTGCGCGTCTTCGGCGTGCCGGGCGGCGAAGGCCCGACGCTCGCCCACCATCTCGGACGCGCCTTTCAGCTCACCAACATTCTGCGCGACCTGGATGAGGACGCTGCGATGTCGCGTCTCTATCTGCCGCGCGAAGCGTTGGCGGCGGCGGGCATCGCGGCGACGGCGCCGCACGATGTGCTCGCCGATCCTCGCCTCGCCGACGCCTGCGCCCCGATCGTCGCGCGGGCGCGCGAGCATTTCGCGCAGGCCGCCAAGGTCATGGCGCGATGCCCCCGCGCGAGCGTGCGCGCCCCGCGGCTGATGGACGAAGTCTACCAGGCGATCCTCGCCGCCATCGCGGCGCGCGGCTTTGCGCCGCCGCGCGGCAAAGTCCGGCTTCCGAAGCGGCGCATTTTGCTCGCCCTGCTGCGCCACGGCGTTCTCTAATGCCGCAACCAAAGGTTCACATTATCGGCGCGGGCCTCGCGGGCCTCGCTGCGGCGCTGCGGCTGACGGACGGTTCGCGACGCGTCGCGCTTTACGAAGCGGCTCCGCAAGCCGGCGGACGCTGCCGTTCGTATTTCGATAGCACGCTTAACATGACGATCGACAACGGCAATCATCTGTTGTTGTCCGGCAACCGCGCCACGCTGTCTTTTTTGCGCGAGATCGGCGCCGAGGATCAGCTGAAAGGCCCGGCGCACGCTGAATTTTCCTTTGTCGATCTCGCTTCGAACGAACGCTGGGTGTTGCGGCCGAACGACGGCCCGATTCCCTGGTGGATCTCGCAGCCCTCGCGGCGCGTGCCGGGAACGCGGGCGGCCGATTATCTCGACGTCCTTGGCCTGCTGCGCGCCGCGAAAGGAGCGTCGATCAAGGCCGCCATACGGTGCGAGGGGACTGTCTATGAGCGGCTATGGCGCCCTTTCTTTCTCGCCGCGCTCAACACCGCGCCGGAAGAAGGAGCGGCGAGTCTCGCCGCCGAAATTCTTCGCGAAACGCTCGCCAAAGGCGGCAAAGCTTGCCGACCGCTGATCGCGGCGAACGGACTTTCGGAGGCTTTCGCGACACCCGCGCTGCGCCGTCTTACGGCGAAAGGAGTCGAAGTCGTCTTCGAACGCCGCCTCTCAGCTTTGGAGTGCAAGGATCGTCGCGTGAACGCTCTTAGCTTCGGCGGCGAACGGATCGACGTCGCAGCCGGCGATTGCGTAATCCTTGCGGTGCCCGCAGCGGTCGCCGCCTCTTTGCTGCTCGGGCTTTCGACTCCAGCGGCATATCGCGGAATTGTGAACGCCCATTTCAAGGTTGTCCCTCCGCCGCGTTGTCCGCCAATTCTCGGCGTGATCCACGGGACGATCGAATGGCTGTTCGCCTTCCCCGACCGGCTGTCGGTCACGATCAGCGCGGCGGACCGTCTCATCGATTTGCCGCGCGAGGAACTCGCAGCGAGAATCTGGTCGGATGTGGCACGCGCGACACAGATTGCGCGGCCGTTGCCCGCATGGCAAATCATCAAGGAGAAACGCGCCACCTTCGCCGCTACCGTGGAAGACGAAGCGCTGCGACCCGGGATTCGGACCGAATTCGCCAATCTGTTGCTTGCTGGAGATTGGACGGCAACCGGGCTGCCGGCGACGATCGAAGGTGCCATTCGCTCCGGCTTCGCCGCCGCCGATACGGTACTTCGTGGTGCATAGAGCCGGATTTGTGGAATGATTGCGCTTGCATGGTGGAGAATCGAGCTATTTTCGGGTAGCTGTCGTGATCACGATGGCCGGCATCTCCGTGGGCGACGCCTTTGAAAAAGCGGTGCCCGGGTTGAAAGCTGTTTAGAACGGCAGTGGCGATCGAGCGGATGGCGGCGAAAGCCGCGCGCTTGATTGCAAAGTTGGAATGGATTGCCGGAGATTGCTCCGCAAACGGCACGGGCATTGCTTGGCTTTGGTGTGACGGCCGGCCGATCAACGACCTGGGGTAGATCGGAAGATCCGATATCTGCTCGGCAGGTAGTGGGGGACGGATCTTGGAACAAGGAACAATTCACCGGAACTTGGTTTCCGCGTGTGTTCTCCCTGCGTTATCTCGGCTATTCGAAGCCTTTCCCGCTTTGGACGACGGCGCGCTTCCGGAACGGGAAGCAGACCGGCAACGACGCGATCGCCCGCGCAACGGACGGCCCCGTACGATTCTCGCCGTCACCGGCTTAGCGGCGGAGGCGCGACTCGCGGCGGGTGCCGACATCCGTGTCGTGACGAGTGGCGGCGACGGCACGCGTCTCCAGGCGCAATTGGAGACCGCGGTGCGCGCCGATATTTCCGGAATCGTCAGTTTCGGGATTGCCGGCGGCCTTGCGCCGGGAGTCCGGGCCGGGACGCCGCTCGTGGCGCGTGGAATCGTCGCCGCGAATGCCGAATATTTCGAATGCCATCGCGGCTGGTCGCAGCGGCTCGCCAAGGCGCTGGGCGACGTGCCGATCGTCGATATGGCTGGTATCGATCTGCCGATCGCCGATCCGTCTGGAAAACGCGCGCTTCACGTAGCGACCCGCGCCGTCGCCGCCGATACGGAATCGCATATCGCGGCGCGCGTCGCCGCCGCGCACCGTCTGCCCTTTGCGGCGTTCCGGGTCGTGGCCGATCCGGCGGAGCGGCAATTGCCGCCCGCGGCTCTCGTGGGGGTGCGCCGCAACGGCAAGCTCGCAGTCGGCCGCGTGGTCCGCTCGGTGCTCCGCGAACCCCGTCAGATCCCGCGTCTTTTCCGCACGGCTCTCGACGCGAGAGCCGCTTTCGATGCGCTATTCTGCGGCCGAGAGATGATTGCTGGCGGCTTCGGCTTCCTTGATCTCGGCGAGCTTGTGCTCGACATGCCGTGCGAAGACGTACTGGGCGGGTCGCTGCCCGTCTAGCGGAATATCTTCCGACGTCGGCCCCTGCGTGCGGATGCCGCGCAGCGACACCCCTAGCGCCTGCAAAGGCCGTGCGAAGGACTCGGAAACAGCCGTCGCCTCAAATCCGCAATGCACCATGCAGTCGGCGCATTTCTCATACTTGCCGACTCCGTAGGAATCCCAATCGGTCGTCTCCATCAGTTCGGCGAACGTCTTCGTGTAACCCTCGCCGAGCAGATAGCAAGGCCGCTGCCAGCCGAACACGGTGCGCGTCGGATTGCCCCAAGGCGTGCATTCGTAGGTGCGGTTGCCGGCAAGGAAATCGAGGAACAGCTTGGACTGGTAGAACGGCCACGCCTTGCCGCCCCTGCCTCGCTTGAAGATGTCGCGGAACAATTGCTTGGTCTTGCCGCGATTGAGGAAATGTTTCTGGTCAGGCGCGCGCTCGTAAGCATAGCCGGGCGAAACGGTGATGCCGTCGAGGCCAAATCCTTCGAGACTGTCGAAGAAACGTGCAACTCGGGCGGGATCGGCGTCGTTGAACAACGTACAATTGATGGTGACCCGGAAACCGCGTTCCTTGACGAGCTTGATGGCCGCGACGGCGCGGTCGTAGACGCCCTTCTGGCAAACCGAGCGGTCGTGCATCTCCTGGTCGCCATCGAGATGGATAGACCAGTTGAAATAGCGGTTGGGTTCGAACCGATCGATCAGTTTTTCGAGCAGCAACGCGTTGGTGCAGACGGTGACGAATTTGCGCCGGGCGATGGCTCCCTTGACGATCTGCGGCAATTCCTTGTGCAACAGCGGCTCGCCGCCGGCGATCACCACCACCGGCGCCCCGCATTCGTCCATCGCATGCAGACACTCATCGAGCGGCAGGCGCTGATTGAGGATAGGATCCGGATAGTCGATCTTGCCGCACCCCGCGCAGGCCAAATTGCAGCGGAACAAAGGTTCGAGCATGAGCACCAGCGGAAAGCGCTTACGTCCGCTCAGCTTCTGCCGAACCACGTAAGCGCCGATTTGCGCCATCTGCAGGATCGGAATGCCCATAAACACCGGCTCCTTAATTGCGTGCTCACGCGCCGACAAATTTGGACGGTAAGCGGACTTTACGTTTGCGCGAACCCGGTGCGTCGCCGGTATCGCTTGGCGAATGCCTCGCCCTTGGAGCGCCGCGATAATCGGCTTGATAAGCCATAAAGCTCCGTGTCGTCTGCGACACATAGGCAAGCGATGCGCCGGCGGCAAGCTTGAGCGCCGCGACATCTTTTTCCCATCGGGAGAGCGAGAGAGGAAGTCCGAGAAGCAGCCCAACGCTCCTGCAACAAGGCTTCTGCAACCTGAGGATGTACCAACCGTCCTGATCGGTCTGGCGGCACATCGCATTGCGACGGAGAGGCGAGCGCCTGCAAACCCAGTGCGCCCGGGGCCAAGCTGGGGATGGGCCTTGCGCGGAGGATAGGCGCGGTAAGCGAGCGGAAATTTCGCTCAAATTTTCGACAAGACGAGTGCCTCCGGCCTTGCGCCGCTCGATCCGCCCCACGTTGTGCGCTATCTCGTGACCCATAGACCGGCGCCTTTGAATTGTTCGGCGGTGCCCGCAAGAATAGCGGTAGCCGGATCCATTCCGGCACAAAGGCTGTCCCGTTGAGCCAAAGTCACCGTCATGGAAACCTCAAGTATCCGTCGTTATAAGCCCTACGCGGTAAGACGAAGTCTGCTCCTTTTCGCGCTCCGGCCTTTGTAATGATCGGAGAGAGGACGTCAAACTGCCGAATATAGCTGCAAAGCGGTTGAGTTAATGCCGCGAGACGCGGATTTGCTATCTCAAAATTGCTTCATTATCCGGAAACAAGGAAACCCTTGCAAAGTTGCCACAGTTTCCCCCATAGACACGGCTGCATATGGACTCCAAGTTCGAGAGCGCGACCAAGTCCGCTCAGTCCCCTAAGATCGGATGGATCGGCAGAGCCATTGTCCGGCTCGTCAACCTCTGTTCGCGCTTGGCGTGGCTCGTAGTTGCGATCGCCATACTGATCAGCGGCGCGAGCGCCTATTACACGGCGAAACATTTCGCCATCAACGCCGACACGAACGATTATCTTTCGATGAAACTGCCTTGGCGGCAGCGGCTTGCCGCGCTCGACAAGGCGTTTCCGCAGCGTAATGAGGAAATTGTCGTCGTCGTCGACGGCGCGACGCCCGAGCTTGCCGGTAGCGCCACCGCGGCGCTTGCCGCGAAACTGCGGGCGAGAACCGATCTGTTCGACACGGTGAATCAGTCCGATACGGGACCGTATTTCGAACAGAACGCGTTCTTGTTTCAGCCCGTTGCCCAGGTTCAGCGCACCGTCGGCGGACTGCTTCGCGCCGAACCTTTCCTGGCGGTGCTCACCTCCGACCCGACGCTGCGCGGCGTGGCGCAGGCATTTTCCTTCATCAACCGGGGCGTGCGCTCGAACGTCGGTACGTTCGACGATTTCGACCGGCCCATGGTCTCGCTCTCCGCGGCGCTCGACAGCGTTTTGAGCGGCCGCAAGACGTTCTTCTCCTGGGATGCGCTGTTCACTGGCGAAAAGCCGGCCGAACAGGAATTGCGGCATTTTCTGTTGGTCAAACCGATTCTCAACTACGGCGCGCTCGAACCGGGACGCATCCCCTCTAACTTTATCCGGCAAAGCGCCCGCGATCTGGGTCTCACCTCCGCGAACGGCGTCAGCGTTCGCCTTACGGGCTCGGTTCCGCTTGCCGACGAGGAATATGCGACCGTGCGGGAAGGCTCGGGCGTCAACAGCGCCGTCATGGCGCTCGTCGTATTGGCGATTATCTGGTGCGCGTTGCGATCGTTGCGCATCGTCGCCGCGGTGGCGCTGTGCGTGATCCTCGGACTGTGTGCCACGGCGGCGCTCGGACTGATCATGGTGAAGGCGTTCAACCTCATTTCCGTCGCCTTCGCGGTCCTGTTTGTCGGGATCGGCGTCGATTTCGCGATCCAGTTCAGCGTCCGTTACCGCGCCGAACGGCACGACGAGCCGAATTTTCATAAAGCGTTGAGCATGGCCGCCGCGAAGGCCGGACGGCCGCTGGCGCTCGCCGCCGCGGCGACGACCTGCGGCTTCTATTCGTTTCTTCCGACCGACTACCGCGGTGTTTCGGAATTGGGACTCATCGCCGGCACCGGCATGATCCTCGCCTTTTTCACCGCGGTCACCGTCCTGCCGGCCCTGCTGACCATCTTGAAGCCGCCCGCCGAGCGCGAGGCGCTCGGCTATAAATTCCTCGCCCCGATCGATGATTTCCTGAGTCGGCATCGGCATGCCGTCGTGATCGGCACGCTCGGCATCGCGCTCCTCGGGAGTCCGCTGCTTGCGCATCTGCACTTCGACTTCAATCCGCTCGATCTGCGCAGCAAAACGACCGAAGCCGTCGCAACGCTCCTCGATCTGCAAAAGAGCGCCGATACGGACGCCAACACGATCGATATCCTGGCTCCCAGTCTCGAGGCGAGCGGGCCGATTACCGCTAAGTTGCGGCAGTTGCCGGAGGTCTCGCGAACCCTGACGCTGCTCAGCTTCGTACCGCCCGATCAGAACCAGAAACTGCCGGTCATCCAGCACGCGGCGTCGACTCTCCTGCCACTCTTCGATCCGAAGCGGATGCTCGATCCCCCGACCGATGCCGACGACGTCGCGGCTCTTGTCAAGGCGGCTGATCAGTTCTCAACGACGGCGCAGAAACTTTCGGGCAAAGGCGCCGACGACGCCCGCCACCTTGCGAGCTCGCTGCGGCAGCTGGCGGCCGCGCCTCCCGAAAAACGCCAGGCGGCGCGCACGGTCCTGTTGCCGAGCCTGCAGGTGCTGCTCGATCTTCTTCGTCATTCGCTGCAAGCCAAGCCGACCGGACTTGACGATATTCCCGAAAGCTTGCGCCGCTATTGGATCAGCGCCGACGGGCAAGCGCTGATTGAGGTCACGCCGAAAGGCGATCCAAACAGTAATACGGTGATGAGCCGCTTCGTGACGGCCGTCGAAGGAGTGGCGTCGGGCGCAACCGGCGAGCCCGTGGCGGTGCAGGAATCCGGCCATACGATCGTCAAGGCCTTCATTCAGGCCGGGATTACGGCGCTGATTTCGATCAGCATCCTGCTCTTCGTCGTCCTGCGGCGCGTCACCGACGTGCTGCTGACCTTGGTGCCTTTGCTGCTTGCCGGGCTCGTGACTTTGGAGCTGACGGTGCTTATCGACATGCCGCTCAATTTCGCCAACATCATTGCGTTGCCGCTGATGCTCGGACTGGGCGTGGCCTTCAAGATCTACTTCGTGATGGCTTGGCGCGGGGGCACAACGAACCTTTTGCAATCGAGTCTGACGCGCGCCGTCTTCTTCAGCGCCATGACCACTGCCACCGCGTTCGGCAGCCTATGGCTTTCGCATCATCCGGGCACGTCGAGCATGGGCAAGCTGCTGGCGATGTCGCTCGTCACCACGCTCGCCGCGGCGGTGCTGTTCCAGCCGGCGCTGATGGGGCCGCCGCGCCAAAAGGCCATAAAGCAGCCGAGTTAGTCCTTCAGTCCGCCAATGTGCTTCTGCGAATAGAGACCGACGCCCACCTGACGGACGAGCTCCTGCTGCTCCTCGAGAAAGTTGATGTGGCCTTCCTCGTCCTTCAGAAGGTCGTCGAAAAGCTCCCTGGAGACGTAGTCGCGGATCGAATGGCAATATTCGGCGGCCTCTGAATAAAGCCGGCGCGCGTCGTTCTCGGCGGCGAGATCCGCCGCGAGAATTTCCTCGACCGTCTGGCCGATCCGCAACGGATCGAGCACCTGCATGTTGGGCAGCCCTTCAAGAAAGAGGATGCGGTCGGCAAAACGATCGGCGTGGTGCATTTCCTCGATCGACTCCACCCGCCATTTCTCGGCGAGCTTCTTGAAGCCCCAATTGTCGAAGATCCGGTAATGCAACCAATATTGGTTGATGGCGGTCAATTCGCTGCGCAGGCCGCGATTGAGATATTCGATGACCCTCTCGTCGCCCCTCATGAAAATCGCTCCGTTCCGAGGGCGCGTCCGCCCGTTTGCCGCTGCAGACTAGGGGCGTCGCGGGGATTGCGCAATACGAGCGTCACCGCGCCCAAGGCCGGCGTCTGAAATTGTGGTAAGCTTAAAGGATTATCGCTTCTCGGCGTGCGCCACCGCGCAGCCTTCGCACGTTGCCGGACAGGCGGCCGGGCCATGCTCGGTTTCCGCCCATTCTTCCTTGAAACGGTCGATCGCCATCGGATGCCGATGCGTCGGCTCGCCGCCCTGCCCGAGCGCCTCCTTGATGATCGATTGAACGGCGGCGTAGCAGCGCCCGCAATTGGGGCTGCATCCGAGGCAGCGGTACACCGCGCCCGGCGTGCGCGGCGAAGTTTCGCTTTGCAGCGAGTCCCTGATCTTGGCGTCGGAAATCTTGTTGCAGGAACAGACGATCATTTCGGGTATCGAATTCTTGTAGCTCTCGGACGGACGAGTTGGGTTCTAGGGGCGGCGCCGAAATAGAGCAAGAGAATCGGCGAAGATTATATGGGTTCCAAATAAGCCCGCAGCAAGTGTTCGCAGTTTAAAATCAATATAAAGTAAGGCGCGTTGCTTTCCCGGCAGATGCGCCGGCGCAAAGCGGAGGCTTAGCCTTAGGTTCGCAGCGCGAGAGAATGTTTGCCCTCTATCAAGTCTGCCCGCATAATCGGCACTTAAAGAAATTTATCCATAGGGAGGATGTCATGCTTGCGAAAAGCCTCGCGGAACTGAAACAGCAAGTGGCGCTGCGCGAGCGCTACGACAATTTCATCGGCGGCAAATGGGTCGCGCCCGTCAAGGGCAAATATTTCGACAACGTCAGCCCGATCACCGGCAGGCCGGTCTGCAAGGTCGCCCGTTCCACAGCCGAGGATATCGAACTGGCCGTCGATGCGGCGCATAAGGCACGCGAGGCCTGGGGCAAAACCGCCCCGGCGGCGCGCGCGAGGCTACTGAACAGGATAGCCGATCGGGTCGAAAGCAAACTCAGCTTGCTGGCGCTCGCCGAGACGGTCGACAACGGCAAACCGATCCGCGAGACCACGGCGGCCGATATTCCGCTCGTCGTCGACCATTTCCGCTATTTTGCGGGCTGCATCGTCGCCCAGGAAGGCGCGCTTTCGCAGATCGACAACGACACCGTCGCCTATCATTTCCACGAGCCGCTCGGCGTCGTCGGCCAGATCATCCCTTGGAACTTCCCGCTGCTCATGGCGGCCTGGAAGCTTGCGCCGGCGCTGGCGGCCGGCAATTGCGTCGTGCTGAAGCCCGCCGAGCAGACGCCGATGAGCATCATGGTCTTCGCCGACATGATCTCGGACATTCTGCCGCCCGGCGTGCTTAACATCGTCAACGGATTCGGTGTCGAGGCAGGCAAGCCGCTGGCGCAGAATAGGCGCATCGCCAAGGTCGCCTTCACCGGCGAGACCACGACGGGCCGGCTCATCATGCAATACGCGTCCGAGAACATCATCCCGGTGACGCTCGAACTCGGCGGCAAGTCGCCGAACGTCTTCTTCGCCGACGTGATGGCCGAGAACGACGATTTCTTCGACAAAGCACTCGAAGGATTTGCGATGTTCGCGTTCAACCAAGGCGAGGTCTGTACCTGCCCGAGCCGCGCGCTGGTCCAGAAATCGATCTACGACCGGTTCATGGAGAAAGCGATCGCGCGCGTGAAGAAGATGAAGCAAGGCCATCCGCTCGATCCCGAAACGATGGTCGGCGCGCAGGCCTCAAACGATCAAATGGAGAAGATCCTCTCCTATTTCGACATCGGCAAGAAGGAAGGCGCTAAGGCGCTGATCGGCGGCGAGCGCAACAAGCTCGAAGGCGAATTGGCGGAAGGCTACTACATCAAGCCGACGATTCTCGAAGGCAACAACAAGATGCGCGTCTTCCAGGAGGAGATCTTCGGGCCGGTCGTCTCCGTCACGACGTTCGAGACTGAAGAAGAGGCGCTCAAGATCGCCAACGACACGCTGTACGGCCTCGGCGCCGGCCTATGGACGCGCGACATCAATCGCGCCTATCGGATGGGCCGCGGCATCCAGGCCGGCCGCGTGTGGACGAACTGCTATCATCTCTATCCCGCGCACGCGGCGTTCGGCGGCTATAAACAATCCGGCATCGGGCGCGAGACGCACAAGATGATGCTCGATCATTATCAGCAGACGAAGAATCTGCTGGTGAGCTATAGCCCGAAGGCGTTGGGTTTCTTCTGACGGACCGGCGCCGCCAAACAAAGCCCTCATGCTGAGGAGCGCTTCGACAGAGGCGTGTCTCGAAGCAAGAGGGCTTTCATAATTGACAGATGCTCATGACCGAACGTGTGGATGCGACGAAAGCTGCTCTCGCGTTGATCGCCAAGCTCGAGACCGTCCACGGCCCGCTGATGTTCCATCAGTCGGGCGGCTGCTGCGACGGGTCCTCACCGATGTGCTACCCGCGCGGCGAATTCCGTGTCGGGCCGAGCGACGTAAAGCTCGGCGAGGTCGGCGGCACGCCGTTCTACATGAGCGCGGCGCAATACGCGTATTGGAAGCACACGCATCTGACGATCGACGTCGTCATGGGCCGCGGTTCCGGCTTCTCGCTCGAGGCGCCGGAAAACGTCCGCTTTCTGACCCGCAGCCGACTCTTTTCGGACGCCGAAGTCGCGGCTCTCGCCCCGGTCGTCAACGGCGACGGCGCGCCGCTCTAGCGGCGGCGACCGTGGCGAATCAGCTCTCGAATTCCCGATCCGTCTCCGCCTCCAGCATCGGCACCGCCGGCCGTTTGCCGCGCGGCGTCTTGTAAAGGAGAACGAAGGCGATCGCGTCGAGTCCGTTGAGCGTCATCCACCAGAGCTGCGTCGTCTCGGTCCCCCATAAGGCGACGACGAGCCCGGCGACGAGCCCGCCAAGCAGCGGCGGCGCGAAGTGCGGCGGACTGCGGCCGGCGGCCAGAAATATGCGCACGCCAAGCACCGCAAACGCCGCGGCGCCAAGAAATCCCAATTCGTACCAGATCGTGAAGAGGATGCTGCGCGGCATATCGGCAGGCAGAATCCGAAGTTCGATCGCCTGCGCCGCCATGCCGAGACCATGGCCCGTGAAGAGCCGCGGCCACTGGGCGACCGCCACATCGGCAAAGGCGAGGATCGGGCCGCTGTGCGGCAACTGCGCGAGATCGGCAATCAGAAGCGCGGCGACCGAGAAAATCGGCGCCGACAGCACCAGAACGGCGAAAACGAAAGCCAGCACCTGCGAGGTTCGAACCGCGTCGGTCGTGGCAATTGCATAGACGACGGCGCCCAGCGCAAGCGCGGCGAGCGCGATCTGCAAAAAATCGGCGAATGCCGCCAGACTGACGATGACAGCCAAGGCCGCCGCAAAGAGCCAACGTTCCCGCAGGGCAAGCGCGCCTAGCGCCGGCCAAAGCAGCAGAGTGACGCTAAGCAGGCAGCGTTGCGCAAGCGTGGAATCTGGGTGCGCGCCGTTTGCGAAGGATTGCGGTCCGAGCAGCACCAGGAAGGCGGTTGCGATCGCGGCGGCGGCTACGCCGATCGGCAGAAGATAAAGGTCGGACGCGTTGGTGCGTTCCGGCAGGAACGCGCAGGCCAACAGCACGACCCCGCCGGTGCCCAGCCCCCGGACAAACCGCACCGCCGCTTCATCAGGAAAGGGAGCCCAGATGAGCGACAGGCCCGCCCAGAAAACCAGAAACAGCGCCGCGATGCCGATCGGGCCGAGCAGCAAGGTGACGAGATGCCGGTCGCGGTGGCCGCTCGACAGCCAACCGGCAATAAGGAGAATCGTCGCGCCCACTGGCAGTAGAACATAAAGCGCGCCCAGCGAGAAAAGTTCGGCGGCCGGCGTCAAGATCATCAGAATGATCAGCGCCAGCCGGCAGAGAAGCTGTGTCGCTTCCGCGGCCGGATCGTCAAGCGCAGGGCGGGCGTCGAACATCATCCAACTGCTGTGACCCCCGTCATTCATCCAGCTGAGGTCAGAGTCCTGGGTTGAGATTGGCGCAAGTGCGCCGATGGAGCAACAGGCGAGCGGCGGAGCGGGTCAGGTTGGCGCAGCCGATCGCCTGTTGCGGTGAGATAAGCCCGGTATCATGTAGCAACCGCCAGCGGTTGCTACATGATACCGGAATTCCAGCCGCAGGTGCTCGACAGTTTGCGCCAGCCGCTCGAGGCTGGCGAAGTGGCGGTGGCGCGGGCCAACCACCGGATCATCTATCCGGCACGTTTCCAGCTGGTCGCGGCAATGAATCCATGCCGTTGCGGCCGTGCGCTCGATCCCGGCTTTAGCTGCAACCGGCAGCCGGTCGGACGTTGCCTCGCGCGGTATCCGGCACGCCTTTCGGGTCCGCTGCTCGACCGCATCGATCTCATGATCGAAGTCCCCGCCATCACCGCCGCGGATCTGATGTTGCCGCAGGCCGCGGAAGTCGCGGCGGAAGTCGCGGCGCGCGTCGCGGCGGCGCGGCTCGTTCAGTCGCGCCGCTATGCGGAATTCGGCCTGCCGAACGTCGGCTCGAACGCCGCCGCGCCGGGACACGTCATCGAGGAAGTGGCCCGTCTGGACTCTGCGGGAGCGACGCTCTTGCGCGAGGCGTCGGAACGCCTGTCGCTATCAGCGCGCGGCTTCCATTGTGTGTTGAAACTGGCGCGTACGATCGCCGACCTCGACGGCACGCATACGGTGAGCCGCGTGCATTGGCGGAGGCGCTTTTCTATCGCGTCGATGCAACGCAGCAACTGCGGGCGGCGTGATCCTCGCGCTTTTCCGGCGGGCGGCATTACGCCGCGCCGCAAAGGCGACGCCAGCAGATGCAACGCGAGCAACAAAGCCAATCAATGCGTTGCAAATGAAACCTGGGGAAGAATGTCTAAGGCGATTACCGGGCTTCATGAAAATTTATTTCTATCCCGGGAGTTTTCCTCAGGTTCTCCCTTCCTTCGCGAACTTCTGCCGC
>JASHSB010000092.1 GCA_030036945.1 Methylovirgula sp. | reverse complement strand
CCCGGCCGGGAACGCGGGATACCGACAAACCGACAGGCGGCTCCGAGGCCGAGAGAAGGAATTTCTGACTTCGCAAGACGATAAAAGCAAGAGCCACCCGCAATTTTACGGCGAAATCCCCGCACTAGCAGCGCCGGCGCACGCCGCGCTAGTTGCCCGTCACCGGGCCGCACCAGCCAGGCAGGAAATCGGTCGCTTCGCTTTTGGAAAATTCTAGCGCCTTTTCCAGGGCTTGCGGGAAATCCTCTTCGACCAATTTGCGTTTGATGCGACGCCTGAGGAAATCCGCCCAGAGAAACTCGCTGAACGGCGTCGTATCCTTGGCATAGCCGCCGGCGACGCGCAATTCGCCAGCCAGCGAACGGAAAGGATCGTCGACAAGATCGCTCAGCGATTTCGGGATGTCCGTGTAAGGGCGGCGGCGGCCGGCATCGTCGAACGGATGCATCCAGCCGCGGTTGTCGAGAAAGATCCAGAAGGCGTCTTTCGCCAATTTGCGCAAATCGGCGACGACGCTCACCAGGACATGTTCGATGCCGTCGTCGATCAAAGCACGGCCGAGATGATGATGATCGATGACATAATGCCGGTCTTTCGGGCCGAGGATCACAGGAATCATATGCTTGCCGAGAAATTCGGCACCCTTCTTTGCCTCGGTTTCCTGCCAGCGCCGGCGCTTTTCGCGCACCTCGCGCATTCCGACCGTGATCTGGGTCGGTTTGAGGCTGGCGAGCGGGATCGGCTTGACGTAGGGCTCACGCTGCGAATTCATGACACTTCCTCCGCGCGTACTGCGGGTGGAAGGTCAGCCTATCGGTACGGGGCAGGCGCCGCAAATCGGCGCCGCCTCACTCGATGCCGACACCCGATTGGGCGCTCAGCTCACGCAGAACATTGGCGTCCAGCTCGTCGCGAACTGGCAATCCGTGAATCCGTTCGAATTGCTCGATCGCCTGGCGTGTCGCGCCGCCGTCGATGCCGTCGGGCTTCAGCACGAAACCAAGCTTCACGAGGGCGCGCTGCACGGCAAAGATCCGCTTGCTGGGTTGCGGCGCAATTGGCACGCTGTCGGCTTTCAAGAGCTGCGCGATGGAATCCCGGTCAGCTTGTCCGCTCGGCTGCGCCGCGTGTTGCGGGACCGCCGGAGTCAATTGCAGCAGTTGTCCGATCGGATCCGCCGGCGCCGCTGGCGACGCGGGGAGCGGAACGGGCGTGGCGACTTGCGGCTGTTTCACGGGCGCGGCCGATGGCGACACGGGAGGTGCCAAGTTCTTGTGAAAGAGCGGCGCCGGATGGCGGGTTTGCTGGAGCTCCAAGGCGTTGACGCTGATCGCCACCACGAGCGCGGAGATAAGCGCGCCGGCGACCCGGTTCGGATAGGCCGCGACGCATCGGACGAGCCGAAAGAACCGCCCCAATGCGCTTTCGGGGCGATTCGAACGGCGCGATCTGCCGCTTCTTTTCGGTTCGGAGAAAAGGAAATCGTGATCGCTGCGGGCGAGAATTTCACGCAATTTTCTTCACCATCATTTCGGTGTTGAATTGCCGCGGATCTTCGTGTCCGGAACGACGCGCGGCGGTTTTGATCTTCGCGGGGCGGTTTTTGCCGCCGGAGCGGCATTCGAGCGGCAGCCAGACACTGACGCAGGTTCCTTTGCCGATTTCGCTCTCGACCGAGATCGAGCCGCCGTGCAGGCCGACGAGCCCGCGCACGACGGAAAGGCCGAGCCCGGTTCCCTCGTAAGGGCGGTCGTATGAGGCGCCGGCCTGGAAGAACGGGTTGCCGAGATTGGCGAGATCGTGCGCGGCGATGCCGATTCCGGTGTCGGCGACCGCAATGACGATATGGGCGTCCTCGATCCGAACGCGGACGCTGACGCGGCCGCCGCGCGGCGTAAATTTCACCGCGTTCGACAGAAGATTGATGAGGATCTGCTTGCAGGCGCGTTTATCGCCGACGACGTCGTCAAGCTTTTCCGGGTAGGCGCGCACGAGTTCGACGCCGCCTTCCTTGGCCTTGAGCTTGACCATGTCGCAGCAGAGATCGATGAGCGGCGCGATCTCGAAGGGCTCCGGGCGGATGTCGAACGCGCCGGATTGAATCTTCGACATGTCGAGGATCGAGTTAACCACCGAAAGAAGATGCTGGCCCGACTGCTGGATGATGCTTGCATATTCGCGGCGCTTCTCGGGATCTTGCGGCACCAATTGGGTATTGGCGAGCATCTCGGCGAAGCCGATGATCGCATTGAGAGGCGTGCGCAGCTCGTGACTGACGTTGGCAAGGAATTGATCCTTCCAAACGTTGACTTCGGCGGCGGCGGCGCGCGCTTTCTCGATTTCTTCCTCGCGTTGTCTTGATTGGCTGACGTCGCGCAGGATCGAGACCACGCGATTGTCCCAACCTGCCGGTCCGGCGTCGGCGTCCGCGACGAAGCGGCGCGAGCGTGCCTCGACCCAGCGGAATGTGGATTCGCCCCGCGGCCCGTTGCCGAGCGGCGCCGCGCAACGCAGGCGCAGCGTCGTGCAGACGATGTCGGGAGATCTGGCCGCATCGGCCGCGGCTTTTAGAAGCGCCGGCCGATCGGCAACATGGATGCGTTCGAAGAAATTGCGGCCCATCAGTTCGGCGGGCGCTAGGCCGAACAATTCCATGCAATTCGGGCTGACGGATTCGGCGATGCCGTTGCGGTCGTGATGCACGACGAGATCGCCGACCGTATCGTAGACGGCGCGATAATGCTCGGCGTGCAGTTGCGCCGAGTGGTCGCGTTTCTTCTGAAAGGCGACAATGCTGTAGGCGACGAGCGTCGCATAGAAGATCGCCGGCAAAACCAACAAGGTGACGTGCCCGCTGCCGAAACCGCTGGCAATCCAGTACATCTGGTCGGCGAAGGCGAGCAGCGCAGCGGCGAGCGCCGCGAGCGCTCCGCCCCCGAATACGAGCCGAAAATCCTGCGAGAGAACGCCTTCGAACGGGGCGAGGACGAGCCACACCAGAGCGGCTTCCCATGGGCCGCCGCCGGCGGCGATCGTCGCCGCGGCGCCGATGAAGCTCAGGACGCAAACGGCCTGGGCGAGAAGCAGATCGCCGCTGCGCGACAGCAGCACAACGGCGCCGATCGGTAGCGCGCACCAGACGAAAACGAGCGCGTGCCATACCGCGGGCGCGCCGTAGAGCGCCAGAAACAGCGGGGCGAGACACATCACCGCGACGGAGCTTGCCAGCCGGCGCAGGATAAACGCCTCGTGACGCTGCCGTTCGACCTCGCAGGCGAGGACGGCGGGATGCACCAGCGAGGCGACCTGTCTCTCGATGACTGACGCGAAACGCAAATGCCGCACTCCGGGAAGGAAGGCCCATGATTCGCCGCGCTGGCCTCGGGCGGTCGAAACGGCGCCTTCCTTTACTGCGAGACATTCGCGCCGCCCGCTTAAGTGAACCCTAAGCATCGGGTCCAAGACGGCTTCGAAGCGGGCGCCGTGCGCCTGGCGGCGGCGCTACCTCCTTCTATGGTTTAGAACCGGTTGCCGGTTTTCGGCACCGACGGCCGGACATGGTCAGCAAAAGGTGAATATGGAATTTCGGATTGTCGCACCGACGATGGGACGAATTTTATGCGCCTGTGCGATGCTCTAGCGTACGGCCGAATGGGCCAATCGAGGCGTTCCGATGTTCTTTCTGATCCGCTGCGTATTCTGGCTGTCCGTGGTCTTCTCGACCATTTTCTCGGCGCAATCGAATCCGCCGCAACGCGGCCATGCGCCGACGGCCGAACGGGACATCCCGCCGATCGGCGAACTGACGCAGACCTGGTTTGCGACCGCGGTTTCGTTTGCCGAACGCGAAGCGCTGGCCCACTGTCTGAAGACCGATCGCCTGCAATTCTCGAATCGCCCCGCCGCGCCGGTCTTCGGTTCGGCTGCTGAGCGGGTCGCGCAAGCCAACGTGCCGCTGCCGCCGCGCCGGCCGGCCTTTGGCGCGCCAAAATTGCAGCGCGCCGCTCTGGAGAATTCGCCGCGCTCGGAATATGTTATGGAGCGCGCCGGGCGAAGCTGAACGGCTTTGCGTTTATGGGACCGCGCACCTTGAGCCGCGCATGACGATCAACGAGATCATCGAGAACTTCGGCTATCTGGACGACTGGGAAGACCGCTATCGGTACCTGATCGAACTTGGCCGTACGCTCGAGCCGCTCGATGCGGCGGCGCATTGCGAAGCCAACAAAGTCTTGGGGTGTGCGAGCCAGGTGTGGCTCGAAACGCGGCTTGACCGCGCGACCCGCGGCGAACCGATGCTGCTGTTTCGCGCCGACAGCGATGCGCATATCGTGCGCGGCCTTTTGGCCGTGATCCTGGCGCTTTACGCGGGCCACACGCCCACCGAGATCGCGACGATCGACGCCGAGGCATTGTTCCGGGATCTCGGCCTCTCGGCGCATCTGACCCGGCAGCGGACGAATGGAGTGCGCTCCATGGTCGAGCGCATCCGCGCCGAGGCGCGCCGTGCCACGGCGAAAGTCGCCTGACGCACGCGGCGTCTTCATAAAAGCTGGAACGGCAGATTACGGTTCGCGAAGCGCCGTCAGCGTTTGCGGCGCCGCTGCTGGCCGAGCCCCATCTGCTTGGCGAGGTTGGAGCGCGCCTTGGCGTAATTCGGAGCGACCATCGGATAGTCGGGCGGCAGGCCCCATTTCTCGCGATATTCGTCGGGAGACATGTTGTACTGCGTGCGCAGATGCCGCTTGAGCGATTTGAACTTTCTGCCGTCTTCCAGGCAGATGATGTACTCGTTGGTGATCGATTTCTTGGCCGGAACAGCCGGTTTGGGCGTTTCCGGCGGCGCAATCGGATGACCGGACGTCACTTTAAGCAATGCCGAATGAACTTCGTTGATGAGGGAAGGCAAATCGCTCGCCGGAACGGAATTGTTGCTCACGTAAGCCGAAACGATTCCGGCCGCCAATTCGATGTAATTGTTGGAACTCATTGTGTCGCTCATGTTGAGTCGCTCATGGCGCTTCGTTTCCGCGGATGCGATCGGGACGACGCGAACGGCCTCGTCGCGCATGCCTTCAGCCCGCCAAAGGGGAAATCGCCCGCGCGAATTCTTCCGATTCGACGTAAAGACAGTTATCCTTAGAAGAGAAACTGTCGGCGCGCAAGTAGCCGAAAGTGAATACGCGGCGGAGTCAAACAAAAACTACGGTCAATTCTGCGCCGTAAGCAAAACGCAAGACTAGCAGGTTCGCGTCGGTTGCGGCCGGTTAGCCCTGGAAAAACGCTTTCAAATCCGTCAGGGACTTGAAACGCAGGACGCCGTCTTCGGTCAGCGCATCGATCGAACCGTCGACGTACATCACGTATTCCGTTCCCTCGACTTCGTAGCGGCCGATGATTTCCGGCTGTTCGGGCGGCGCAGGGGGTGCAAGCGGCGGCGCCTCTGCGCTTTTACGCGGAGAATTCGGCGCGATGGATTCACCCAATCCCGCCAGAGCTTCGTCGAGCCAATCCGTCGCTTGGACGGCGGGGCGGGGCTGCGGGTCGTTCGTCCGTGGCGCGTGGATGGTCGCGGGCTTATCGGACCGCATCGTTTCGGGATTGACGCCGACCCTACGCCAGAGGTCGGCGATCGACGGATCGTTGCGCTGTTCGCGCGCCTTGGCCGCCGCCGCCAGGAATGCCGTGGAAGCGCGTCCGGCGGTCGCCGGCTGTGGGGGTTCGGATGCTACGGGAGCGGCAGGCGGCGGTCCGGCCGCGCGCTTCGCGCTCTCCGCCGGCGCAGCGCTGGGCGAAGCGTAAACCGGCTCTTCGCGCTGCGGCATTTCCTCAACGGCGGGGATAGGCTGGGCGGGTTGCGGCGCGGACGTCGTCGTTGCGGGCAGAGCGGGAATCGGCCGCGTTTCCAATGCGGCGCTCAGTCGTTGGAGCGCACCGAAGATGCGGGAGAGCACGATGATTATCACGCCGCCCGTCAGCACGGTCGCGCCGGCGATGAAACTTGCCGAGCCGCGGTCGTCTTCGATGATGCCGTAGCCCCAAATCATCGAAGCCGCGCCGACGATGACGAGAATGATGCCCAACGCCAGAAGCACATGTTTCATATCGCTTTTCCTTCCAGGCGGCATTTTCCTTGCGCCGTTCCTGCAATATATCCGCCAATATATTAGGCGGCGAACCGTTGTGATATGGGTAAGGCGCGATCCCGACCGATTTCAACGCAGCGTCGTTTCAACTTGCGCGGTACTACAGCATCTAAGCTTGCCACTTGGCCGCGAGCTCCTAAGTTGAAAGGCATGCGGCGCTTTAAAGCCGCGTCTCTCCGTTTGGTAAGCATCGAAGGAGTTGTTATGGCCCTTACGCTTCCGCCTCTTCCCTATCCCCATGATGCGCTCCAGCCCCATATGTCGCGCGAGACGCTCGAATATCACCACGACAAGCATCACAAAGCCTACGTCGATACTGCCAACAATCTCCTCAAAGACGGCCCTTTGGCGAACAAATCGCTGGAAGAGATCGTCAAAGCGTCGCACGGAAACAACGTGCCTCTCTTTAATAACGCGGCGCAAGCTTGGAATCACACGCTTTTTTGGAAATGGATGAAACCCAACGGCGGCGGCAAGATTCCCGGCAAGCTCGAAAAGGGCCTCGCCGACGCGTTCGGTTCGATCGACGAGGCTAAAAAGCAGTTCATTCAGGCCGGCATGACGCAGTTCGGCTCGGGTTGGGCTTGGTTTGTCGTCAAGAACGGCAAGATCGAAGTCTTGAAGACGCCTAACGGCGAGAATCCGCTCATCCATGGTTCGGCGGCCATTCTCGGCGTCGATGTCTGGGAGCACTCCTATTACATCGATTACCGCAATCGCCGCGCCGATTATCTCCAGGCTTTCGTCGATCACCTCGTCAATTGGGAGTACGTCGCGGAACTCTACCAGAAGGCGGCCGGGTAGGGCCGAGCCGTTTCGGCGGGGCCGCCTGAAAATGCCCGGCAATCCGGGCGCAGAATTGCGGCGATATTTCGGAGACGGCGGCGTCGACGCCGGATTTTGACTTGCGTCCGAAACCACCGGATCGTTGCGGGCGCGCGATTCGCGCCGGCCGGACGCCTCGATGTACAAAAATCTCTTCTCTGTCGCCGCGCTTACCCTTTTATCGCGCGTCACGGGGTTCTTTCGCGACGTGATGCTAGGCGCGTTGCTCGGTGCGGGCCTCCTCGCCGACGCGTTCTACGTGGCTTTCCGTCTGCCCAATCATTTTCGCGCCATTTTCGGCGAAGGCGCCTTTAACGCCGCCTACGTGCCCTGCTATTCGCAGATCCTCGCCAAAGGTGGCAAGGATGCGGCGCGGCGGTTCGCGAGCCAGATCTTCACGCTGCTGCTCGCCTCGCAAATCCTGCTGCTGGCGCTAGCGCTCGTCTTCATGCCGCAGGTCATCGACGTGTTGGCACCGGGCTTTCGCGCCGATCCGCAGAAGTTCGCGTTGGCAGTATTGCTCACGCGGATCACCTTTCCCTATCTGCTGCTGATCACGCTCGTTACGCTGCAATCCGGCACGTTGAACGCGCAGCGGCGGTTCGTCGCCGCGACTGTTACGCAGACGCTACTCAACGTCGTGATGATCGGCTTTCTCTGCCTCGCCTATCGCTTCCGCAACGCCGGGGTGGCGGCGGCGGTCGGCGTTACCGTCTCCGGCATCTGCCAGTTTCTGCTCACCTTCTTCGCGCTGTGGCGCCTCGGCATTCACGAGCGTCTGACGCTCGGCGTATGGAGCAAGGAAGTCCGGCGCTTTTTCGCCGTGCTGGGGCCGGCCGTCATCGGTTCGGCCGGCGTGCAGCTGGCGTTGTTCGCCGACACGATCATCGCCTCAATGCTGCCGACCGGCGGCGTATCGTCGGTCTATTACGCCGACCGGATCTACCAATTGCCGATCGGCGTCATCGGGATCGCGGCCGGCACGGTGCTGCTGCCGGAAATGAGCCGCAGGCTTGCATCGGGCGACCACGGCGGCGCCTATCACGCGCAGAACCGCACCATGGCGCTGTCGATCGCGCTTGCCGCGCCATGTTTCGTGGCGTTCGTCATGATTCCCGACGTCATCATGCGCGGCGTTTTTCTGCGCGGCGCCTTTACCGAACGGGCCGCGCAAGCCGCCGGCGCGGTGCTCGCCGCCTACGGGTTCGGGCTCATGGCGGTGGTGCTGATCCGCTCGGCGGTGGCGAGTTTCCAGGCGGTGCGCGATACGCGCACGCCGATGCTGATCTCGCTGTTCGCGGTGGCGATCAACATCGGATTGAAGGTTTTGCTGTTCCGAAGAATGGGCGCGGCGGGCCTTGCCGCCGCGACCGCGGTCGGCGCCTGGATCAATCTGATCTTGCTGCTCTTGATAGCGACGGGGCGCGGCCTGCTGCGGCCCGATTGGGTGCTTGGCAAGACGGCGGCGGTGACTTCGTTTGCCTCGTTCGCGCTTTCGCTCTTCGCGCTTTCGTGCACCCTGCCGGCGGCGGAATTGGCGACGCGCATCGGGCGCTTCGAGAACGAGATCGAATTGCTGCTGCTGCTGGCTGGCGGCGCGATCGTCTATGGGCTAGTGCTCGTCGCCGGACTGCATCTTTCGGGCGTGCGGCTGAAGCGGGCGGCGGCGGTCTGAACCCCTCTCCCGCTTGCGGGAGAGGGTGGCCGACAGAGCCGGCCGGGTGGGGGATGTTGCCGCCCTCACGAACCCTCATCCGTCATGCTTCGCATGACATCTTCTCCCGCAAGCGGGAGAAGGAACAACCCCTCAAAACAGCCCCTCGATCTGCCCCTTGTCGTCGAGCTTGATGCCCACGGCCGCCGGCACTTTGGAAAGGCCCGGCATGGTCATCACTTCGCCGGTCATCATCACTACGAACCCGGCGCCGGCCGAAAGCCGCACCTCGCGCACCCCGACGATATGTCCTTCCGGCGCGCCCAGCTTGTTGGGATCGGTCGAGAACGAATATTGCGTCTTGGCGACGCAGATCGGCACCTTGCCGTAGCCCATCGCCTCAATGTCGGCGATCTGCTTTTTGGCGGCCGCGTCGATCGAGATATCCGCCGCGCCGTAGATCTCGCGGGCGATCGTACGCATCTTCTCGCCGAGCGGCATGTCGTCGGGGTAGAGCGGCTTGAATTTGGCCGTGCCGCCATCCGCCAGCGCCAGGACTTTTTCGGCAAGCTCGAGCGCGCCTTCGCTTCCCAGCGCCCAATGTTCGCAGTGCACCGCCTCGACGCCGAATTTGTCGCGGCAGGTCCTGTCGATTAGGTCGAGCTCGGCTTGCGAGTCGCCGCTGAAATGATTGATCGCCACGACCACTGGCAGGCCGAACTTGCGCACGTTGGCGACGTGCCGGCCGAGGTTGGCAAGGCCCGCCTTCACCGTCGCGTGGTTTTCCTT
>JASHSB010000091.1 GCA_030036945.1 Methylovirgula sp. | reverse complement strand
AACGGCGATATCGACCTGCGGGCCGTGCGCGGTGCCGAGCTTCTCGCCGATATAGAGCATCGGCGCCTCGTCGCGCTCGCCCTCGCCGATCACCACCGTGCCGTCGATCGGCAGGCGCTGCAGCTCGCGCCGCATGGCATCGACCGCCGCCTGGTCGGCCGCTTTCTCGTCGCCGCGGCCGCGCAGCCGCGCCGCGGCGACGGCGGCGCGTTCCGTTACGCGCACCAGCTCGAGCGTCAGAATCCGATCGATGATGTCTTTGCTGGTGACGACGAGATCGACCAAAGTTTCCTTCCTTTTTTTCGTCATTGCGAGAGAAGCGAAGCAATCCATAGCTACTGGATTGCTTCGTCGTTCCACTCCTCGCAACGACGGACCTTCCGTTTACCCCCGTTCGATGCGGATCAACTGCGGCGGCTCGGCAAGAAATCCGTCGCCGACCACGGCGGCCAGCGCCTCGCGGATCAATTTCTCGTAGGTCGCGTGGGTGATCAAAATCACCGGCACGGCGGCGGGTTTCTCATATTCGCCTGGCGGGCGGCGCTGCACGATGCTTTCGAGCGAGATCGAACGCTCCGCCATGCGCGCCGCGATCGCCGCGGCGGCGCCAGGCCGGTCGTAAACGGAAAGCCGGATATAATAGCCGCCTTCGTGCATCTGGATCGGAGCGCGCGCGAGCGGCTTAAGTGCCGCGGCCGGCACGCCGAACGGCGGCGTCCGCAACCCTCGCGCGATCGCGACGATGTCGCCGACGACCGCCGAGGCCGTCGCTTCGCCGCCGGCGCCCGGCCCGATCAGCGTCAGCTCCTTCACGGCGTCGGCGTCGATCGTCACCGCGTTGGCGACGCCCATCACTTGCGCGATCGCCGAAGAACGCGGCACCATGGTCGGGTGAACGCGCTGCTCGATGCCGGCGCCGGTGCGCTCCGCCACGCCGAGCAGCTTGATGCGGAATCCCAGTTCCGTCGCCGCGTCGATGTCGGCGAGGCTGATGTCTTTGATGCCTTCGACGGCGATCGCCTCGGGATCGACGCGCGTGCCGAAGGCGAGCGCGGTCAGGATCGAAAGTTTATGCGCCGTATCCGCGCCGCCGATATCGAAACTCGGATCGGCTTCGGCGTAGCCGAGTTTCTGCGCCTCGGCGAGACATACGCCGAACGGCAAATGCTCGGCCTCCATCCGCGACAGGATATAATTACAGGTGCCGTTCAGGATGCCATAGACGCGCGAGATCGCATTGCCGGCGAGATCTTCGCGCAGCGTCTTTACGACCGGAATGCCGCCGGCCACCGACCCCTCGAAGCCGAGCGCGACGCCGTTCCGCTCGGCCAATTCGGCAAGCCGCATTCCGTGCTTGGCAAGCAGCGCCTTGTTGGCGGTGACTGCGGACTTGCCCGACGAAAGCGCCGCCTCGACCGCGGAAAGCGCCGCGCCGTCGGCGCCGCCGATCAATTCGACAAACAGATCGATGTCGGGCGAGGCGGCGAGCTTGGCGGGCTCGTCAAACCATTGGAAGGCCGAGAGATCGCGGCCGCGCTCCTTGCGTTCTTTCGCCGCGATCGCGGCGATCGCGATTTCGCGGCCTGCGCGCGCTTTCAAGCTCGCGGCTTGCCGCTCGACAAGCGCCAGCACGGCAAGGCCAACGGTGCCGAGCCCGGCGACGCCGACGCGCAAGAGATGTCGCATGAAATGTGCCTATGGCGACCCGCGAGTGGCGCCTTTTGCCCCAATTCGGAGGGCCGGGCAACAAAACTGCCCGGCGAGCCTTAACGGGCGGCGATCAGCCAAGCGGGATCGAACCAGCGGTCCGCTTCGCCGTCATACGGCAGCCGGTTGATGTCCCAATGGCGGATGAACCGCGCATAGGCGGCATAAACCGCCGGCCCGCCGCCGACGAAGACCACGCGGCCCGGAAAACGCGCCAACACTTTTTCGGGCGGCTCGAAGGAATGGATCTCCACGATCTCGCGGTCTTCGAAAGCGAAGCCCGGCACGGAAACGAAAGTGCGATGCCCCATGACGAGCACGTGGCCGCGCGTCAGCGCGAAGAACCGCGCCACGTCGGCTACGAATTCGTGGCCCTTGTGGCCTTCCCACGGCAGCCGGCCATTGAGGCCGAACTGGCCGCGCAGGCCGATGGCAATGACGGCGCGAACGTCGGGCATGATGGACTTCCTGAAGGTCGGGCGCTTTCTTAGGGCGATCGAGGTAATCGAGTCCAGGTTTAGTATAGATCAAATGAGATAGATCCGATCCGGGAGTTCGTCGCGGCTTGCTTCGGTGCGCGGGAAATGGACGGCGAGCACTTTTTCGCACGCATCAATCGCGGCGACGAATCCGTCGGCGATGCGCCCCTGCCGCATCTCCGCGACGAGCGTATCGACGGCGGCCTGCCATTCCCGCTGCGGAACGCGCGCGGCAATCCGCGTGTCGACAATGATGCGCGCGTAGCGCTCGGCGAGGGAGACGAAGATCAAGATTCCGGTGCAGTCCTTCTTGCGCCCGATGCCCCTAACGAGGAATTGCTCCATAGCAAGGCGATGCGCCGCGCGCCGCCGCACCGCGCGCGGCAGAATGAGGACCTGCATCCGTGGCAGCGAAAAGGTGGCCGCCACCGCTATGAAAGCCGCGATCTGAAGAAGGAGAATGCGCTCCACCGGAAGTTCCGTAAGGGCCACAAGCGCCCACGGCAGCGCCAAGGCAAAGAGCGCGGCGACGACAATCGGAAACGCCGCGAGATGCGTGGCGCTGCGCGCCAGGACACAGACGATCTCGCCCGATGTCTTTGCCTCGGCCGCGCGGATGGCGGCGGCGATTCGGGCACGATCCTCTTGCGAAATATCCATCACCAGCTTCCCGAAGCGCCGCCGCCGCCCGACGAGCCCCCTCCCCCGGAAAACCCGCCTCCGTCGGAAAATCCGTCCCCCGAAAATCCGCTGCGCGAACCGCCGGAGCTGAAAAGGATATTCAAAAGCAGATTGAAGAAAAGCCAGCGAAAGCTCGGCGACACGCCGATGAGGCCGACGATCACGATCGCGCCCAAGATCAACAGCCAACCGATCGGATCGCTCGCTTGTTCGCGATCGACGCGCAGCGACGGGCGTTTCTGCCACTCAGAGGAATCGGTGGTCAGCACCGTGATGATGTCGGCGACGCCATTCGTTATGCCGCCGCCGAAATCGCCGGACTTGAATCGCGGCGCGACGGCATTGACGATGATGAGCTTCGAAAGCGCATCGGTGAGCGTCGGCTCGAGCCCGTAGCCGACCTCGATTCGTACCCGGCGCTCATTCGGCGCGACAAGGAGAAGGACGCCATTGTTCTTGTCTTTCTCTCCGAGCTTCCAGGTTCGGAAGAGTTCGTTCGCATAGGACTCGATGTCCTCGCCTTGCAGCGATTTGACGGTCGCGACGACGAGCTGGATGCCGGACTTCGATTCGAGATCGGCAAGCGTGGATTGAAGCGCCTGGCGAGTCGCGGCGGGGATAATGTCGGCTTGATCGACAACCCGGCCGGTGAGCGCGGGAAAATCGGCCGCGCGCGCTGGAATTGTGTTCGCCAGCAGCGCCGCAACGACGAAGACGACGCCGGCCGCCAACGCAATGGGGGAGAAAAAACGCCGCGCTCCCGAGATCATCGTCGAGCCATCGAAAAAGATCTCGGCGTCAGAACTTCACCTGCGGCGGCGTTTGCGCATTCTCGTTGGCGGTGAACTCCGCCATCGGCTTGTTGTCGCGGAAAAAGGTCGCTGCCCATAGCGCACCAGGGAATGTCCTGAGCTCCGTATTATAGACGCGCACCGCCTCGATATAATCGCGCCGCGCGATCGCGATGCGGTTTTCCGTGCCTTCAAGTTGAGCCTGTAGAGCCAGGAAATTCTGGTTTGACTTGAGGTCCGGATAATTTTCGCTGATCGCGAGCAGCCGGCCGAGCGCGCCCGAAAGCTGATTTTGCGCCGCCTGAAACTGCTTGAGTTTTTCCGGATCCGTCAGGTCTGAAACGTCGATCCGTACTTGCGTGGCTTTGGCGCGCGCCTCGGTGACCGAGGTCAGCACATCCTTCTCCTGCTTGGCGTAGCCTTGCACGGTGGCGACAAGATTGGGAATGAGGTCGGCGCGGCGTTGATAATCGTTCTGCACGTCGGCCCATTTCGCTTTGGCCTGCTCCTCCAGAGTCGGAATCGTGTTGTAGCCGCAGGCCGACACCGCAAAGCCGACGGCAAGGACGGCGAAAGCGGCGCGGACGCGCGACAGCGATAATTTCATGAATGCCTCTGCTCGGTCGATGGTGCGGCCAGACTATGACCGTCGCGGCGACAAATCAAACGACGGGCTCAAGCCCGCTTCTCCCATTTGCCGCCGACGCTCTGCTGCCAATAGGCCGGTGTGGCGCCCTGCTCTTTCAGCCGTTTCCATAGTCGCCGCGCGGCATTGAGCTGGTCGGCGTCGTTGCCGTCGAACAGCAATATCGCGCGCTCGCAGCCCGATCCGTCGGGCGGAATTTCGGCGCCGTCGATCAACACGCGCAGTTGCGCGCCGTTCGGATTGGCGGCGTCGGTCGTCAGATACACCGGCTGCAGTTCGGCGTCGCCGTCGCGCGCCCGGCCGTGCGCGAGGAAGCTCGCGTC
>JASHSB010000090.1 GCA_030036945.1 Methylovirgula sp. | reverse complement strand
CCTGCGCGCCTCTTCCCTCAGGCGGCGAAATCCGTATCCTAACGACATGCCGGAACCGATCACCAACACGCCCGAGTTTACGGTCAGCGAACTTGCTGGCGCCTTGAAGCGGACGATCGAGGAGACGTTCGGCCTGGTGCGGCTGCGCGGCGAGATCTCCAACTATCGTGGCCCGCATTCCTCGGGCCACGCCTATTTCTGCCTGAAGGACGAGAACGCCCGCATCGACGCGGTGATCTGGAGGGGCACATTTATGCGCCTCAAGATCAAGCCCGAAGAAGGGCTCGAGGTGATTGCCACGGGCAAGGTGACGACGTTCGCCGGCAAGTCGGCCTACCAGATCGTCGTCGAGTCGCTGGAGCCGGCTGGCGTCGGCGCGCTGATGGCGCTCCTCGAAGAGCGCCGCCGCAAGCTCGCCGCGGAAGGACTTTTCGACGAAGGGCGAAAACGGCCGTTGCCATTCCTGCCCGGCGTGATCGGCGTCGTCACTTCGCCGACCGGCGCCGTCATCCGCGACATCCTGCATCGCGTCGCCGAGCGTTTCTCGCGTTACGTTCTGGTCTGGCCGGTGCGCGTGCAGGGCGAGACTTGCGCGGCGGAAGTCGCCGCCGCGATCGACGGTTTCAACGCGCTTCCTGAGCGCGGCGCGCCGCGCCGTCCCGACGTCATCATCGTGGCGCGCGGCGGCGGCTCGCTCGAAGATCTGTGGGGCTTCAACGACGAACTCGTGGTACGTGCCGCGGCGGCAAGCCAAATCCCGCTCATTTCGGCCATCGGCCACGAGACGGATTGGACGCTGATCGACTTTGCCGCGGATTTGCGCGCTCCGACGCCGACCGGCGCGGCCGAGAAGGCCGTACCAGTGAGGATCGAGCTCGCCGCGCTACTTGCCGATTTCGACCGCCGGCATGCCACCGCGGCGCTTCGTTTCATATCGCAACGTCGCGCCGAATGGCGCTCGCTGGCCCGCGCTCTGCCCCGTTCCGAGGCGATCGTCGCGGATCCGCGGCAGAGATCTGACCGCGCGGCGGCGCAGCTTACGAATTTGTTCGGCGCAGCGTTCGACCGGCGGCGCATCGCCGTCGCGTGGCTCGCGCATCGTCTCGCCGCCCAGTCGCCGCAAGCAAAAATGGTGCGTGCCGCGCAGAAGTTGGAATCGCTCGATCTGCGCATGCGTCACTACCGCGCGGCGGCGGGCGACCGGCGACGCCAAGAAGTCGTACATGCGAGCCGCAGACTGCGCAGCGCGCTCGCCGCCCGCGCGCGGCTGGAGACCGAGCGGATCTCCGCCTGCCGGCAGACGATCGAAGTGCTTCGACGGCGCATGTTGAACTTGATCGAGACAGGACTCGAACGCCACCGCGCGACGCTGACGGCGCGCAAGAAACTTCTCGAGTCGCTTGGCTATCGGCAGGTTCTGGGGCGCGGTTTCGCTCTGGTGCGCGACGCCGAGAACCGGCCGCTGCGCCGCGCCAGCGAGGTTGCCCCGGGGGCGCGGCTCGATATCGAATTTGCCGATGGCCATCGCGGCGCGATCTCCCAACCCTCGCACGAAGCGAAATCGGCCGAGCCTAAAAAGAAGGGCAGGCAAGGCTCGCTGTTTTGACCTTGCTCGCCATTTTCGCCGACGTTCATGCGAACCGCGAGGCGTTCGACGCGTGCTTCGCCGCGGCGCGCGCGCAAGGCGCCGAGCGTTTCGTCTTGTTGGGCGATCTCGTCGGTTACGGCGCCGATCCCGTCTATATCGTCGAGCGCGCGGCGGAGCTGCGCGGCGAAGGCGCCATTGTCGTCCAAGGCAACCACGATGCGGCAATCGGCGCATCGGGCGATTCGATGAACGCGCACGCGCGCGCGGCGATCGCCTGGACGCGCGCGCAATTGAGCGACGAGCATAGAGATTTTCTGCGCAGCCTGCCGCTGACGGCGGAACTCGACGACACGCTTCTGGTGCATGCGGAGGCCGCGCACCCGGAACAGTGGATCTACGTCACCCGTCCGCTCGAAGCCGAGCGCTCGCTGCGCGCGACGCGGAAGCGGGTGACGATCTGCGGGCACGTACATTGCCCGCATCTCTACCATCAAGCGGGGCACAGCCTGCCGACCTTGCACATCCCGGCTACCGGAGAGGCAGTCCGCCTTGTGCCGGAGGATAAATGGCTCGCGGTGTTGGGCGCCGTCGGCCAGCCGCGCGATCAAATCGCCGCCGCCGCCTATGCCCTCTACGACACGGAGCGGGCCTTGCTGACGTTCCAGCGCGTTGCCTACGATATTGGCGCGGCGACGCAAAAGATCCGGGCGGCGGGCCTGCCGGACATCCTTGCCGCTCGGCTTTCGATCGGCCGCTGACAATCTTTCGCGAGCGAAGCCGGAATGTCCTGTGGCAAATTGCCCATGGCTACGCTATCTTCCCAGTCTCACCGCGCAAAACTGCCATGAACCGCTACGAACGCCGTCCTTTATCCGCCGGAGAGGCCGAACTCGAATATCTCGACGGAGAGGTCCGCGTTCTGCGGCCGGGTACATTCGTGCGCTGCGCCGCGACCGGCGTGCCGATCCCGGTCGAAGATCTGCGTTACTGGAACGTCGATCTGCAGGAGCCTTACGCCAGCCACGAGGCCAAGCTGCTGCGCATGGGTATCAAGCCCGGCAAATAGCGCGCCAAAGTCCGGGCGGCGGCACACTGCGATGCGGCCGCTCCCCGCGGCGCCTTAGATCTCCCAGCCGGGCGTCTCGACCATCAGTTGTGCGATATGCGGCTCGATCGCCGCCATGATGGCCGCGGAGGCGCCGCCCAGCCGGTTGACGGTTTCGGCGGCGGCACGCGCCATTCTGCGCAGCTTGTCGGGGTCCTTCAGGAGCAGCGCGACGACGCGAGCGAGCGTATCGGCATCGGCGATCGTCGCAGCGCCGCGCGCCTCGTCCAAAGCCCGGTAGATCTCGGCGAAATTGCCGACATACGGACCGTGAAGAACGGCGGCGCCGAGCTTGGCCGCTTCAATGGGATTTTGCCCGCCTCCGGGCGGGATCAGCGATTTGCCGAGGAAGACGACGCCGGCGAGCCTGTAGAAGAGTCCTATTTCGCCCGCGGTATCGGCGATATAGACGGCGGGCAGCGGCGCATCCTGAGGCTCGCGCGAACGCTGCAGCGCCGTTAATCCTCGCGCCCGGACAAGCGCCGTGATCTCGTCGCCGCGCCGAGCGCGGCGCGGGACGATGATCGTCAAAAGCTCCGGGTAATGCTGCGCCAACAGCCGATGCACCGCCACCACGATCTCTTCCTCGTCCGGCTGGGTCGCGGCGGCAAGCCAGACCGGGCGGGAACCGATCCGCGCGGTAAGCGAGGCAAACGCGTTGCGATCGGCGGACGGTGCCATAACGTCGAATTTGAGATTGCCGACAACTTTGACATGCCGGACGCCGAGTTTGGAAAACCGCTCGGCATCGGCCTCGCTCTGCGCGAGACAGAGGTCGACTCCCTCGAGTACCGACTCCACAAAATAGGGAATCCACCCCCAAGGCCGAAACGCGCGTTGCGACGCCCGCGCGTTGACGAGGATCAGGGGAATTTTGCGGCGCTTAATTTCGAGAAAAAGATTGGGCCAGATTTCCGACTCGGCGACGAGCGCGAGATCCGGGCGCCAGTGATCGATAAAACGAGCCAGGAATTGCGGCACGTCGAACGGAAGATATTGGTGGAGCGAGCCGGCCGGCAGTCGCGGCGAAATCGCCCCGGCGGCGCTCGTAGCGCCAGTCGAAAGCAGGACGTTGAAGCCGCGCGCCGCGAGCTTTTCAATGAGCGGCAACAGCACGAGACTTTCCCCGACGCCCGCTCCGTGCAGCCAAGCGAGCGGCCCTTCGGGACGCTCCAAGCTCGGCCGGCCGAACCGCTCGCCGCCGCGGTCGAATTGTTCCCGCCGCCATTTGCGCCGGAAATAGAACACGATCCGGCTCAACGGCGCGAACGAAGCGCTGAGCGCCTGATAAATCGGCAAAATAGGAAGTGCTTTGACGAATGAAGCCATGTTTGGGGAAGGACCGCTCGCCGGACCATTCGGCAAGTGCGCTAATTTCGCCAGTCGAAATCGTCCGCGTCAAGAAAGGACCGACCGGATCGCGACAAATCGAAACCGCCAGCCTCGCGCCGCATCAAGTGCGCAGCCGCTGTGCGATGGAAACGGCCGGTATTGCGAGTGAAAGCGACCGTTTAATGGCTAAAGATCCGCGCCTCGGCGGAAAAAAACGCAGCGGCCGCGGGTTTTACTCGCCCATCTCGGAGGGATCGAGAAGGCGGTGAAGATGCGCCACGAAATAACGCATATGGGCATTGTCCACGGTGGCCAGCGCTTTTGCCTTCCAGGCCTGACGGGCCGACTCATAGTCGGGAAATACGCCGACGATATCGATGTTGTCGAGATCGCGGAATTCGGTGCCCTCGAGATCGACGAGTTCGCCTCCGAATACGAGATGAAGAAGCTGTTTGCGACCATCGTTCTGCATGCGGATGACTCGGGGATTTGCGGCCAATTCGATGCGCCGCGGGACGAGAAACGGCTCCTTCGCGAGCCGCAAAGGACGTTCCGGGTGCGCGCATTTCAAGATGCTCTAGCAAAAATTGGGCAAAAGAACCAAGTTACGATGCCTTTGCCTGATGGGTCGCAGCGCCAATTTCGGCCAGGATCGGCACGGAACCCGCGGCAAGTTCGCCGTGCTGCGTAGCGGCGCGATTATAGAGGATTTGGCGGCCGTCGAAGCCGGCAAGGCGACCGCCGGCCTCTGCGACGATCAGGTCGGCCGCGGCAATGTCCCAATCGTGGGAATTGGCCGAAACGAGACAAGCGTCGAGCGCGCCGGCCGCAACCTTGGTGATACGCAGCGCCAGCGACGGTATTTTCGGCAGCAGATCGAATACGAGTCCCGCCTCGCGCAATTCCTGAGCCATTTTCAGCGGACCGACGATCCGCGCATCGGCGTCCAAACGATTGCGGCCACCGACGCGAATTTCGCGTCCGTTGAGCCGCGCGCCGGCGTTCCCGACCGCCACATAGGTCTCGCCAAGCGCCGGCGCATGGACGATGCCGATCACCGGACGCTGTTTGTAGATGACGCCGACCGCGACCGCCCAACCGAGATCGCCAGCGACGAAACTGCGCGTGCCGTCGATCGGATCGACAATCAGCAGAAGATCGCGGTCAAGCCGCGTCGGCGAATCTTCCGATTCCTCTGAAAGCCAACCGGCGTCCGGCAGCATCTCGCGCAGTTCGTGTTCGAGATAGCGATTGGCCGCGTGATCCGCCTCGGTGACCGGCGAGCCGCCCGCCTTTCGGGTAATCGCCGCGCTGGTCCTCTCGCCCGGGCGGAAGAAATCGAGCGCCAATCGGCCGGCCGCCCGCGTCGCATCGACCAACGCGATCACCGCGTCGTCTTCATGCGAAAGCCGCTCCCAGCCGAGATCGCGCCGGCCGGCCGGTTCCTTTAATAGCGGCGTGCTCATGTGGGAACCGATCTCCGATTCGAGGGACTTGGGATTCTACGGCGTTTCCGGCGAACGTTCGGCCGAAACGCGCAAATTCGGGGAAGGCAGTCGGCGCAGGAAATTCGCACTAGCCGGAACGCGCTTCTATGTTCTGACTGCCTTGCGATGTACGCACCGGAGGTCCCGTTTTCCAGAACGTTAACGCAAATTCCGCGCCGCAGCCGGCAAGGACAACGGTCGCGGGCGCCGCCGTCCGGTTTGCCTAAAATTGTCGGCTTCGGATTGGCGATTGGGCAGGTATCCTTACAGAAATCCATTCCAAATCAAGCGGTTCCTATATTGAAAAGAAGCCGAAACCTACGCCAAGTTTAGCCAAGTTGCGCGCCGCGCGCGGCAATCGAGAGCGGCTCATGCTCGACTACGACGTTACGGCCTACCGCCTACCTGATCCGCGCGCCGACGGCGGCGTCCGCATGGTTCGACTCACGCCGCAAGGCGTGCGGATCGACCGGATCGTGTGCGGCATCAAGATGCGCGTCTACGTGGCGATCGAAACCTATCGCGCGGCCTTCCTGATGCGCCGCGACCGGCGTTTCTGCCGTCTGACGCTCGCTCACGACGATCCCGATCTGTCGGTGCGCCTCGAAGAAGCGGATGCCGACGATCTCTGGCCGGACTGGGTACGCCGCCTGCCGGCGTCGGCCGGAACCGCGCGTGCGATGCCCGCGCCGCGGCGACGGAGCATGACGCTGGTCAAGCGACGGCCGCGTATTCTGCTGCGTCGCCGACCGGGACGGCCTGGTATGCCCGCCAAGGTCCTCCGTGGAGCGCGCGAGCTCATTTCCTGGGAATAGCTAGAGCCGCCAATATTCGCGATGCGCGTACATCAGCGCCTCGGCCTTGGGAGCGATATCGATCGCTTCCACCGCGCCAATCATCATGAGATGCGTGCCCACGGGCTTGGCTTCGACGAGCCGGCAATCGAAGGCGACAAGCGCCGAGGCGAGTACCGGCGCGCCGGTCGAAAGCGCCGTCCACTGCGTTGCCGCGAACCGTTCCTCCGGCTTGAGGCCGGTGCGGCCCGCGAAAATGTCGGAAAGACGCTGATCGGCGCGGGCCAGCGTGTTGATGCAGAACACGCCGTTCTCGACGACCTTCGCGGCGCTGCGCGAATTCTTGTTGATACAGAACAGCATCATCGGCGGCTCGACGGTAATCGAAGTCACCGCGCTTGCCGTGACGCCGGCGAGCCCCGCCGGGCCGTCCGTGGTCACGATGTGAACCGCCGCGCCGACGCGGCTCATCGCCTCGCGAAATCGCCCCGGGTCGACGGGCAGCGTCGCCGTTTGCGTGGTTTTTTCGGCCAAGCGACCTCCCCGCGGCGCCGATCTCATTGAGGAGACGGGCATTTGTTGCTTCTTAGATAGCAAAGCGGGGGTGATAAACAAAGACCGCCGATTTCATCTTTTGCTTTCGGCGCGGCCGTTGAATATTGGATCGGCCGCGGCCGAAGGACCGAAGATGAAGCCTTGTCTTTCTCTATTGCTGCTCCTGCTCGCTTCCCCGGCGGCGGCGGAGACGAGGATCGGCCTCGGCGCGCCGCTCACCGGCCCCGACGCGGCGTTCGGCGCCGAGCTTCGCAACGGCGTCGAGCAGGCCGTGCTCGACGTCAATGCCAAGGGCGGCATTCTCGGCCAGCATGTCGTGCTCGACATCGGCGACGACGGCAGCGATCCGAAGAAGGGCGTCGCAGTCGCCAAGAATTTCGTTGCGCAGAAGGTGCGTTTCGTCGTCGGTCATTTCAATTCGACCGTTACCCTGCCGGCTTCGGAGATCTATTCCGACCGCGGCGTCCTCGATATTACGCCGGCCTCGATCAATCCGCAGGTGACCGAACGCGGCCTCGATTTGGTATTTCGCACTTGCGGGCGCGACGACCGGCAGGCGAGCGTCGCGGCAAAATATCTGGCGGCGCAAGGCGCCAAGAAAATCGCCATCCTCCACGACCGGACGACTTACGGCAAAGATCTCGCCGACAAGACGCGCAAGGCTCTCCTCGATAAAGGCATCAGGGACGTGCTCTACGACGGCGTCGATAAAGATCAGAAGGATTATTCCGCGATCGTCGCGCGGATCAAAGCGTCGGGCGCCGATTTTCTATATTGGGGCGGCGACGCGGCCGATGCCGGCCGCATCGTCCGGCAAATGCGCGCGCAGGGAATAAATACCGTGCTCTTCGGCGCCGATGCCATCGCCTCGGACGATTTCGAGGCGGCGGGCGGAGACGCGGCCGAAGGAACGCTCCTGACGCTACCGCCCGATCCGCGCCGGCGGCCGGAGGCGGCGCCGGCCGCGCAGCGCTTCGAAGCACGCGGCATCGATCCCGAAGCTTATACGCTTTACGCCTACGCCGCAGTCGAGGTGATCGAAGGCGCCGCTGAAGCGGCCGGCTCGCTCGATCCCGCCGCGATGGCAAAAGTCATGCATTCCGGGGTGCCGTTCAAGACGGTGCTTGGCGCCCTCTCTTACGATTCCAAGGGCGACCGCATCGAACCCGATTACCGCGTCTTCGTCTGGAAGAAAGGCATCGACGGCAAGATGGAAACCGAGAAGCTCGGGGAATAACCGCTTAGCCGATGTTGGCGAGCCTCGGAAACGTCTGCAAAAGCCAAAACGAAAAATTCTGCATGGCGCCGGTGAGAAATCCGATGCCGGTCGCAATCAGCAGAACGCCGACGACCCGCTCGACGGCGCGGAAGTGCGCGCGGAATCGTTTGAGAAAGCCCATGAAAACCTCGAGAGCGATCGCCGCTATGAGGAACGGAACGCCGAGCCCGAGCGAATAGACCGCGAGCAGCCCTGCGCCGCGCCAGGCGGTCTCTTCAGACGCGGCGATTGCGAGAATGGCGGCGAGGATCGGACCGATGCAAGGCGTCCACCCGAAGGCGAAGGCAAGCCCCATCACGTAGGCGCCCCAAAGGCCGAGCGGTTTCTCCACTTCGACGCGCTTTTCGCGATAAAGAAAGCCGAGGCGAAAGACACCGAGGAAATGCAGGCCCATCAGAATGATCGCGATGCCCGCGACGAGCGACAGCGCGGCAATATGCGCCCGCAGCGCCTCGCCGAACACGGAAGCCGTCGCGCCGAGCGCCACAAACACGGTCGAGAAGCCGAGGATGAAGAGCACGGCGGCGAGAACGACGTCGCGCCGCGCCTGCCTGACGCGCTCATAGGCGACGTCTTCGATCGTCGTGCCGGCGATGAAGGTGAGATAGGGAGGCACAAGCGGCAGAACGCAAGGGCTCAAGAACGACAGCAGTCCCGCCGCGGCGGCGGCCGTAAGCGTCACGTCGCTGGTCATGGTTACCATCCAGGATAGACCGCGCCCGAAACGAAATCGACCTTTATTCAAACCTCTGCGGCCGCTCCTGGGCCCGGAACAGCGTCGATAAAGGCTTGCCGCGGCGCACCGGCCATGACGGCGCACGCCGTGATTGGCGGCAAGACATTCTTATGAGGAAATGGTTTATGGAGGGCCCATGTCGCGTCCCTCCCAATCCCTCGCGTTGCGCGGCTTTCCGGCCGCAGCGCCGCGAAGCATCCCCGGCGAGCCGCCGGCATGAGAGTGCTCGTCGCCTTTTTTTTCAATACGCTCTGTAATTTCGCGATCGGCCTTTTGGTGGCGAAATTCCTCGGGCCGGCGGAATACGGCCGCTTTGCGTTGGCATTCGCCGTCGCGATTGCTGTCGAAGTCGCATTCTTCGATTGGCTGCGCTTCGGCGCCACCCGCTTCTACTCGGAACGGGTGAGAAACGAATATCCGGCATTGCGCGCCACGCTTGACACCGCGTTTCTCTTCACCACATTCGGCATGGCCGCGGCGGCTTGCTTGCTGCTCTTCTCCGGGATCAGCTTCACGCTGTCGAACGGCTTGATCGCGCTGGCGCTCGTCGCGGCCGTTTCGAACGGTATGTTCGATTACAATACCGCGCTGGTGCGGGCCCGCTTCCACGATCGTCTCTATACGAGGCTCATCGTCGTAAAGAATATTTTTGCGCTGGTGTTCACCGGCGGCGGAGCATTTTGGTTCGGCTCCGCGAAAATGGCCCTGGTCGGCAGCATTGTCAGTCTTTCCGGCTCGATCATCACTGCGCGCGCCTCGCTGCACGATGAAGGCAGCGAACCGCGGCAGGCCAACTTTGCGATCGCCAAATCGATCCTGCGCTACAGTCTGCCGATCGTCGTCGCCAACCTGCTCTATCTAGCGATTCCGCTGGCCAACCGCTCGATCGCCGCGATTGTCTATGGATTCTCGGAATCCGGACAATTCTCGCTCGCCTACGACATCGGCAACAAGGCGGTACAGGCCATCGGCTCGACGCTCGACGTGGTGCTTTTCCAGATCGCCATCGCCATCCACGAACGCGAGGGAGCGCACAGAGCAGGCAGCCAGATCGCCCGCAACATGGCTACGGTCGTCGCCGTCGTTCTGCCCGCCTGCACCGGAATCTGGTTGATCCTTCCCTCGCTCCAGGCGGTGATCGTACCGCATGCTTATCGTGGCCCGTTCGGCCGCCTGCTGACCTTGATGATGGCCGGGTTTTTTTGCTCCGCGCTTATTCAATTCGGCGTCAATCCGATTTTCCAGATTGCCAAAAAGACGGCGCCTTTGATTGGCGCCGCTCTATTCGGCTGCGTCGTCGACGCGGTACTGCTCTTGGTTTTGCCGCGCGGCGGCGATGCTTCGAGCCTCGCCGTCGCACAGGCCGGCGCCTACGTTGCGTCGCTCTGCATGCTCGTATTCCTGGCAAGCTTTTCGAAACCGCAATGGCCGCGGCCGCGCGATCTTGCCCTCGCGGCGCTCGGAACGGCGGCGATGGCCGCCGTCCTTCTGCCGTTGCGTAATCACGATCCGGGCCTGATCACGCTGGCCTTGCAGGTTTTGGGCGGCATCGTCGTCTATGGATTGTTTGTCGTCTGCAGCGACGTGGCCAACATCCGGTCGATCCTGGTCGCCAGACTACGGCCGATCATGGCGCGGTTCGCCGCGCAGTAAGTGGCGCGCGCCGCCCGAAGGCGGCCATTGCGACGAAGCATTTTCGACGGCGCGGGCAGCTATAGGCCAGCCTCCGCGGTGCGGCGGCGCCGGCGAATGAATCGTCGGCGTCATTTTCCGATGCGTACGCAAGCGACGGACAAATTCGCCGCCTGGATCGCCGCCCGCAACCCGCCGACGCTCAGCGTCTGCGCCGGCTGGACGAGCGCCGAGTTTTCCGCGTCGCCTTCTTCGCCGATCTCTTTGCGCCCGTCTTGCGTGCCGCGCGCCTCTTCACGGGCGCCTTGCGAGCCGTCTTGCGAGTAGCTTTCTTGGCGGCGCCTCTGCGCGCCGTCTTTTTCGTTGCTTTCCGCGCGGCGACTTTGCGGGCCGGCTTTTTGGCGGCGGCTTTCTTGGCGGCTGCCTTCTTGGCAGGACGCTTGTGCGGCGCGGCGAGAGTCGGCGCGGCGGCCGGCGTCGGAGCCGCCGGGGCGGCTGGCGTCACCGCGAAGCTGCCCGGTTCGTGCGAAGCTTCCGGTTTCGGAGCGAGCGGCCGCGGCGGACGCGGCGGTCTCGGCTTCGGCTCTTCATGGATCGGTTCGGGTATCGTGAACTTGTCCTCGTCGTCTCCGATAATGGTCTGTTGCGTTTGCATTGTCCTCTCCGCTTCCCCAGTCAGAAATGCGACTGCTGCTTCAACGAACGCATCGGCCGCCTCGACGGGCGAAAGATGCGCGGCTTCGAGCGTTACCAGCCTGCCGCCCGGAATTGAGCTTGCGATCAGTGCACCGACGCCGGGCGGTGTCACCGGATCGTGGCGGCCAACGACCACCAAGACAGGATGCTTAATAGCGTGCAGCCCGGCGCGCAAATCCGCGTCGCGGATCGCCGCGCAATGGGCGGCATAGCTTCGCGGATCGGTGCCGAGCAGGATCGCTTCGAAGCGGCACACCTCTTCGGGATGCTGTTCACGAAAGCGTCGCGTGAACCAATTGGCAAGCACTGAAGGTGCGAGGCCTTCAAGGCCCCTTTCGTGCACCGTCCTGATCCGCTCGTTCCAGATCTCGGCGCCGCCGATCTGCGCCACCGTATTGGCGAGCACCGCGCGCCTAATCCGCTCCGGCGCCTCGGCAAGCAGCCATAATCCGACCATGCCCCCTTCGGAATGGCCGATCCAGTCGACCTTCTCGAGCTTCAAAGCGTCGAGAAGCGCGAGCGCGTCATGGCCGAGCTGGCCGATCGAATAGGGGCCAGGACTTACCACACTGCCGCCGAGACCGCGGGTATCGTAGCGCACCACGCGGAACTGCCGCTTCAGAGCCGGCGCCGCGCGATCGAACTGACGCATGTCCGCACCGAGTGCGTGCGACAGCACCACCGCCGGAGCACTCGCGTCGCCTTCGACGACGACGTTGAACGGTTCCCCGGCGACGATCACTTGAGGCATCTCGCACCCGTGCGCAACACGCAGTTCGATCTTAGTCCAGCTTCGATGCGAATTTCTAGAGCGGTCCGCGCATTTCGTGCACGTGACTCGCAAACAAACAATTTGCATCAAACGGAATCACGCGCATCCGGCGATGGGCGGCGCGGATCCGCATCGATCCACGCACGCGCTCGACGTTCGCGCGTCCGTCGATGCGCGGATTCAAGGCGAGCGACGGTGTCCTGCGCATACTTGCACAAATCAAATATTATGATTGAAAATCAGTACCTTACTAATCTTTATCCGGCGCGGAAGGCAGCTGTTGCGCAAGCTCGTCGAGCCAAGCTTGCGCGTTGCCGTCGGAAGGCGCACGCCAGTCGCTGCGCGGCGACAGCGAGCCGCCGGCAACGACCTTGGGACCATTTGGCATCGCCGAGCGCTTGAACTGACTCATGGCGAAGAAGCGCCGGATGAACACTTCAAGCCAATGACGAATCGCCGGAAGATCGTAGGCGTGGCGGCGATCCGGCGGAAAATCCGGCGGCCATTCTCCCTTTGTCGGGTCGGCCCAGGCCGCCAGCGCAAGAAAAGCGATCTTCGACGGCCGAAACCCATGGCGCAAAACGTAGAAGAGATTGAAATCCTGCAGTTCAAAGGGGCCGATTTCCGCCTCGGTGCGCTGTGCCGCGCCGTCGGCTCCCGGCGGCACGAGT
>JASHSB010000009.1 GCA_030036945.1 Methylovirgula sp. | reverse complement strand
CGGCTAAGCATGTCGGCGATGCGTGTTCGCGAGCAGTGGCACGCGGCTTTGATGCTCTGCGCCGAGAAAACTCGCACGCCGCGTTCATGGAAGAGCCGGTAGAGCAGGCGCTCGCTCGACAGTGTCGGATCGACGAGTTCGTGGTCCTCGACCGTTGCGGCAAGCGTCTTAGCTTCGACCCAGGCGTCGTTCTTCGGCATCTCCGCCGCCTGCGCCCCGGCCGGCGCGTTGCCCGGCGGCAGATCGGGATTGCGCGCTAGCGCCTCGGGCAGGAATTGCACCAAAAGGCCGCCCGCCCGCCACGCTGTCTCCTTGCCCCGGACGTTTTCGGCGACCGCGAGGCGCACGAAGGTCGGGATCTGCTCAGATTGACGGAAATAGCGGTGCGCCGCTTCCTCGAGCCCTTGGCCTTCGAGCGCGACGATACCCTGGTAACGCGACCGGTCGTCGCCTTGCTCGAGCGTCAAGGCGAGATGACCTTTGCCGAGCAGGTCCGCGTCGTGTTCGGCGAGTCGGCCTTCGTCGAACCGGGCGAAGGCGCGTAGCCGGTCGGGCGCGTCGAAATCGACGACGATCATATCGACCGGCCCGTCGCTCTTTGTTTGCAGCTGCAGGCGCCCCTCGAATTTCAGCGCCGAGCCGAGCAGCACGGTGAGCGCCGCCGCCTCGCCGACGAGACGCGCCACGCGCGGCGGATACTCGTGGCGGGCGAGGATCGCATCGATCGAGGCGCCGAGCCGCACGACCCGGCCGCGCAGATCAAGCGGCGCGACGGCGAACGGCAGCACATTGTCATCGTACGCTTCGTCGGAAACCGGCCTTGCGTTCGTGTCAGTCATCGAGCGCTCCGAGACACCAGGCGAGGATGCCCTTCTGGGCGTGCAGGCGGTTCTCGGCTTCGTCAAAGACCACCGATTGCGGTCCGTCGATCACTTCGTTAGTGACTTCCTCGCCGCGATGCGCCGGCAGGCAATGCATGAAGATCGCGTCCTTGGCGGCGGCGCCCATGAGTTTCGCGTTGACCTGATAGGGCGCGAGGCGGTTGTGGCGGAAGCTCTTGTTCTCATCGCCCATCGATACCCAGCAATCGGAAATGACGGCGTCGGCGCTGCCGACCGCCTCGTAGGGATCGCGCGTCACTTTGAGGCACGTTCCGCTCTTCTCCGCCCAGGCAAGAAGTTCCGGCGCCAGATCGAGTTCGGCGGGAGTTGCGACCTGCATCGCGAATTCGAATTGCCGGGCAGCATGGATCCAGCTTGTCAGCACGTTGTTGGCGTCGCCGCTCCAGGCGACGGTGTGCCCCTTGATCGGGCCGCGATGTTCTTCGAACGTCATGATGTCGGCTATCACCTGGCAGGGATGCGAGCGCTTGGTGAGCCCGTTAATCACCGGCACCGTCGCGTGGCGCGCCAGTTCGTAAAGGTCGTCGTGGTTCAAGATGCGGATGACGATCGCATCCACAAAACGCGACAGAACGCGCGCCGTGTCGGCGATCGTTTCGCCGCGCCCGAGCTGCATCTCCTGGCCGGTCAGCATGATCGTCTCGCCGCCGAGTTCGCGCATCGCGAGGTCGAAGGAGACGCGGGTACGAGTCGACGGCTTGTCGAAAATCATCGCCAGCACCTTGCCGGCAAGCGGCCGCCACGCCGCGACTTGCCCCTTGCGGCGGCGCACCTTGATCGACAGCGCCGCGTTGAGAATTCGGCGCAGTTCGGCGGCGGAGATTTCCGATAGATCGAGAAAATGCCGCGGCGAGGATGGACCCGCGGTCATCCGGCGGCTCCCTCGGGCGAAAGAACCTTGCCTTCGATCCGCGCCGCGGTCGCGTCGAGCCGTCGCAGCGCCTCGTCAATCTCCGCCTCGCCGACGATCAGCGGCGGCAAGAGACGCGCGACGTTGTCGGCGGCCGGAATGAGAATCAGCTTTTCGGCGAGCGCCGCGGCGACGAAATCCTTCACCGGCACGCCGGCCGCAACGCCGAGCATGAGGCCTTCGCCGCGAATTTCGCCGATGACGCCGGGATTGCGCTTTTTGAGCGCGATCAGACCTTGTTTCAAACGTTTGCCCATCGCCGCCACGTGTTCGAGAAAACCCTCGCCGAGAATAACGTCGAGCACGGCATTGCCTGCCGAGGTCGCCAACGGGTTGCCGCCGAACGTCGTACCGTGCGTGCCGACACTCATGCCCTTGCCGGCCTCGGCCGTTACCAGGAACGCGCCGAGCGGAAAGCCGCCGCCGAGGCCTTTGGCGAGCGCCATGATGTCCGGCGTTATCCCCGCGTGTTCATGCGCAAAGAGCTTGCCGGTGCGGCCCATGCCGGTCTGCACCTCGTCGAGAATGAGCAGCAGTCCATGCTGGTCGCACAATTGGCGCATGGCCTGAAGGTGAGCGAGCGGGATCGCCCGGATGCCGCCTTCGCCTTGGATCGGCTCGACCAGGATCGCGCCGGTCTGCGGCCCGATCGCGGCCTTGAGCGCGGCGAGATCGCCGAACGGTACCTGATCGAAACCCTCGAGCTTCGGCCCGAAGCCCTCGAGATACTTTGGATTGCCGCCGGCGGTCACAGCGGCGATCGTGCGGCCGTGGAATGCGCCTTGCACGGTGATGATGCGGAATTTCTCCGGCCGGCCGCTGACAAAATGGTATTTGCGCGCGGTCTTGATCGCGCCTTCGACCGCTTCGGTCCCGGAGTTGGTGAAGAAGACAAAATCCGCAAAACTCGCCTCGGCGAGCCGGCGGCCGAGAAGTTCGGCCTGCGGAATTTCGAAAAGGTTCGAGACGTGCCAGAGCTTCTGCGCCTGCGCGGTCAACGCCTTGACGAGATGCGGATGATGATGGCCGAGGCTCGACACGGCGATGCCGGCGCCGAAATCGAGAAAGCGCTCGCCCGCGGTCGAGACGAGCCACGCGCCTTCGCCGCGCTCGAAGGCGAGCTTGGCGCGCGCGTAGGTGGGAAGCAGCGACGAACTCACAGGAAGGCTCCGGTACGCGGCGCCGGCCGGCGTTCTCCGGCGCGTTCCAAATCGGCTGCGGGCAAACCCCAAAATCAAAGTGCCGCCCCGGAAAGGAGCGGCAACGTCGTACCAACATTCTAAAGGCGTTGCCCGATCGGGTCAAATCTTCGCGCTCGCCGGCATAGCATCGGCGAAAATCGGGCATGCCTCGAACCCGCTGTTGAAAACGCCATCGCGTTTCGATGGACTCTTGCGCGAGATTCAATGGGTAGTGTAGCCTTTTGGGCATCGACTACGATATCTCGCGTGCGGCGGACCTTTCATGCGTATGGCTATCGCCGGTTTCCGGCGGGCGTCGGTTGTTGATTTGCGCGGAAGTGTGCCGCCGCGTCGCGTTGATCGCGTTCAGGCTCACTTTTGATTCAGATCGAGGAGGACGTCATGTCCTGGACCGACGAACGAGTGGAACTCCTGCGCAAACTTTGGCTCGATGGACTGAGCGCCAGCCAGATCGCGCATGAGCTTGCCAACGGCATTACCCGCAACGCGGTAATCGGCAAGGTGCATCGCTTGGGACTGTCGGGCCGGGTCAAGACCGCCGCGCCGGCGAGTTCGCGGCCGCGCCCGAGGACGGTGCGTCCGCCCCATATGCGCACGAGCGGGCTATCGGTGCGCGGCAATACCGCTCTCGCCATGCGGCCGCAGGTGCTGGAAGCGCTGCAGCCGATCGAAGAGATCGTCATCCCGATTTCCGAGATGGTGACGATCATGGAGCTGAAGGAATCGATGTGCCGCTGGCCGGTGGGCGATCCGACGAGCGCCGACTTCCGCTTCTGCGGCGCCAAGAAAGCGGCGACCGGAACGGGCCCCTACTGCCCGTACCATAGCCGCATCGCTTACCAGCCGTTGCAGGAACGCCGCCGCGACCGGGAACGCGAGCGGCACATGCCGAAGCTGGCATAAGGTCGGCTCGCCGCGCCGATCAGTCCGATTTGCCGAACGTCTCGTCGAAGGAATAGCCGGCGCCGCGGATGGTGCGGATCGGATCGCGCTCGCCGGCGAGCGCCAAGGCTTTGCGCAACCGCCCGACATGCACATCGACGGTGCGTTCGTCGATCTCCGCCGATAGTCCCCAGATGCCGTCGAGCAATTGGGCGCGCGAGAAGACCCGGCCCGGCTTGCCCATGAGATATTCGAGCAGGCGAAATTCGGTCGGACCGAGATGGACGCTGCGCGAACTGCGCACGACCCGCCAATTCTCGCGATCGAGGGCGATGTCGCCCGCGACCAGAAGCGCCGCCACCCGGTCCGGACGCGAGCGGCGCAAAAGCGCCCGCACCCGCGCCATGAGCTCGGGCACCGAGAACGGCTTGACGATATAATCGTCGGCGCCGATCGTCAGCCCGCGCACCCGTTCGCTTTCGTCGCCGCGCGCGGTAAGCATGATGACGGGTAATGTGCGGGTCGCTTCGCGGGCCCGCATGCGCCGGCAGACTTCGAGGCCCGACACGCCGGGCAGCATCCAATCCAAGATGACGAGATCGGGGGGCGACTCGATGAGCCGCAGCTCCGCTTCGTCGCCGCGTTCGACGCGTTCGACCGCAAATCCCTCGGCCTCGATATTGTAGGCCAGCAGCAGGCTTAGGGCCGCTTCGTCCTCGACGACGAGGATACGCGGCGGCGCGACGGCGGAGCCGGGCCGGGAGGTCCGGTCGGAAACCGATTGGGCGCCGAGCTCAGTCACGGATTATCCTCACTTGCTGGTTTGAAAATCGGCGGCTGGAGAGGGCCCCTTCGGCCGATCCATGGGCAGGACTTCGCCGCTGACGAGATAGACCACCGTCTCGGCGATGTTCGTGCAGTGATCGCCGATCCGCTCGATATTCTTGGAGACGAACAGCAGATGCGCGCAGAAGGAAATGTTGCGCGGGTCTTCCATCATGAACGTCAAGAGATCGCGGAACACCGAGTCTTCGAGCGCATCGAGTTCGACGTCGTTCGCCCACACTTCGCGGGCGCGGTCGGCGTCGCGCAGCGCATAGGCGTCGAGCACGTCCTTGAGCAGCATGGCAGCTTTCTCGTGCATCGATTTCAAGCCGATGATGGCGCGCTGCATGCGCGTCTCGGCGGAAAGTTTCAAGGCGCGTTTGGCGATGTTCTTGGCAAGATCGCCGACCCGCTCGAGGTCGCCGGAGATGCCGATCGCCGCGACGATCTCGCGCAAATCAGCGGCGAGCGGCTGGCGGCGGGCGATCGTCATGATCGCCTGTTCCTCGATCTCGCGCTGCAGGGTGTCGACGCGCAGATCGCAGGCGACCGTGGCACGCGCGAGGTCGCCGTCATAGCTGGCAAGCGCATCCATCCCGTCGCTCAGCATCTTTTCGGCGATGCCGCCCATCTCGGCGATCTTGCGGCCGAGCGCTTCGAGTTCGGCGTCGTAAGCCCGGACGGTATGAGAATCGGTCATGGCGGTGTCCTGCAATCCTCTATAGGTCAGCCGAATCTGCCGGTGATATAGTTCTGCGTCCGCGGATTTTCCGGCAGGGTGAAAAGTTGCGTCGTCGTCGCAAACTCGACGAGTTCGCCGAGGTACATGAACGCGGCGTATTCCGATACGCGCGCCGCCTGCTGCATATTGTGCGTAACGATGGCGATCGTATAATTCGCCTTCAGTTCGTCGATCAATTCCTCGACCTTGGCGGTGGAAATCGGGTCGAGCGCCGAACAAGGCTCGTCGAACAAAATGACTTCGGGATGGATGGCGACGGTGCGGGCGATGCACAGCCGCTGCTGCTGGCCGCCGGAGAGCGACAGTCCGCTGGCATG
>JASHSB010000089.1 GCA_030036945.1 Methylovirgula sp. | reverse complement strand
CGCGACAAAATCCTTCCGCTCGTCTTCGACGTTCGCGACCGCGCCGCAGTCGAGCACGCGTTCGAAGCTCTCCCCGCCGCTTTCGCTGAGATCGACGTGCTCGTCAACAATGCCGGGTTGGCGCTCGGCCTCGAGCCGGCGCAAAAGGCCGATCTCGACGATTGGGATACGATAGTCGATACCAACGTGAAGGGCCTCGCCTACGTAACGCGCGCGGCGCTGCCAGGCATGGTGGCGCGCAATCGCGGCCTGATCGTCAACCTCGGCTCGACCGCCGCGCGCTATCCCTATCCGGGTGGCAACGTCTATGGTGCGACGAAAGCGTTCGTGCATCAGTTCTCGCTGAATCTGCGCGCCGATCTCATCGGCACGCGCGTGCGTGTTACCGACATTCAGCCGGGATTGGTGGGCGGCAGCGAATTTTCGATGATCCGCTTCCACGGCGATCAGCGCCGCGCCGCCAAGCTCTACGAGGGCGCCGACGCGCTCACGCCGGAGGACGTCGCCGAGGCGATCTATTGGGTCGCCACGCTCCCGCCGCGCGTCAACATCAATACGATCGAAATGATGCCGGTGACGCAGGCGTTCGGGCCGCTCGCCGTGCATCGCGGCTAGGCTTGAGTGGCTTACTCCAATACTTCGAGACGGCCGCTTCGCAGTCTCCGCACGCTTCGAGACGCGCCCCCAGCGGAGCGCCCCCGGGCATGAGGGGGTTCTTTCTTGTCGCACCAACACCCTCACCTTGGGGTGCGAGCGAAACGAGCCTCGAAGGGTGAGGATGGAAAGGATCGCCCAGTACGCGTCACTCCACAATCCCGGGCTCTGCTTTCCGCGCCACCCCACTCTGCTGCGCCCACAAGAACAAACACAGCGCCGCGACCGGCAGCGCGATCGTCGAAGTGCATGCGAAGAAGCCGGCAAAGCCGATCTCTTTCACTGCGAACCCCGACAGGCCGCCAAGAAACTTGCCGAGCAGCGCGAAAAGCGAACTCAGCAGCGCATATTGGCTTGCGGCGTAGGCCGGCGAGGTGAGCGACGACATATAGGCGATCAGCGCCGCGCCGGCGAAATTGCCGGCGAAATTCTCGGCGCTCACGGAGAGCGCCAGGAGCGGCAGGCTCTTGCCTGTCGCGGCGAGCAGCGCGAGGCAGAGATGCGAAGTCGCGGCGGCGATTCCGCCGATCAGCAGCGCCGGCATAAGCCCGATCCGCGCGATCGCGAAGCCGCCGGCGAACGCGCCTGCGATGCCGATCCATACGCCGTAGACTTTCGACATCGTGGCGATCTGGCTCTTCGAGAATCCGAGGTCGATATAGAGCGGGTTGGCCATCACGCCGCTCAGGAAATCGGGTAGCCGGTAGAGGGCGACAAGAGCCAGGATCGCGGCGAGCAGCGGCCCGAACCGCCGCCAGAGATCGGTCAGCGGCTCGACGAATTTTTCGGCAAACGACGCGTCGGTCCCGCGCCCGCGCTCGGGCAAGCGCGGCGAGAGGAGGCCGGCGCCGATGCCGACGATCATCAGCGCCGCCATCCCGAGATAGGCGGTCCGCCAACCGTAGAAATCGGCGAGATAAAGCGCGCCAGCACCGGCGGCGAGAAGGCCGAGCCGATAGCCGAAATTATAGGTCGCGGCCATGATGCCTTGGCGCTCGGTCGGCGCGGAATCGATGCGCCAGCCGTCGATGACGACGTCCTGCGTGGCGGCGAAGAAAGCCGTGAAGGCCGCACGGACGATGAGGCCCGCGAGAGAACGCGCCGGATCCGCGAAACCGAGTGCGACCAATCCGCAGGCGACGCCGATCTGCGCCGCGAAAAGCCACGCACGCCGTCGCCCGAGCCGCTTCGCAAGATACGGAACATCGACCTCGTCGATGACGGGCGCCCAGAGAAATTTGAGCGAATAGCAGAGGCCGACCCAACTGACGAGCCCGATCGCTTCGATCGGCACCTTCGCCTCGGCGAGGCGCGCCGCCTGGGTGCCGAGGATCAGCAGAAACGGCAGGCCCGAGGAGAAGCCGAGCGCCAACATCAACGCCAGGATCGGATCGGCGGCGATATCGCGGTATCTTGGGCGGGGAGTCATGCTGACGGCAGTTTAAACTTGCCGGTCGCCGCGACAAGCTTCGATCTTATCGCGGCTACGAAGCCGGGCGGACGCTAGGAGGCCACCATTTCCTCCGTGCCGTCGATCACCAAAACGTCGGCCGCCCCGGCCGCCTTGAGTTCGGCGCACGCTGCGTCGGACTCCTCGTTCTTCGGCGCGGCGAGCACCACGAAATCGGCATAGGGCGCGAGTGCTTTCGGCATCTCGCTGGTGGCGAACGGCGGCGCGGCGAGCACCACGAAATCGTAGGATTTCGCCAGCGCCTCGAGGACCGTGTCGAGATCGTTGGGATCGATCGCTTCGCCCGAGCCAAACGGCACGAAGTGAAGGCGTGAGGCGCAATCGCGGCGGATGATTTCGGAAATCGACGCGCCGCCTTCGAAGAGATCGGTCAGCCCAAGCACGTTCTCTTCCTCTCGCTGCGTGTCGAAAAGCGGTTCGATCTGCTTTGCCGGGGCATGGAGGTCGACCATGATCGGCCTGCCGTCGCGCGCCAGATTGCGCGCAAATCCGATGAGCGCCGCGTTTGCCGCCTCGCTGTCGGCGATCCGCGTCGCGACGATCTGCACTCCCTGCGGGCCGGTGGCGCGCGCCACGACCTTCGCGCCGAAATCGTCGTCGTAAATCTCGCCGTCTTCGCCGATCTCCGCGTCTTCGTCTTCCTCCTTGCGACGCGCACCGCCGAATTCCTTAAGGTGAGAAGCGATCTGTGCAATCCCGCGCTTGCGCCCTTCGACGGGACGCGGCTCGACGGCGACGCCGGAACGCTGCGGCTGGTCCAGGAACAGTTCGCTGGCGATGACCGCGCCAAGCGATAAAACAAACGCGGCGATAGTTCCCAGGGCGACCGTGGGGACTTTCTTCGGAAACGACGGCTCCTGCGGCGGAGTCGCACGCGCGATAATCCGCGCGTCGGCCGGCGTCGACATCGAATTCGCGCTCGCGGAGGCCACCTGATACTTGGTCAAGCTGCTGTTGAGCTGATCGCGCAGCGCCTGGGCGGTGGTCTCGAGCTCATGCAAATGCACTTCGTCGGCGTTGGAGACGACCACTACTTTTTCCTGTTGCTCGATGGCGGCTTCGAGGTTGGTGACGCGCGCCGCGGCGATCTTCGAGTTGTTTTCCAGCGCCTGCGCGGTGTTCTCGGCGGTAGACTGCAGTTGGACTTCGAGATTGGTGATCTCGGCGTTGAGCTCCTTGATGCGCGGATGACCGGGAAGCAACGTGCCCAGTTCCAATGCCAACTGCGCCTTGGCTGTCACCAGTTGTTCGGCGATACGGCGAATGAGATCGTTGTTGGCAACGTCCGGCACTTCCGCGAGCCGCCCTTCCTGCAGCATCCGGCGAATCAGCGCCGCCCTCGCCTGCCCGTCCGCCATGTCCGAGCGGGCGTGCGAAAGATCACCGTTGAGGTCGGCAAGCTGCTGGCCGGTGATGGTCATATTGTTCGCACCGGCCAACAGACCGGAGTTCGCCCGATAGCGTTCCACTTCGTCCAAAGCGCTCGTCACCCTGATCCGCAGCTCGGCGATCTGCGCGGCGAGCGACACGGCGGCTTGCCGGGCGATCTCGCGCTTCGCGCTGGAATTCATTTCGAGGTAGATGTCGGCGATCTCGTTGGCGGCGCGCGTGGCGAGCGCCGGATCGCGCGAGGAAAACTGAATGACGATGGCTCTCGTCTTCAGCGGCGAGAAGGCCGCGAGATGCTCTTCGAAAGTCGCGATGACGCGATCCTCGGCGGGAATCTGCATCGGGTCGCGCACGAGATGGAACGCGACGAGAAGGCGGGAGACGACGCCGAGACCCTTGGCGTAAGGATCGAATTCCGGATTGCCGACGAGACTGAGGCGCTCGACCGCCCGGCGCGCCAGATCGGTCGAGGTGACCACCTGAATCTGGCTGCCCACCAGGTCGGTATCCAACCCCTCCTGCTGCGGCTGCACCTCGGCGCGGCCCGGACTCGTGAAGAAATTCTCTTGGTTCTCGAGCAGCACCTCCGCTTCGGCGGTGTAGCTTGGTTTGACCACGCTCACGAAAGCAGCGCTGAGAAGAAAGGCGAGCGCGGTGGGAACAATGAGCCAGTTGCGCTTTTTGGAGATCGCCGATCCAAGCGCGCCGAGATCGAGATCGCCCGAGCGCCCGTCGGGATTCGCATCCGACGCAAATGCCTGAGTCATGCCGCAACCCCGTGAGGCGTGACCGCCTCCTTGCATCGGCGCTCGCTTGCCTGGATCAACGCATGAAGCCGTTTTAAGGTTGAAACGAGGTTAATATCTTCCTGAAATCGGAGCCCGAAGGTTAAGAATTATTAACCATGCGCGCCTTATAAATCGAAACCCCGACGCGGGCTCTTGGCGCGATCTCAAACCTGCGGCACTGACTATGCGGCGCATCTTGGTTTTGGTTTGCATGCTGGCGTTTTCGCTTGTCCTCGCGGCTTGCGCTTCGTCCTACTCGGCTTATTACGCCCCCGACGCCAATGCGCCTTACCGGCTTGCAAGCGGCGATCGCTTGCGCGTCATCGTCTACGGGCAGGAAGGCTTGAGTAATTCCTATTCGGTCGACAGCTCGGGCCACATTCAGATGCCGCTGATCGGTTTGGTGCCCGCACAGGGCGAGACAACCGCGTCGCTCGGACGAGAGATCGAAAGACGGTTGCACGACGGCTTCCTGCGCGATCCGCATGTCTCCGTCGAGGTCGAAGCGTATCGGCCTTTCTTTATCCTGGGCGAGGTCACGACGCCCGGCCAATATCCCTACGTGAACGGGATGACAGCCGAGACGGCGGTGGCGATCGCGGGGGGATTTACACCGAGAGCCGATAAGAACGGCGTCGAGGTGACGCGCGCCGTGAACGGCCGAGAACTGACCGGCCAGGCGCCGATCCGTTATCCAGTGCAGCCCGGCGACACGATCGTCGTACGCGAGCGTTTTTTCTGATCTGAAGAGAACGATAATGTCGAGGACAGAGAACGCGCCCGACCGCAAACTCCGCATTCTCCATGTATTGCGCGCCCCGCTCGGCGGCCTTTTCCGGCATGTCGTCGATCTCGCCCGAGAGCAGATCGCGCGCGGTCACGCGGTCGGCCTCGTAGCGGACTCGCTGACCGGCGGGGAGCAAGCGGTACGGATTCTCGCCGAACTCGAACCGTCGCTCGCGCTCGGCGTCTGGCGCTTTCCGATGCCGCGTCTGCCGCATGTTCTCGACTTCCCCACCGCCATACGGGTCGCCTTGCGCGCCCGCGCGTTTCGCGCCGACGTCATGCATGGGCACGGATCGAAGGGCGGCGTCTACACACGCCTGCCTGCTTTCCTGCCTGGATTTAGTTCGCCGATCCGAGCTTATACGCCGCATGGCGGCAGCTTGCATTTCCGTTCGGGGAGTTTCATGACGGTCGAACGTCTGCTGGCCGCGCGAACCGATATTTTTCTCTTCGAAAGCGCCTATGTCGCCGGACAATTTGATAAACGAATCGGGCGTACAAAGAGCCTCGTGCGGATCATCCGCAATGGCCTGAGGGCGGCGGAATTCGTGCCCATCAAAGCCGCGCCAGATGCCGCCGATTTTTTGTTTGTCGGGGAACTCCGCGCGGCCAAAGGGATCGACACGCTGATCGATGCGATGGTCCTGCTCTCATCACGCGTTCCGCGGCCGCGTCTCGTGCTGGTCGGCGCGGGCGGCGACGAAGCCAAACTTGTCGCACAAGCGACTCAACGTGGGGTCTCGCGCGACGTTACTTTTGCCGGAGCGATGCCGGCCGGCGAGGCTTTCCGGCTCGGACGCGTTCTTGTCATCCCGAGCCGCGCGGAATCGCTGCCTTATATTGTGCTTGAAGCGGCCGCGGCGCAGGTACCAACGATCGCCACCGACGTCGGTGGAATTGGTGAGATATTCGGGCCTTATCGCAACAGACTCATCCCTTGCGCCAACCCGCCGGCGCTTGCCGCCGCGATGCGGGCGGCGCTCGAAAAAGATCCGCGCGAGCTTGCGCACGAAGCTGCGGCGCTCGCCGCTTTCGTCAGGACACAATTTACCATCGATGCGATGGCCGACGCCGTCCTCGCCGGATACGCCGACGCGATCGCGAAACGACGCCGCGGAGACGCGCCGCGTGCCTCTTTTGCTCTTCCCTCCTGAACGATCGAATGGCGCATGACCCCCTTCACACCGCATAACTTGCAGAAGCCCGGATTTGCCGGCGACTTGCCGAACGAAATTGAAAGGCTTTTGGCAGCGACACGGGATTTGCAATGCAGTCCTGCGCCGCCGGTCATTTCTCGCGTCGTCCTCGAAGGTCTGGTCCGGATGGCGGAATTTCTGCTCATCCTGCTGGCCGGGCTCTGCGCATATGTCTTCTCGGCGGCGCCGTCACACAGATACGATTCGTCCTATTTCTTCCTTCTCAGCCTGCCGGCGGTTGCCGTCGGTACCGTGCTCGCAATCCAAGCGATCGGTCTTTACAAGATCAGCGTATTCCGTACTTTTCCGGCCAAAGCTTTGCGCCTTGCCGCCGGACTGGCATGCGTATTCGGCATCGCGCTTGTTGCCGTCGCAAGCTTGCGGCTTGAGGCGGTTTATCCGCGCGCGTTCCTCCTCGCCTGGTTCTGCTGCGGGTTGGTGGCGCTCGGCTGCGAGCGCACCGCTCTAGCGCTGCTTGTCGACCGCCTGATCCGCATGGGCCGGTTTGTGCGGCGTACGGTGCTGGTCGGCGGCGGAGCCGCGGCCGATAACCTCTTGCAACAGCTTGGCCGGCAGGCGCAAGCCGATCTGCAAGTGCTGGGAATTTTCGACGACCGCGCGGACGGCCGCTCGCCGACAGTGGTTGCCGGCTTTCCGAAGCTCGGTACGGTGGACGATCTTCTCGAATTCGCGCGCCGCACGCGCATCGATCTTGTCATTTTTACGCTGCCGATCACCGCCGAGCAGCGCCTCTTGGAGATGCTGCGCAAGCTCTGGATCCTACCGATCGACATCCGCCTTGCGGCGCACAGGAACGAGCTGCAGTTCCGGCGGCATTCTTATTCCTATATTGGCACGGTTCCGCTCATCGACATCTTCGACCGACCGATCGCCGACTGGGATCTCGTACTGAAATATTGCTTCGACCGGATCGTCGGCGCCGCGCTGCTCGTGTTGCTCGCGCCTTTGATGGCGGCCGTCGCCCTCGCCATCAAGCTCGATTCGAAGGGAGCGGTTCTGTTCAAGCAGAAACGCTACGGATTCAACAACGAGGTGATCGAGATCTACAAGTTCCGGTCGATGTATGCGGACGCGCTGGACTTCGGCGCCGCGAAACTCGTCACGAAGGGAGACCGCCGGGTTACGCGCGTCGGCCACATCCTCCGCAAGACCTCGCTCGATGAATTGCCGCAACTTTTCAACGTCGTCTTCCGCGGAAATCTGTCGCTCGTCGGACCGCGCCCGCACGCGCTGCACGCCAAAGCCGCCGAGCGCCAATACGACGAAGTCGTCGACGGCTATTTCGCCAGGCATCGCGTCCGTCCCGGCATAACCGGCTGGGCGCAGATCCACGGTTGGCGCGGCGAGACCGATACGCCCGATAAAATCCAGGGCCGCGTCGAGTGCGATCTCTACTATATCGAGAATTGGTCGATCCTGCTCGACATCTACATTCTCTTTGCGACGCCCTTTGCGCTCTTGCAAACGGAAAGCGCTTATTGAAGCATAGGCGGATCTGGCGTCACTGAAGCGCGAATCCTAAAAGATGTTCGCGAGTCCCGACCTTCTCGCAGTCCAAGCGATCTGAGACGAAGCGTGCACCATTTTTTTTGCAATCGACCAGCGCCACCGTTCCAGGCTGGCGATCCCGGAATATATATCCTGCTGTCCGACGGCGTACACTGCCCCTTGCGGCGCAATCGCCGGTTTTCGCCAGAAACCCGATGCCCGTCTGCGGCGAAAAACATTCATCGAGTTCCACGCTGGCGACATCGCCTGGGGTCGCCGTCATCACGTATCCCAGGCCCTTGTCATAGGCGTAGGAATTTCCGGACAAAATCGCGGGACCCGTCGTCGTCCATGTGAGACCTTGCGGCATCACCCATCTCGTCAGGGCGCTACGTACCTCCGGATGTCGAGGCATAGGAGAGGCGTCGATCTCCCCTTCCTGCACGACCAAATATCTTTGCGTAAAATCCTGACCCGGCGGAATATACATGTAGGCTAGGAAAAACTTGTGTGAGATGTTGTTGATGCCTTTATCGGCGATCATGGCGGGATAGGCGTAGAGATCGGTGGCCGCAGGCCGTTTCCAATCGTTGCCGTCATAAAGAATGAGTGGTTCCGGAAGCGTCTCGAAGTTCACTTTGTCTTTCGAGATGGACAATTGCAACGAAGAGCTTGCGGCGTTCAGCAGCAGCACGGCGCCGGCTTTGGTCCAATAAGCGGCGCTCGTTCCAACTGGCTCGCTCAAAGCCGCTGCCGCGCCGCCAAGGCCCGGCTCGCGCCAGCCGTCACCACTCCATTTGACCCATTTTCCCGGGATCGGCGCATCGTGTGGCGCGCGCGCGACAATGTTCTTCCAGTCCTTCGGCCGCAGACAATAGGCGTACCAGTAGCCATCGTGACCGTCGACGGCGGTGCAATCGCCGACGCCGCTCGGTCGGCCGGACATATCGCCTTCCTTGCCGGTAATGATTTGGCCTAGATCATTCCAAGTCAGCCCATCGTCATGAGAGACGGCGACCGACATAGACTTATGCGTTTCGCCTGCATGGTAATTGCAATGCTGCTCGTCGTGGATCATCCCATAGAGGACACTGCGGACGGGCAGGAGACTTGTGAGCCAACGCCCGCATTCCGAAGGCGAGCCCGCGAAGCCGGGTCTAAGAACCACTCTCGACGCTCCGCCCAAATCAAGCGGCGACACGCCGTCGATTGCGATCGTCACCGCGTTCGCAGTAAAGCCCCGAAACTTTCCGTTCGGCAATTTAATGATGCTGATCGGAGCGTCAGGCTCATTGCGCGACGGTCCACGCACCACGACAGGGTGTTCAAGTTTCAGTTCGACGCAGTCGCCGCACAGCTCGCCGCCGCGTCCTGCGCTTGCTCCGCTCATGACAAAAAACAGCGCGGCTAAATATCTACGGCCGAGGCGCAAGCGTGCGCTAGAATGCGAGCGAATTGGCTTCATCTGAGCTCCCTTCAACTGCGATGGGGCCGCTTGCGTTGTGAACGTGGCCCGGAATCGCGCCGAAGTTTCGAGGATTCAGACCCCACAATACGCCTGCCAGCGCCCACATAAATCTCCACCGCTCTCCCTCATGCAGCATCGAACACGAGATGATCGACAACCAGCCGAAAAAGACCATTAAACACAGCCCATTCCGCGTGCGTTGCCAAGTATACCAGCCCTGCCGAACCGAAAGAATCAAGAGTAGAGTCCAGGCGAGACCACCGGTCCAGCCGAAATATAAGAACGATGCGAGCCACACATTATGAATGGGTTCCGGAAAGTAGTTTTCGATCTGGAGCAGCCCAATCCCAAAGGGATGGTCGAGAATCATCGGTATCGCGAGAATATATCTATTGTACCGTCCAAAGTGGCCGAGATCGTAGTCTTCCGCAAATGTAAACCGGCCCGACAACATATCCGAGGTAGTGTCGTTGACGAGGGAAAAAAGCAAAATGACGACGATTAACGGAACTAGGAAAGCCAGCGAAACGAAGATTGCCCGCAAAGGATTGCGCCGGTTCAAGATCAGCAAATATATCCCGCCCCAAAGGATCGCCGAGACGATAGCAGCACGCGAGAACGACAGAAATACGGCAACGGATAAAAGCAGAAGCACCGCGGAAAATAGAATCCGTCTGCGTTTCTCGGCGATCATGAAAAGTGAGCCCAATATGCCCGGAATGAGAAATACGCCGAGCATGTCGGGATCATCGAGAAAGGCGCGCGGTCGATCGGCCCAGGTCAGGTCTGGATTCTGGGTGACGAATCCAAAAATGCCGACAGCGGCCGCGATGACATTGGCCAGGATATAGACGTTGACGAACGTTCGTAACTCGCGTTCCGACCAGGTGGTTGCCACCAGGCAACTTGTAATCCCAATGCAGCCGACCGAAGTCAGGGCGATGATTTCAAACACAACCCCAGGCTCTTCGGTCAACCAAATGGACGAGACGTAGACGGATGAAACCCACGCCAGAATAAGGCAGATAAAAACGAAGTTTCTTATGTTCAGCGATTGATGCGAAAAGATAGTCAGCAACAGTGCGCAAAAGAAAAGAATATCGACGGGCGACGGTCGCGACCACGTGTAGTTGATCGCCAAAACCGCGAAAAGAAAAATATTCGTCCGCAGGCGTGTCCACGCGGCCCCGCGCAATGCGACGGATGCCCGGCTGCTAGCGGCCGACGCAAGGCCGCGCGGTCCAATTTCCAATTGGAGCTCCAAAGACCTCGAGGGCCATCCGGCTGATTGCGCTCTCCGATACTCCAGGGATAACATACAAACGTGGCACGCCATATGACCGCGCGGCGGCCGCCATTCCGCGTCTGGGTCGCTTGAGATCAAGCATTTCAGAGCCGGCTTAAAAGAACATTAACCATATGCCGACGGCCCGTTTGGGAGACATCTCCATGAATAAATGGGCCTACATCCTCGCCGGAATCGCGGCTCTTTCCGGGGCCGCCGGAATCATGGAATTGGCGGCGGCCGCGCACCTGACCGAGGATCCGCTGCTCAAGACGTCCGCGAACTTCCTGCTTGTCAATGCCGCCGCCGTGATCGCCCTGAGCGCACTGTCCTTTAGCGGAACGCGGCGGCTAGGCTGGCTCTTGGCCGCCGCAACGCTGTTGCTTTGCGGCAGCCTTTTGTTTGTGGGCGAACTTAGCGTACATATTTTTCTAGGTCGAAGGATTCTCCCGCTGGCGGCGTCCATTGGCGGCGGAATGACGATCTTGGGCTGGCTGGCATCGGCGATCGCGGCGTTTGCCGGCGCTTCCGGAACGCGCCCACCAAAGTAACGACGCAAACCGATCGAGCACGGACGCTGTTCAGCTTTCGTTACGGATCGCCGCCGCGCGCCAAATTGAATCATTTGACGCTCCTCGGCCAATTTCCTAATTATTCGCAGCGGGGGCATGCGCGACAATCACGAGCGGAGCGGATGGAAAACAAAAAGGAGCCGCAGAGAGCGCCCCTGAGACCGCGCATCCTTATTGTGGAAGATGAGACTTTCATCGCCGTGATGCTTGCCGACATGCTCGAAGAGCTTGGGTATGACGTAGCAGCTTCGGCTTCGCAAATTTCCCAGGCAAAGGATTTCTTGGCGGCCGAAAAGGTCGATCTCGCCTTGCTCGACGTCAATCTTGGCAATGAAAAGATTGATTCGGTCGCCGATCTTCTCGCCGAACGTGCCTGTCCCTTCATTTTTACTACCGGATACGGGAGGGCCGGAATCCCCGTCGCGCATGCAACCCGCTCCGTACTGCAGAAGCCCTTCAACATCAGTGATCTCGCCGCGGCGCTCGATAAAGAGCTCGGCTCCCGGAAGAGCTAGCTCAGCGCGCCGCACGATGGACATTTGGCAACTGCCGCTTTAGCATCGCCGCAAAACTGCGGCCGTGCGTTTGCCCACGTGCCGACAATGGCACATCCGTACTTTCGTATCCTCGTGCGGACGCGAATCCGCCGCGATCCGGCGATGGATTGCTCGCAAATTTGCGGCGGTGCGGCGGCGCGGCGCGAGGGCCTACGGGATGCCGCGTGTCGCGATGTTGTCTATCGTGGGCCGCTCCTTGGAAAATCATCGGTGTCGCGGTCCATGAACGACTCTGTCTCGGTTATGTCGCCTCCGGCGCCGCCGCGAAAATGGCCGATGCAGATTGGCGTCGTGGCCGTTGCTCTGCTTGCCATCAGCGCGGCGGCGATCGGCCTCGCGCCGTGGTTCCTCTCGGCGGATGCCCTCGATAACGACGTTGCCGCGCAAATTCGCGATTCGACGGGCCTTTCGACGACGATCGACGGAACGACGCATTTTCGGCTTATTCCGCAGCCTCGTATCGAGATCGAAAACGTCGTATTTTCCAACGCCACCGGTGCGGTGCGGATCCATACTGCCACGTTCGGCGCTTATCCGCGTATCCTGCCGCTTCTGGCCGGCCGGATTGAAATCGGACGCGTGGCGCTCAATCAACCCGACATACGCATCGACCGCGCGCCGATCGATGCGATCGGCCGGCTTGCGCAATCCTTCCCTTCCCGGCAGACGAGCGCCGTTCTCCTGGGGCGCATCGACATCTTCAATGGTCGCGTCCGCATCAACGCGCAAGATGCCCGCGCCCTGGAGTTCGATGCCGTGGACGCGAGCGTCGATTGGCCGAGTGCCTATGCCTCCGCCGCCTTGAACGGTGCGCTCGCCGTGCATGGCGCGCCGATCGGCGTGCAAGCTTGGCTCGAGCAGCCGATGGAGCTGCTGCAGGGGCGCCAATCCGCAGCGATCCTGCGGCTGCAATCCGATGTATTGACGCTCTCGACCTCCGGCCGGATATCGACGCGCTCGCGCATGCAATACGTCGGACAGGTTTCGGTCGGCGCGGCCTCGCTGCGTAAGCTCGCGGAGATCGGCGGCTATTCCTTCCCGCGGCACGGAACATTCGCCGATTTCGACGTGCGCGGCGACGTCGATTGGGAAGGCGACACCGCGGCGTTCAGCAACCTGCGCATGAGCCTCGACGGCAACGACTACGAGGGAAGTCTGGCGATCGAGAATCGGGGCGGCCTGCCGCGTTTCTCCGGCACGCTTGCCAGCGACTTTCTCGATCTGACGCCGTTTCTCGCCGGGGTGCCGGAGCCAGACAGTTCGACGGCGCTGTGGAACCACCAGGCCCTCGATCTTTCCGATTTGCGGTTTGCCGACCTCGACTTGCGGATTTCCGCCTCGCGGCTGCGGCTCTACGACATGGAAGTCGGCGACGCGGCTTTGTCGCTGGTGACCAAGCCCGGTTTGATAGATCTTGCGCTTGCCGAGGCGAGCTCCCATCATGGGACGGTCGAGGGCCGGGTGTCGCTTGCGGCGAAGGGCCAAACGCTTGCATTTCACGTGAACGGGACTGGCCAGAATATCGACATTAGCCGCGCGGCGATCGGCGGCCGGCGTCCGCTTTCCGGCGCGCTCGACGCTTCCCTTGCGCTTGATAGCAGCGGCGCCGATCTACCACGCATCGTTCAAGGTCTCGCCGGCCGTGTCGAGATTTCGATTGCCGGCGGCACGCTGAATGGCGCCGATCTCGCCGCTACCTTGCAGGCCGCTGGCGCAAAAGACTCTGCCGAGCCGGTCACCCTTTTGCCCGGTGCGACGGCCTTCGACAACCTGAGCTTTGGGCTGCAGCTCGCCAACGGTCTTGCGCAAATCCAGCAGGGAAAATTCAGTGCGCCCGGCATGACATTGAACTTTGCGGGCAACGCCGACTTTGTGCATCGCAAGCTCGACCTCGCGGCGCTCGGCGAGGCGACGCAGAACTTGAGCCGGCGAACCCGATCGCAGCCGCTCTCTCTGCGGCTCGAAGGAAGCTTCAATGCACCGCGGCTCGTCCAAGGCGGGCCGGACATCCGTCTTCCGGCGCCGCCCGCGCACAGCGACGACTTGCCCTTAAACCCAGCGACGGATCCGGAATAAGCCGCGGTCAGCGCAGCGAGAGTTGCGCGGCGCGCAGCGTGTTGGCCATCAGCATGGCAATGGTCATCGGCCCGACTCCGCCCGGCACTGGCGTGATCGCCCCGGCGTGTGCCGAAGCCGCGGCGAACTCGACGTCGCCGACGAGCCGCGTCTTCGGTTTGCCCTGCGCATCGAACCCATCGCCCGGCACGCGGTTGATGCCCACGTCGATGACGATGGCACCCTCTTTGATCCAATCGCCGCGCACCATCTCGGGCCGGCCGACGGCGGCGACGACGATGTCGGCACGCCGCACGATCCCCTTGAGATCGCGGCTGCGCGAATGGGCGACAGTGACCGTGGCGTTGCGCGACAGCAGCAATTGCGCCATCGGCTTGCCGACGATGTTCGAGCGCCCGACCACGACCGCGTCGGCGCCGGAAATTTCGACGCCGAGCGCCGCGGCGGCTTTCTCCAGCAGCAGCATCGAACCGGCCGGCGTGCACGGCACGAGGGCGCGATCGAGATCGCCGACCGACAGAAGTCCGGCGTTGAACGGATGGAAGCCGTCGACGTCCTTGCGCGGCGACACGCGCTCCAAGACGCGCGTCGCCTGGATCGCAGGCGGCAACGGCAATTGCACCAGGATGCCGTGGACGGCGGGATCGGCGTTCAGCCGATCGACGAGAGCGATGAGGTCGGCCTCGCTCGTCGTCGCCGGCAAATCATGCTGAACCGAGTGAAAGCCGCAAGACTGTGCCGCTTTGCCCTTCGAGCGGACATAGACCTGGCTTGCCGGATTTTCGCCGACGAGAACCACAGCAAGCCCGGGCTTGACGCCCTTGGCAGTAAGCGTTGCGGCGCCTTCCGCGACTTCTGCGAGAACGCCTTCGGCGACCTTCTTGCCGTCGATCAGCAGGGCCTTTTGCCCCGACGGCCGCAAAACGTCGGTCTGCGGTTTGCTCCCCATGGATCCACGCCTCCTTCGGCCGTCTATCTGTCAGGTTTCCACGGCCCTGCCAAGGGAAGGCGTCGCTTCATAGGTGAAGCACGCTCGATGCTGGCTGCTCGCGCCGGGCGCCAAGACCCGCATCGACGGCTTCTCGAAAAGATCGCCGCAGAAATTCTCCGGATCGCTATGGCCCGTCCAGTCTTCGATACAGAGATAACCGTGGCCAGGACGGCACCAGATTCCGAAATGCGGAAAGTTTTCGGTCGCGACGACGATGGCCGATCCGTCGGGCGCCTCAAAACGTATTTCCCTGCTTGCCGCGTTCAAAAAGCAGAGCGCGTCGTTTTGGAAGAGCGACGCCGCAAGATGCAGGACGCGGCCGACGAGCGGCAGCCGGCGTTTCCGCGGCGAGACGAGGCCGCCTGGCGCGATCGTCGGTACCCACGGATCCTCCGGTTCGGCGAAGCGCAGCAGGTAATCCTCGGGCGCGCCGCTCGCGAACGGCCAGCGAAAGCCTGGATGCAGCCCGCAAGCGTAGGGCATCGGCACGCCGCCGCGGTTTTCGACACCGAGCTCGATGGAAATTGTCGCTTCGCTCAACCGGACATCGACGCTAAGGCCGAAGTCGAAGGGATAGAGCTCGCGCGTGCCCTGATCGCTCGCCAACGTGAGACGAGCGCGATCCTCGCCCTGCTCGGTCACTTGGAACGCGCGATGCCGCGCAAACCCGTGCAGCCCGAGCGGGTAGCGCTTGGCGCCGACGCGCACTTGCTGATGGTTCGTCCAGCCGACGACCGGAAAGAGCAGCGGCGCCGTCTCGCCCCAGACCGCCGGATCCTTCCGCCAAAGCAGAGGCTTGCCGCCGATTCCCCATTCCACAATTTCGGCGCCTTCTTCCGCGATGTAAGCGCAAGTGGCGCCGGCACGTAGGCGAATCATGCTTCCTCGGATAGATTTCCGGCGCGGTCCGAAGGCCGGCGCGATGGCGTACCCGCTCGTTTCGGTCGCGGCAACCGAAGGGGCGGCTTGGGCATTTCTCGGCGGCGGCGTTTCGCCGGTTCGAGGGAGGGTGCGATGAAGATTTTCGCCTTGCTCGCCGTCACTTCGTTGACCGCAGCGACAGGGGCTCCTCTGGCTTGGGCTTCGCCGGGACCGGTCGGCGAATGGCTGATCGCCGACGGCAGCGCGAATGTGGCGATACGGCCCTGCGGCACCGATCTCTGCGGCTTCGTGTCTTGGTCAAGAGACGCCGCCAATCTCGTCGGCCGCGAGGTGCTGATCGACATGCGGCCGAACGGCGATTTGTGGTCCGGTACGGTGGTCAACGCCAAAGACGGGCAGCGCTACGACGCGCGGATGTCGTTGGTCAGCGACAGCGTGCTGAAAATCGAGGGCTGCGTGTTGGGCGGGATATTTTGCGGCGACCAGCAATGGTCGCGAGTCAAGTAACTTTTAGCTCGTAACCAGCTTGGCGATGGCCTCTCTCGCATCCGCGACGATCACGGCGGTGGTCGCAGGCCGGCTCAAAATGTCCGCGAAAGCGTAGAGATCGACGAACCGCGCGATCCGCTGCCATTCTGCCGGCAGCCAACCACCCGCCTCGCGGTATCCTTGCGCCAGAGCGGCCGCGAACGCGGGATCGGCATCGAGCGGCGGGCGCAGCAGATTGCCAAAGTCGAATGCTGGCGTGGCGCTCAGCGCATATTCCCAGTCGATGAGCGCTGCGATCGCGCAATCTTCACCGGGATCGATCAAAATATTCGATGCGTTGAAGTCGCCATGCACGAGACACGGCTGTTCGAGCCACGCGCCAAGCATATCGCCCTCGCGCGCCACGAACTGCAAAAGCGCCGAACTTAGCTCCGTCCCAAGCCTTGCGCCGCCCGGACCTCGGACGAAAGTCTGCTCGAGATAGGCGACGAAGCCTTTCTTATCGAGGTCGATCGGTTCCGCAATGTCGAGATCGGCGTCGAAAAATCCGAATCGCTCGAAGGTAAAGCGATGCACCGCCGCCAGCGTGCGCCCGACCGCGACACCGAGAGCGACGAGCCGATGGCCGTCGAGCGACGCCAATAGCGTCTGCAGCGCAACTCCCTCGATCCAATCGAGGATCGCGTAAGGATGCCCGGTCAGCGGGCTTTCCGCGCAGAAATACAGGAAATGCGGCACCGGCACCCAGCCGCCGATGCGGCGGTGGATGGCGATCTCCTTCTTTGCCGCCGCGATGCCGCGCTGGTAAACGCGCAGCAGAAGCGCGCCCGGACGGCCGGAGAGGCGCACCTTGAGGTTGGTATTAACAAGGCCGCCTTTGGGCTCGACGCCGGCAATCGTCTTGCCCGGAAAGGACGGCAGAAGCAGCCGGCCGACATCAGCATTGTCCAAACTCACAAAAGGCGTGGAGCGCGGCCAATGCTCTTTCATGACGGTGAGGTTCGTCCAGCCGGGTTGGCCACGCTTATCCCGGAATGCGGGGGGAAAAAGCGCCTCATTCGGCCGGTGTGCCGTCCGGCTCCCGGCTGGCCGGCTTGGGCAGGTAGTTCGCCTCGGCGTTGAGCGCCGTCCAGGCGCGCTGCAACATAAGCCGCAAATCGTCGATCACGGCAAAAAATGCCGGGACGAAAAGCAGCGACAGAAACGTCGAGACGAGCAGCCCGCCGATGACCGCGATCGCCATCGGCGAGCGGAACTCCGCGCCGGCGCCCAATCCGAGCGCGCTTGGCAGCATGCCCGCGACCATGGCAACCGTCGTCATGATGATTGGCCGCGCCCGCTTTTTGCCCGCCTCGACCAGAGCGGCGGTACGCGGCATGCCCGTCGCCATGGAGCGCACCGAGAAATCGACCAACATGATTGCGTTCTTCGTCACGATGCCCATCAACATCAAAATACCGATGATCACCGGCAGGCTGAGCGGCCGCCCGGTGACGAGCAGTGCGAGGATCGCGCCGCCGATCGACAGCGGCAGCGAGAACAGGATCGTGATCGGCTGCAGGAAACTTGCGAAGAGCAGCACCAGCACGATGTACACCATCACGAGCCCGTTGCGCATCGCGTCACCGAACCCGCTGCTCAAGTCGTCCATCGCCTCGGCATTCGCCGACTTGCGCACGCTGATGCCTGAGGGGAGATCCCTCATGACTGGCAGCACGTTGAGCGCGTTTTCGACGTCGCCGAGCGCCGCGCCGTCGACAAGATCGGCCTCGACACTGACGGCGCGCTCGCGGTCGAAACGGGCGATGCTGACCGGGCCGTTCACGCTCCCGATCTTGGCGAGGGTGCCAAGCGGCAACGAAGTTCCCGCCGCAGTCGGCACGTTCAAGACGCTCAAGACGCGCGGATCGGGATTCATGAGCTGCAACCGGATCGGAATTTGCCGATCGCCGATGCGAACCTTGGCGGCGCCGACATCGCCGATCGTCGCGATGCGAATCGTCTCGGCAAGCGCGTCTTCCGACACGCCGAGACGCGCGGCGCGCCCGCGATCGGTTTCGATATTGAGTCCGCCGCGGTCAAGATCGGTGGAAGCCACGACATTGTCTACGGAAGGCACGCGTCGCATCTCCGCTGCGAGTTTGGCCGCCGTGGCGGCCACCGCCGCGCCGTTCGGTCCGGTGACGATCCGCGAGACTGGCCGCGTCCCATAGTCGTCCACAAACCAGAATTTCACGCCGGGAATGTTGGCCAGATCCTTGCCGATCGCCGCCTGCAATTGCAGGACCGACAGACGGCGCTCGCTCTTCGGCACGTAATTGACGACGATCTCGGCTTTGCGCACTTCCGGCGCGCCCGGCGGCACGCGGCCGCCATCGACGAGGACGCTGGCGATTTCCGCCCTTTTGCGCAAATGCTCGGAAACCATATCGGTGATCCGCCGCGTGTCGGCAAGCACGGAGCCCGGCGGTAATTCGACGGCGAGATGCGAACGCCCGGTATCTTGGGTCGGCTGGAAATCGCGCGACACGAGATTGGTCGTGACGCTGAGAACCGAAAGAACGAAAAGCACGAGCCCGACGAGCACGGACTTATAGCGGTTGACGACCGACCATGCGACGAGCTTGCCGTAGCGCTTAATGAATGCGTTGGGTTTTTCCCGGCGGCCGTCGGGCTTCAAGAGATACGCCGCGAGCATCGGCGTGATCAGCCGCGCGGCAACCAGCGAAAACAAAACTTCCGCCGCGATGGTCAGGCCGAACTGCTTGAAATATTGGCCGGCGATATTGCCCATAAAGCTCACCGGCACGAAGACCGCGACGATAGTCAGGCTGATCGCGATGACGGCGAGGCCGATCTCATCCGCCGCCTCCATCGCCGCTCTATAGGCGGATTTGCCCATGCGCATGTGGCGGACAATATTTTCGATTTCGACGATCGCGTCGTCGACGAGAATGCCGGTTGCCAGCGTGATCGCGAGAAGGCTCACGAGGTTCAGCGAGAAGCCGAAGATGCGCATTACGCAGAACGCCGGGATGATCGACAGCGGCAGTGCGATGGCCGCGATCGCCGTGGCCCGCCAATCGCGCAGGAACAAGAAGACGACGATCACGGCCAGCGCCGCGCCTTCGAAGAACGTATGCAGCGCCGCGTCGTAATTGCCCTGCGTATAGCGCACCGAGGTGTCGATGCGCCTGAGATCAAATTCTGGATATTCGGCCTTGATTTGATCGATGCGTTTGTCGACCCGCGCCGCCACGCCGATGTCGCTGGCGCCCTTGGCGCGCACGATGCTGAAGGCGACCACCGGCTCGCCGTTCCAGCGCGCGAAGGTGTGCGGCTCGGCGATCGTATCCTTGATCGTGCCCAGATTGGCGAGACGAACCTGGCCGCCGCGCGGCAAATCGATCTGCGTCGCGGCGAGCGCCGCAAGGTCGCCCTTTCCTTTGCCAAGCGCTTCTTGCAGGCGCAAGTTCACCTGCGCGGCGCTCAGGCCCAAGTTTTGCAGACGTTGCGGATCGAGCGACACCTGCACTTCGCGCTGGACGCCGCCGATCCGCTCGACCGCGCTGACGCCTTCCACGTCCTTCAGCTCGCCGGCAACCACGTTATCGACGAAGTAGGATAATTCCTCGGGCGATTTGCCCGGCGCGATCGCGGCATAGGTCTCGATTCCCAGCCCCACCGCCTCGACGCGGCGAATCCGCGGCGCAGAAGCCGCCGGCGGAAGATCGACGTCCTTTATGGCGTTCTTGACGGCGGCGAGCGCTTTCGCCGTATCGATGTCGAGGTCGAAGACGATGCTCGTCGCCGATATACCGTCGCTCACGGACGACGTGGTGTGGCGGATGCCTTCGACGCCTGCGACCGCCGCCTCGACCTTGCGCGTCACCTCCGACTCAAGTTCGGAGGGAGTGGCGCCGAACTCGGTGACCACAACCGAGACGATCGGCGGATCGACGTTCGGCAACAGCGTGATGGGCAATTTCGCGAAGCTCACCGCGCCGAGCGCCAGCACGACCAGCGCGAACGCGACCGCCGGCAAAGGCTTGCGAATCGATAAAGCCGAAACATTAAGCGCCATGCAGTTTGCCCCGCGCCGCCGTGCGCAATCCGGCCCACTCGCCAGATGCCTTACCCGATGCGTTATTCGTGCCATTGAGGACGATGCGAATCGCCGTGGTGGCACGGGTCGCCGATGTGTTGCTCGGCAAATTTGCCGAAACGGCGCGCGAATTGCCGCTTGTCGCCGGAAACGACGCCTTGCGGAACGAAAATCGCTTGGCTCGGCGCGATTTCGTTTCGAACCCCTGCGGGGCATGGAAGATCGCTCCCCAACGCATCACAATGCGACGCCTCAGGGATAACGATCCGGGGCCTCACGCGGCGATCGCTGATCCCGCTCAACAACGTCTCTATGATGATTCTCTCCCATGGGACTCGACCGGGATTCTCCGCGGACCGCGAACGTTTGGACGCGTATACAAATTCCAAAGTCGCCCAAAAGACGGGCGTCCCTCATTGCGTTGGGGCAAAAAACACGTCGATCGGCTGAGACCTCCGACTCACGTCGCGCGAACCGCGCGCCGCGGCGAAGCAAACGGGCAGCGAGGCTGAGGGGGCCGCAGTAACATGAAGAATGCGTCTAAAACATGGGGTCGCATGCGACTCCTCGCCTCACGGAATGACGGCAACGCCCGAGGCTATCGTTCTAATTCACGGATATTTCGAATAGATTACCGAGAATCGGTGGGCGCGTCCCGATCGGCGACCGCCGGCGGTCCAATCTTTCTTAGCGGACGGCAACGCCGCTAGTGGCTGTGCCTTCGCGGACCGCGGGAGCGAGCTCGGCAGGCGCGTAACATCGTCGGCCGGATCGCGTTGAAGCCGCTGTACAGGACGACATCGATCGGCTTTGATGGCCCCGCCATAGGCTCGAAAGCAGAGACGGTCATGACGCGTTCGACGATTGATTGCGTACGTCGCATCCTCTGTGTCTTTCCGCGTTACACGCCTTCCTTCGGGACTTTCGAATATTCCTACTGCCTCACTTTGGGTACGCGCGCCTTCATGCCGCCGCAGGGGCTTTTGGTGATCGCCGCGACTCTCCCCAAACATTGGCAAGTGCGCTTCATCGACGAAAACATGGAACCGGCTACGGACCGCGATTTTGCGTGGGCCGACGCCGTGTTCGTCAGCGGCATGCACATCCAGCGCCGGCAGATCGAGGACATTTGCCGCCGCGCGCATCGTCACGACAAGGTCGTCGCGCTCGGCGGACCTTCGGT
>JASHSB010000008.1 GCA_030036945.1 Methylovirgula sp. | reverse complement strand
CCGGCCGAAGAAACCGGCGCCGAAACGCCGGCCGCCGCATCTGTCGAGAGCGCCGCGGCGCCCGCGCCGGCACCCGTCGAAGCGCTCGCTCCTTCCCCCACGGCCGGGGAAGACCACGGCGATTGGCGCCCTACCTACAATCCTTGGCTGGTCGCGATCGTCGTCACCCTCGCCGCTTTCATGGAAATTCTCGACACGACGATCGTCAACGTCGCGCTGCCGCATATCGCCGGCAGTCTTTCTTCCTCGAACGACGAGGCAACTTGGGCATTGACGTCCTACCTCGTCGCCAACGGCATCGTGTTGACGATTTCGGGCTGGCTTGGCGCGATTCTGGGACGCAAGCGCTATTTTCTGATCTGTCTTGCGATGTTCACCGTCTGCTCGTTCCTGTGCGGAACGTCGAGCAGCCTGCCGGAACTCATTTTCTTCCGCCTCTTGCAGGGGTTTTTCGGCGGCGGCCTGCAGCCCAATCAGCAGTCGATCATTCTCGATTACTTTCCGCCGGCGCGGCGCGGCGCGGCTTTCGGTGTGACGGCGCTCGCAACCATCGTGGCGCCAGTGCTTGGTCCGACGCTTGGCGGCTTCATTACCGACTCAGCGTCGTGGCGCTGGATCTTTTTCATCAACGTGCCGGTGGGAATCATCGCGGTTGTTCTCGTCTCGGTGCTCGTCGAAGATCCGCCTTGGGTAAAACGCGAGCGGCGCGGCGTCGACGCAATCGGCCTCAGCCTGATTGCGCTCGGACTCGGATGCCTAGAAGTCATGATGGACCGCGGCGAGGATGACGATTGGTTCGGATCGGGCTTCATCTTCCTCATGTGTCTGCTTGCCGTCACCGGGATCGTCGGCAGCGTGCTTTGGATGGCGGTCGCAAAAAATCCGATCATCAGGCTCGACGTGTTCAAGGACAAAAATTTTACCAGCGGCTGTCTGATGATCGGCGCCATGGGAGCGATCCTCTACGCCTCGGCGGTGATCATCCCGCAGTTTGCCCAGCAGATCATCGGCTATACCGCGACCTGGGCGGGCCTCATCCTGTCGCCCGGCGGTCTTGTCGTCATTGCGCTGATTCCGATCGTCGGGCGCCTGCTGACGGTGATGCAGACGCGCTACGTCATCGCCATCGGTTTCTTCATCATGGGATGGGCGATGATCTTCTCCAGCAAGCTCGTCATCGACATCACCTACGTGAGGCTGGTGATGATCCGCGGCGCACAAACCATCGGGTTGGCGTTTCTCTTCGTGCCGATCAGCGCGGTTACCTACGCGACGCTGCCGCGCGAACTGAATAGCGATGCTACGGCGCTTTTTTCGATGTTCCGCAACGTCGCCGGATCGATCGGGATCGCAATATCGACGGCGCTCATCGAGCAGCGATCGCAGACGCACCAGGCGTATCTCTCGCGCTGGGCGACGCCGTTTTCCGAACCGTTCAATCAGTTGATCGCCCGCTATCAGGCGGCGCTGCAGAGCATGGGGCACGTCGCCAGCGTGGCGCACACGATGGCAATCGGCAAAGTCTACCAGATGTTTCGAGCGCAGGTGGCGGTGATGGCCTATGCCGACATCTTCACCTATTGCTCGTTCGTCGCCTTCGCCATGGTTCCGCTTTGCTTTTTGCTTTCACCGATCAAAGGCGGACGCGGCGGGGGCGGCCATTAGCTGCGCACGGGAGTCGCCGATCGGACACGCACCGGCCGAAAGTGGTCGGTTCCCCGAATCGCCGTCCACTTCGCGGAAAATTCGTCTTAAGGTGCACTGTCGCGTGGGGGCGTGCATGTCGAGCAGCTTGCGGATAACTTTCGGCTTGGGGCTCGCGGCGCTTCTCGCCGGCTGCGCCGTCGGCCCGAATTTCTTGCCGCCCGTTTCCGGCCTGCCGCAGCAATGGATCCGCGCCAAGGCACAGAACCCGGTGCCATCCGTCGAGCAACCGGATCCAGATTGGTGGGCGCTGTTCAAGGACCGCGAGTTGATCGCCCTCGAGCGCCGCGTGGCGTTCGCCAATCTCGACGTGCGGACCGCGACGTTGCGATTGGCGGAGAGCCGCTTTCAGCGCGGCGTTACCGCCTCGACGCTCTTTCCAAATCTCAATTCCAACGGTTCTTACGAACGCGAGAAGGCGAGCGCCAACGGACTGCTCGGCCTGTTCGGCCAGCAAACGCCGGGCACGGAAGCGAGCGGCGGGTTCGGCACCGGCGCGGGGGGAGCCCCAACCAATCTCGCGAGCGTTCTGTCGAGTCCGCTGAGCCTCTGGCAGCAAGGGTTCGACGCCTCCTGGGAGCTCGATATTTGGGGAAAGGTACGGCGCGAAGTCGAAGCGGCCGACGCGCAGGTCGAGCTTTCCGCCGATCAGCGGCGCGCCGTGCTGGTCTCCAGCGTTGCCGAGCTCGCCCGCGACTACATGCAGTTGCGCGGCATTCAGGAGCAGATCCGGATCGCCCACGATAATCTGGCGACGGCCAACGATATCCTCGCCGTTACGCGGCAACGACAGCAGAAGGGCGTCACTTCCGATCTCGACGTCGAAAACGCCGCAGCCGAGGCGGAATCGATTCGCGCCAGCCTTCCCGATCTCGCCCGTCAGGAATCCGACGCGATCAACGCATTGAGCCTGTTGCTTGACGAACCTCCGGGCGGCCTCGCGGCCGAACTCGCGCCGCGCGCCCTGCCCGTCGAGCCGCCGCGTCTGCCGGTCGGCATTCCTTCGCAATTGGCCCGGCGGCGTCCGGATATCCGCGAGGCGGAGGCGCAACTTCACGCCGCGACCGCCGACATCGGTGTCGCCATCGGCGATTTCTATCCGAGCGTGACCCTCAACGGCAGCGTCGGCTTCCAGGCGCTGGATCTGACCAATCTTTGGAAGGGTAGCTCGCTGCAATATGCGCTGGGGCCGAACGTCACGATGCCGCTGTTCGAAGGCGGTCGTCTCAAATCGACGCTCGATCTGCGCGACGCGCAGCAGCAGGAAGCGGCGATCGCCTATCACGAGACGGTGTTGAAGGCCTGGCACGACGTCGTCAACGCGCTGGTCGCGTATCGCACCGAGCAAGCGCGGCGGCTCAGTCTGCGTCGGCAGGTCCAGCATGCCGGCGCGGCGCTCGATCTCGCCCGCAGCCGCTACAATGACGGCGTCGCGCAATTCATCACGGTGCTCGACGCGCAGCGCACCCTGCTTTCCGCCGAACAGCAATTGGCGACGAGCGCTACCAATGTCGACGTCGACGTCGTCGCTCTCTACAAGGCGCTCGGCGGCGGCTGGGAGACGACCTTCCCGCCCGAGCCGGCGATCGCCACGATCGAAGCGCCGTAGTTCATTCGAAAGCGACCGTCAGGCCGCGTCTTTCGCACTCCGCGGTGATCCCCGCGGCAATCTTTTGCAGATCTTGGACCTCGACTTCGCTGTCGTCGTGCGGCGCGTCCCATGTGAGAATCTCATCGAGACGAACGACGAAATCGACCGGCGCCGTCGCGCCGGGAAGATCCGTGGCGGGAAAGATCGTCAGCGATTTTGGTCCGCAGGTGACGCGAAACGCACCTTCGGTCAATTCGACCGTCAAACGGCCTTGGCTTTCGCTTGTCCGCCTTTGGCTCATCGGGAAAGCTCATCGTGGCGCGCCGGCCAGCCTCCTAAGCCGCTGCTTCGCACCGCGGCGGCGACCTTGCGCATGAGACTTGGCAAAGCCTCGGCTTCGAGGTCGGCCTCTCTTACCCACCGGCATCCGGCGGGAGCTTCGTTTTCCACCTCGGCCACGAAAACGTCGAGAGACAAAGAAAAATGCGTAAAGACGTGGGTAATCGCCCGCGGCAGCCGCCGATAGTCGGCGGCCAACGGCGCCGCGCGCACGGCCGTTAACGGGTCGTAAGAGTCTGTCCAGATGGTACTCGGAAATTCCGTCATTCCCCCGAGCAGTCCGCGCGGCGGCCGTTTGCGCAGAAGGAGCAGATCGCCGCGCCGCAGGACGAAGGCCGCGCCGCGCCGGTGCGGCCGCGCCGCCTTCGGCGTCCTGCGCGGCCAATCTTCCGGCGCGGTCTGCGCCGCGCGACAGCAAGGGCGCAACGGACAAATGCCGCAAGCGGGGCGGCGCGGCGTACAAATCGTCGCGCCGAGGTCCATCATCGCTTGCGCGAAGTCGCCAGGCCGTTCGTCTGGAACCAACCGCGCCGCTTTTTCGGCAAGCAGCGGCTTGGCCGCAGGCAAGGGAACGTCGAGCGCGTCGAGACGCGCCAATATCCGTTCGAGGTTGCCGTCGACCGCCGCTGCTTTTCGTCCAAACGCGATCGCCGCGATCGCCGCCGCCGTATAGCGGCCGATTCCCGGTAGGGTGCGCAGCGCCGCTTCACTCGTCGGAAAGCTTCCGCCGTGCTCAGCGACGACCGCTTGCGCGCAGGCATGAAGGCCGCGCGCCCGCGAATAATAGCCGAGCCCCGCCCATTGCCGCATCACCGCTTCGATCGGCGCGGCGGCAAGCGCGGCGACATGCGGCCAACGGCGCAGGAAATTCTCAAAATATGGCTTGACGGCTTCGACCCGCGTCTGCTGCAGCATGATTTCCGAGAGCCAGACGACGTAAGGATCGGGCAAAACGCCGGGCGGCGCCCGCCAAGGCAGGCTGCGCCGATGCCCGTCGTACCAGGCCAGCACCGCCGGCGCGATCTCGGCATCCCGCAGGCAATCCCGCGACGCGCGAGGAAGATCTTGCATTGGTCGGGTTTAACCCGTCTTCCGGGATCCGCATAGCGCGCGCCGCGGCTTTGCCGCTTTGGCAAATGCCGGTGCACTCGCCTTTGCACCCGCCGCGGATTATAAAGTCTGATGCGTAAATCCCGACCCTGGTCGCGTCCGCTTGCCGATCTCGTTGGCGGAGCCATCGATCCGATCCTCGCCCGGCAGGGATTCGGCGCCTGCGACATCGTCCTTTATTGGGAAGAGATTGTCGGTGAACGGCTTGCCGCCATGTCCGAACCGCTTTGCCTGCGCTGGCCGCCGCGCGGCAACAACCGAGGCGATCTTCTGCCGGCGACGCTCGTGGTGCGGGTAGAAGGCGCCCACGCCCTCGAACTGCAGCATGTGTCGGCCATGGTCATCGAGCGCGTCAACGCGTATCTCGGGTTCGGCTGCGTGGGCCGGATCGCCCTCAAACAAGGCCCGCTGGAGCGCCGCCCGAAACGCAAAGCGCCTCCTCCGGCGCCGTCCGCGGAGGGGATCGCGGCAGCCGAAGTCGCCGTCGCCGGCATCGCGGACGATGCACTGCACAACGCGCTCTGCCGGCTCGGCGCACGGGTGTTGCAGCCACGTCCCTAGCCGATTACCGCGTCTTAACTGCCGCGGGCGCATGCGCCCCTGCACAAAGCGGCGGATTTCGTCCATACTCCCGCGTCCGTCCTTCCCGCCGCCTCCGGCATGGAACAACTCATGCAGAAAAAGCTTCCGTTGACGAGCCGCCGCAGCCTGCTCGAACTCGCGGCCGCGGCCGTCCTTACTTTGGCCGGCTTGGCCGCCATTGTCGGCTCGTGGAGCAAGCCGCTTCACGCGCAAGGCGCCGTCGTGCCCATTGCCCAGCTGATGGGGCCGCAGGCGTTGCCCGACGTTCCGCAGGGCAAAGCCGACGCGCCGATTACGATCATCGAGTACGCCTCGATGACCTGCACGCACTGCGCGGCTTTCCATGCGACGACCTATCCGACGCTCGTCAGCAAATATATCGATGCCGGCAAAGTGCACTTCATCCTGCGCGAGTTTCCGCTCGATCCGCTGGCGACCGCGGCCTTCATGCTGGCGCGTTGCTCGGGCCCGCAAAAGCGCAACGCGGTCGTCGATCTCCTGTTCGATCAGCAGAAGAATTGGGCGTTCATTGACAAGCCGCTTGAGGCACTCGCCAATCTGCTCAAACAGACCGGCATGACGCAGGCGGCGTTCGAGACCTGCATCAACGACCAAAGCCTTTACGAAAAGGTCCAACAGGAGCGCGATAACGCCGCGCAGAAATTCGGTATCGACGCCACCCCGACGTTCTTCATCAATGGTCACAAGGTCAGCGGCGAAATGACCCCCGATGCGCTCGACAAGATCCTCCAGCCCATGCTGAAGGGATAGCCGCCGCTTACGTCCGAACGGCGCCGGGAAACCGCTGGTTTCGCACAGGAAAAACGCGATTTCCGCTTGCATTTCCTGTGCATTTTGGGCCCCTATCCTCGAGCCGATCCGGCCGCAGGCGCACGGCGCCCTTTGCGCTCGTGTATGATGGTTCGATTCGCGGCAACGAGGCCCCTTCGTCAATGAAGTTCACCAGGCTGCATCTCGCCGGGTTCAAGACATTCGTCGAGCCGACGGAATTTTTGATCGAGACGGGGCTCAACGGCGTCGTCGGACCGAACGGCTGCGGCAAGTCGAATCTGGTCGATGCGTTGCGCTGGGTCATGGGCGAGACGTCGTCGAAGACGATGCGCGGCATCGAAATGGACGACGTGATCTTCTCCGGCAGCAACGCCCGTTCGAGTCGCAATATGGCGGAAGTCCGTCTCGTACTCGATAACAGCGATCGCAGCGCCCCCGCCGCGTTCAACGATGCCGATGTAATCGAGGTCAGCCGCCGCATCGAGCGCGAGGCGGGATCGAGCTTCTTCATCAACGGCCGCGAAGTACGCGCCCACGACGTGCAGCTCTTGTTCGCCGACGCTTCGACCAGCGCGCGTTCGCCCGCCATCGTTCGGCAAGGTCAAATCGGCGAAATCATCGCGGTGAAGCCGCAACAGCGCCGCCGCATCCTTGAAGAGGCGGCCGGCATCGCCGGGCTTTATTCGCGCCGCCACGAAGCCGAACTGCGTCTGAAGGGCGCGGAAGACAATCTCGACCGTCTCGAAGACGTCGTGAAACAGATCGAGCAGCAGGTCGACGCTTTGAAACGCCAGGCGCGGCAGGCGACGCGCTATCGCGGTCTCGCCGCCGAGATCCGTCGCAACGAGGCGTTGCTGGCGCTCGTCAACCTGAGCGATGCGACGGCGCAAGTCGGCGCGGCGGAACGCAAGCTCGAAGCCGATCTGAGAAAGCTCGCCGAGGATACGTTGCGGCAGGCCGAAGCCGGCCGCCGGCAGGCGGCAAGCGCCGGCGAGCTGCCCAGCTTGCGCGACGCCGAAGCGACCGCCGGAGGCGAGTTGCAGAAACTGCTGCTCGCCCGCGAGACGCTCGACGGCGAGGAACGGCGCACCAAAGCGCGAATGTCGGAACTCGAGCGGCGCATCGCCGAGATGAACGCCGACCTCTCGCGCGAGCAGGCCTTGATCGACGACGCCGCGGGAGCTCTCGTGCGGCTCGCCCAGGAGCTTGGCGAACTCACCGAGATCGGCGAAGAGACGCACGCCGAAGCGGCGGAACGCGAGCGCGTCGCGGAAGCCGCGCTGACGCAATCGGAGACGGCGCTCGAAGCGGCGCAAACGGCATTCTCCGACGCCGAGGCGCGGCGCGAGGCCGCCACCAAGGCGCTACGCGACGAAAGCCAGCGGGTACGGCAGTTCGAGGCCGAAATCGCCGCGGTCCGCGAGGACATCGTACGGCTGCGCGCCGAGCTTGCCGAAGCCGGCGCCGAGGCCGATCTTGAAACGGCGCTCGAAGCAACGATCGCCAATGCGAAAGCGGGGGAAGAAGAAGCAATCGCCGCTGAGTCTCGGCATGCCGAAGCGCGCCAGACGGAAGCTACGGCCCGTGCCCGCTACCAAGAAGCCGAGCGCGCCGCGCAGGGTCTCGAAACCGAGGCGCAGACGCTGGCGAAATTGCTCAAGTCGGAAATCGGCGGTGCTTGGCCCGCCATGATTGAAGAGGTCGGCACCGCCAAAGGCTACGAGGCGGCGCTCGGCGCGGCGCTGGGCGACGATCTCGACGCTTCGGGCGATGTTACGGCGCCGGCCCATTGGGCGCCGACGAGCGCCGCCGACGATCCGGTTTTACCCGAGGGCGTTGCCGCGCTTGCCGCGCATGTGCAGGCGCCGCCGGTTCTCGCCCGCCGCCTCGCGCAGATCGGCGTCGTCGCAAAGAGCGACGGGAAACGCCTGCAGGCGCTCTTGCGGCCCGGGCAACGGCTTGTCTCGCTCGACGGCGATCTTTGGCGCTGGGATGGTTTGACGGTAGCCGCGGAAGTATCGACGCTCGCGACGCGCCGACTCGCCGAAAAGAATCGGCTCGATGATCTGCTTCGCGAGGCGGAAGCTGTTCGCGAGGCCGCCGACGCGCTGCAGGCCGCAGCCGTGCAGGCCGAAGCCGATCTGCGCCGGAAGGCGGAAGCGGAGAGCCAGGCGCGGCAAAATCATCGCACCGCCCTGCACAAACTCGAAGCGGCGCGCGAACGGGCCGCTTCCTTCGAGCACCGCAAGGCGCAGGTCGCGGCGCTCCTTTCGGCGCGCGAAGAGGCCGAGCAGCGCCTACGCACGAGTTCCGAGGAAGCGCTGCGCCAACAGCGTGAGGCCGAACAGGCCCTGGCCGGGCTTGTCGCCGCCGCCGAACTCGCCGCGAAGCTCGAAGCGGCGCGCGCCGCCGCGGCGCGGGATCGTGCCGCCGCCGCCGAGGCGCGCGGCGAATTGCAGGCGCGCACGCAAGCGGCACAGATGCGCGCCCATCGCCGCCAGGCGATTGCCGAGGAGCAGGCGTCTTGGCAGGTACGCCGCGACGGCGCCGTCGCCCATGTCGGCGAATTTCAATCGCGGCTCGCGGCAGCGGACGCCGAACGGCTGAAGCTCGCCGGCGCGCCAAAGGAGCTTTTGCGTACACGTCAGATCCTGCTCGATCGGATCGAAGCGGCCGAAGGATCGCGCCGCGACGCCGCCGATGCACGCGCCGCGGCCGAGGAGCGCCTTGCCGAAGCCGATCGGGCGGCGCGCAAGGCGCAAGACGACGTGAGCGCAACGCGCGAGGATAAAGCGCGCAGTGAAGCGCGCCTCGAAGCGGGTCGCGAGCGCTTCACGGCGGTCAGCCATCATATCGCCGCCGAGCTGCAATGTGAGCCTGCGGAGCTCGCCGGCGTTGCTGAGATCGAAGCCGGCGCGACGCTGCCGCCGGCGGCCTCCGTCGAAACCAAGCTCGAGAGCTTGCGAGGGGAGCGCGAGCGTCTCGGCGGCGTCAATCTGCGCGCCGAGGAAGAACTCGCCGAGATCGAATCCTCGCGCGGCAACCTCGCCGCCGAACGCGAAGACCTGACCGAAGCGATCCGCCGGCTGCGGCAGGCGATTCAGAATCTCAACAAGGAAGGCCGCGAGCGGATGATGATCGCCTTCGACGCGGTCAATGCGCATTTCCGGAACCTGTTTACCGGCCTTTTCGGCGGCGGAACGGCGGAATTGCGGCTCGTCGAATCCGAAGATCCGCTTGAAGCGGGACTCGAGGTGTTGGCGCAAGCTCCCGGCAAGAAACTGCAAGCGATGACTCTGCTTTCCGGCGGCGAACAGGCGCTTACCGCGCTGTCGCTCATCTTCGCGATCTTTCTCACGAATCCGGCGCCGATCTGCGTGCTCGACGAGGTCGATGCGCCGCTCGACGACGCCAACGTCGAGCGTTTCTGCGATCTGCTCGACGAGATGCGCAAGCGCACCGACACGCGTTTCGTGACGATCACCCATAACCCCATCACCATGGCGCGCATGGATCGGCTGTTCGGCGTCACCATGGCCGAGCGCGGTATCAGCCAGATCGTGTCGGTGGAACTTGCCGAAGCTGAGCGGTTCCTGGAAGCGGTATAGAAAGCCCCGACTTTTTTCGCCCTGCGATCCCGTAAAGCCGCCGGTGATCGGCTCTATTCAGCTTGGGTTAAGGATCCACCGCAGATAAGCATTCTGGAGCCGTGGCTCTGTCACGGTTCCTTGAAGCAAAGGATACGTCGATGCTAAGGAAACTTCTTGTTGCCACTCTCCTGGCCTCCGCCGTTGCGCTCCTGCCGGTGGCGGCTCTCGCCGATCACCATCATCACTGGCACCATCATCACCATCACCACATCGTGGTCATTCACCACTGATGAATGCTGCCTCGCGAGTTCCGCGCCGGCAGCACAAGCCGGCGCGGAACTCGCCAACTGATTAGGCAAGCGGATTAGCCCCTGAATTCCCTGCAGTCTTGAGTGGTCGTCCGTGCTGGACCGCCCACGCGGCCGGCTTCCTCGATATTGCATTCCGCCGCGCCAAGGCTAAGCTGCGCTTCCCAAAACAATCGTCATGCGAAAGAATGGAGAAACGCTCAATGAATAAGCTCGTCGTTTTCGCGGCCGGTTCGGCCGCGCTAATTTTTTCCAGCGTGTCGGCCCTGGCGATCGAGTCGAATTACCACGCGAGTTCGACCTCTTCGGCGGATACGGTCTGGGGAAAGGTTGGCGATTTCTGCGGCATCGCAAGCTGGCATCCCGCGGTTGCGAAATGCGAATTGTCGCATGGAAAGAAGATTCGCACACTCAGCTTGAAGGGCGGCGGCACGATCGTCGAGCGCCTGCTGAAATGGAACAACAAGGGCAAGAAGTACACCTATACGATCGTCTCGAGCCCGTTGCCGGTGACTCACTACGTCTCGACGATCTCCGTCTCCTCGAAGGGAACCGGTTCCGAGGTCGCTTGGACGGGCAAGTACGAGGCCAAGAAAGGCACCAGCGACGCGGACGCGCAAAAAGTGATCGACGGCATCTACAAGGCCGGCGTGGACGCACTCGTACAATAGGTTCGATCTCTTCGGAATCTTGCCGGAAGAGAGCCGCCTAATTACTTCGGCGGAAATACCATTTGTGCGATGAATCCATGAGGTTCGCCGAACGGCGGCTGGGGAAACGGCGCCGCTCGGCGGACGTCGGCCATCGCCTCGGCGTCGAGTTCGGGATAGCCGCTGGTGCGGTAAAGCGCTTCGTGGATGAGCGCGCCGGTCTCGTCGATCCAAAAAGCGACGACGGCCTGTGCCTCGTTGTGGCGCGGATGCGGGCTTGAGGGGAAACGTTGCTGGCGCATGATCAGCCCATAGAGGACCGACAGATAGCGCATATCCTCGGTGCCTCCGGTTACCGGCGCCACCTTGGATTCCGCGGCGATCGCATAGTCCGGCGACGGCATTAGAGATGCGAGCTGGCGCGCCACCGCGGTTCTTTCGTCGTCGGGCAGCGCCGCCTTTTCTTTGGCCTGCTGCACGCGTTGTTTGGATTGCGTATCCTTGAGCGGCGCGGCTTTATCGAGCGGTTCGGCATCAGGCGTATTGTCCGGCTTGTCGGGCGCGACCGTGCGATCGGCGGCCGTGGGCGCGGCGTTCTGCGCGGGCCTCGGCTGCTCCGGCGTCGGTTTCGTTTCATTTGCCGCGACCGGTTTGCCCACAATTGGCGAGTGCGTTTGATTGTCGGTGCTTGGGCGTTTCACGGTCTCGTTGTTCGGCGTACGCGGCGCATCGAACGCGGGCTTCTCTTCGCGCAGATAGGTCTGTTTCTGCGGCTGCGGTTTTGGCTGCGGCTCGGCTTTCTTCTGCGGAGGCGGCGGAGGCGGCGGCTGGACAATGATTTCGACCGGGATTTCGGCGTCGCGCAGATTGGCGTCACGGTTCGGTTCATCGCTCAGGACGAAGATCGCAATCAACGTTGCATGCAATAGAAGGACGCCGACGAGCAACGGCCCAAAGCGCCGCTTGGCGGCGCGCCAGATCGGATCGGCCGAGGCAAGCAGTCGATCATCCGCGCTGACAGCGAGGACCACGGCGGCAGTGGAAGGCGTGATGCTCACGGGCAAAGATCGACGTTAGGCGATGGCACCGGAATTACGCATAGCACTCCGCATCGATTCCGGTCGGCGCCAAGCAAACCAGATATCGGGTTTTGTCATATAAGCCTCGCGTGCGACAAGCACCCTTCGGTCCCCGGCCGGGGTCGAACGGCATTTGCGGCGCGCGCGGCCATGTGCCGCGCGCGAAGCTTTTCGCCACCCCAAAATGAGGACGAAAGATCCGCATTATCAAGCCTTTGACGCAGAGCCGCAATGTGGCGAAAACTTGACAGGGTGAGACGGCCTTTTTAAGGTGCGCCCCGTTCCAAGCTTCGGCATCGAGCGAACGTCTTCATCGTGGGGCGGGGATACTCGCTTTTCGCTGCGGACCACATTATAGAGCGCTGTTCCGTCTGAAGGGCGGCAAACAGCGATGGCAAAGGGCGAGAAAACGCACGATCGGAGCGCGGCCGATCGCGAATTGGGGGGGAGCGAAACCGCGCGGCTCAATGTGCGGCTTGCCCGGCTTTCGGAAGCGCTCGATCAACGGCAACCGCCGCCCGAGTCGAGCGACGCCGGAAGATCCTCCCGACAATCTTTCGACGCGGCAAACCTCGGATTTCGGGTGCTGATCGAATTCGTAACCGCCGTGGTCGTTCCTCCCATCGTCGGCTGGCAGATCGACGCGTGGCTTGGGACTGCTCCGGCCTTTCTCGTCGTCTTCCTGTTTCTCGGAATGGCGGCGGGGTTGTTGAACGTCTATCGGATCGCAGTCGGCCAGGTAGGCCCCAAACGGGACGCAAAATAGCGGCGGAGCACGACAACTCCGCAGGCTAATGGAACGGCAAAGAACAACGCATGGATCCCATTCGCCAATTTACGGTGGAGCCGATCGTCAAGCTGCATCCTTTCGGGATCGATGTCAGTTTCACGAATGCGTCTCTTTTCATGGCGATCGTCGTCGTCGGCGTCTGTCTATTGATGTTCGTCGGCACTTCGCGGGGCACGCTCGTTCCGGGGCGGCTGCAATCCGCGGCCGAGATGTCCTACGAATTCGTCGCCTCGACGGTTCGCATGACCTCCGGCACGGCGGGCATGCAATTCTTTCCGCTGATTTTCACGATTTTCATGTTCATCCTGTTTTGCAACATCCTGCGGCTGTTTCCCTTTGCCTTTGCGGTGACCAGCCAGATTTTCGTCACCGCGTCCATGGCCGCCGGCGTAATTTTGTTGGTGATCGGCATCGGCGTCTATCGCCACGGCTTCCGCTTTCTCAAGACCTTCGTGCCTTCCGGCGTAACGCCTCTTCTTCTTCCCCTTATCGTCCCGATCGAGATCGTTTCATTCGCGACACGTCCGGTCAGCCTTTCCGTCCGTCTCTTCGCCAATATGCTCGCCGGCGACATCGTGCTGAAAGTCATGGCGGGCTTCGTCGCCACGCTGCTCGGCACCGGCATCCTCGCGGTCATCGCGCCGCTGCCGTTTATCGCGGACATCGCGATGCTGGCCTTTGAGCTCCTGCAAGCCGTGTTGCAGGCTTATGTCTTCGCCATTCTCACCTGCGTCTATCTCAACGACGCAATTCACCCGGGCCACTGAATAACGAGCGCAACAACAGATCGGTCGCCCTATTCGTCAGGAGCACGTAATGGATGTCACTGCAGCAGCGAGATTCGTAGGCGCCGGCCTCGCCGCGATCGGCATGGGCGCCGCCGCGATCGGCGTGGGCTTGATTTTCGGTCATTTCCTTTCAGGGGCGCTGCGCAACCCGACGGCATCCGACGCGCAGTTCGGGCGCGCTTTCATCGGCGTCGCGCTGGCGGAAGGTCTCGGCATTTTTGCCTTCCTCGTCGCGATCCTGCTTTTGTTCGTGTTGAAGTGAAAAGGCGGCGCGCGGATCGCGGCATTTGCGACCCGCGCGTCTCTTCGTCGATTGGAAATCAAAGATGGCCACGGACACCGATTTTAGGATCGGCACGCAGGTCCCGGGCAACGCGCAGCCCGGCGAGAAGCCGTTTCCACCCTTCGATATGGCGAACTTCTCGTCGATATTTATCTGGCTCCTGATCAGCTTCGGACTGCTCTATCTTTTGATGTCCAGAGTGGCGCTGCCGCGCGTCGAGGGGATCCTGCATGCCCGGCGGAGCAAGATAAACGGCGATATCGGAGAAGCTTCCCGCAAGCGCACCGAGGCGGATCGCGCCGCGGCCGAGTATCAAAAGACCCTTACCGACGCGCGCGGCAACGCCCAAGCGTTGGCGCAGGAAACCTACGCTCGGCTTGCCGCGGAGTCCGAAGCCAAGCGACATGCGCTCGAGGCCGAGCTCGCCGCGAAGCTCGCGGTAAGCGAGGCGCAAATCGAGGCGACAAAAGCCAAGGCGATGTCCAACGTCGGACAGATCGCGCAGGAGGCCGCCGCCGCGATCGTCGAACATATCACCGGCAAACCGGCGGACACAAAAGCCGTCGCGGCGGCCATCTCCAAATCCGGGACATAGGCGATGCACTTCGACACAGAATTCTGGGAAATAGTCGCCTTCTTCGTGTTCCTCGGCCTTCTCTGGTACATCGGCGCTCACAAGAAGATTGTCGGCGCGCTCGACAAGCGCTCCGCTCGGATTTCAGACGAGTTGGCCGAAGCCGCTAATCTGCGCGCCGAAGCCGAGGCGCTGCTCGCCTCCTTCGAGAGAAAAAAGGCCGAGGCCGAGGAGGAGGCCAAATCGATCATCGCCCAGGCCGAGGTCGAAGCCGAGATCATTGCGCGCGAGGCGCACGAACGCGCCGCCGAATTCGTCCGGCGCCGGACCAAACAGGCGGAAGATAAGATTGCCTCGGCCGAAGCGCAGGCCACGGCGCAGGTTCGTGACGCCGCCGCCGATGCCGCCGCCAAGGCCGCCGAAACCGTCCTGAAGGCGCAGGCCAAGGGCGCGCTTAGCGAACGGCTACTCGAAGCGGGGATCGCCGATCTCAAACGTCTGCTGCATTGAAGGCGCTCAGTCGTTCACCCAGTCGGCGCATTTGGGAGCGTCGGTCGAGGCGCCCCAAGGCTGGACGGCGACGGTCGACGTCGAATTCTTCGGCGATCCCTCGATCAGCTTGTCGCTGTAGACCATGTAGACGAGCACGTTGCGCTTCTTGTCGCAGCCGCGCACGATCTGCATCTTCTTGAAGAAGAGAGAGCGCCTCTCGCGAAAGACGACGTCGCCTTGCGAAAACTTCTCCTTGAATTTCACCGGCCCGTATTGCCGGCAGGCGAGCGAGATGTCGGAGACCTGCTCGGCGAGGCCGAGGGTGCCGGCGACGCCGCCCTTTTCCGGCACCGTGAAATAGCAAGCAACGCCGTCGACGGCCGGATCGTCGAGCGCGTAGGTGGCGAGCTTGTCGTTGGGCGTCAGAAAATGAAAAACCGTCGATTTGCGGAAAATGAGGTCGGGCTCCTCGGCGCCGGCGCAACGCGGCGTCAGGGCGGCAACTGCGATCAGGATGGCCGCAACCGGCCGTAAAATCGACAGGATCATGGGTGCTTTTCGAGCTCCGTCCGGGTTTGGGGCTGCCGCATAGCCGGACCCAAATTCCGGCCGTACTGCATCGGTGCATAGCGGAAAATACCGCCGTTTAGCAATTTCTCCGCCGAAAGTGGTAAAGCGCCTGTCACGAATCACCGTCGGCAATCGGTCGATTTCATAGGGTTTGCATGAGGCAAGCTCCACACCGCTTCTCTCGTTCCAGCCCGGATTTTGGCCGGGGACGACTGCACGTCGCCTTTTCGGCGCCGATTCGCGTCGCAATTCCTCTTTTTGCAATGACCTGCCTCGCCTCAAACGCGGCGCTGCCCCAGGGCGTCGATTGTGCCGGGCTCAGGTCGCAGATCGCCGCGCTCGACGAAGCCAACGCCCACAGCAATCCCTATCTCGTCCAGGCGCAGCAGCAACGCGCCGGATTGCAGCGTTCGATCGGTTACGCGCATTCAATCGGCTGCGATCGGCAGCAGTTCCTTTTCTTCGGCAGCCCGCCGCCGCCGCAATGCCCTGCGTTGAACGCGCAAATTCAGCAGATGCAAGCCAATCTCGGGCAGTTGGAGGCATCCGCCCGTGCCAGCGCCTCGCCCGAACGCCAGCAACTCGCGGCGCGCTTCTACGCCTACTGCCACACCGCGGAAAATGCTCCGCGCCAACCGGGCTTCTTCGAATCGCTGTTCGGCGGGCAGAGCAGCGCCGACGTTCAATCGCCGCAGGATCCGCTCGAATTGCCGCCTCCGGAGAACGAAACGCCGCAAGGCGGCTCGGAAGCGCTTTGCGTGCGCCACTGCGACGGCTACTTCTTCCCGTTGAGCTATAGTGCGCGCGGCGGCGCGAGCCTCTCGGATTTCTGCAAGGCCTCCTGCCCGAACGCCGAGGTAAGCGTCTATACGCGCGTACCGGGACAAGAAATTCAGACGGCGGTGGGGCTCGACGGCAAGCCCTACATGGATCTCCCGGCGGCGCTGAAATACCAGAAGAGCCTCGATTCTTCATGCAGCTGCCGGGCCGCGGGCGCCGCATGGGCCGATACGCTGGCCGACGCGGAACGCGTTCTCAATAACGGCGGGACGCGCGACGCGATGATCACGCCCGAGAAGTCCGCGGAAATGGCGCTGCCGAAGGCAGATCCGCGCGCCAAACAGGCGGGCAAACCCGACAATATCCAGGCGACCGACGCCGCGGCCGCGGCGCAAGTCCCCACCGCCGGCAACGACTCGGCGGGGATTGCGACCGGCGACGTCAAGAACGGGACCGCCTATTCGCAAGGCCAAGGACAGACGGTCGAAACGGTCGGCCCCGACGGCGTCAAGCGGCGTGTCCGGATAGTCGGGCCTCCGCTTTAGTCCGGCCGATGAGCGGCAGAAGCGCCGCGAGTTCGGGTCCTTGTTCGCACCCGGTCAGCGCCAGACGCAGCGGATGAAACAAAGCCTTGCCCTTGCGATCGACGCGCGCCCTCAGCAATGCCGTCCAGCGGGCGAACGTCGCTTCGTCCCACGGCTCCTTCGGCAGCGTGTCGCGCGCCGCGGCGAGCACCTCGGCGTCTTCGACGCGCGGCGCAATCTCGCCGACAATCACCTGCCACCATTCGGCGACTTCGCCGAAGGTGGCGAGATTGCCGCGCACCGCGAGCCAAAAATTTTCGGCCTTCGCGCCGGCGATCCCCGCCGCCGCGAGCCGCTCGCGGACGTCCTCAAACGACATTTGATGCAGCGTTCGCGCCGAGAGACTTCTGAGCTCGGCAGGATCGAAGCGCGCCTGGGTGCGCGATATATGTTGGAGATCAAACTCGGCCGCGAGCTCGTCGAGCGCGCGAACCGGGCGGACCGAATCCGACGTTCCGGTAAGCACCGCGTAAGCCGCGACCGCCAGCGGTTCGATGCCTTCTTCGCGCAGCGCGGCGATCGAAAGCGTGCCGCTGCGCTTCGAGAGACCTTCCCCGGATGCCGAAGCGAGGAGATTATGGTGCCCGAAGAGCGACGCCGAGCCGTGCCCCGCCAAAGCCTCGAAAAGCTGGATCTGCACGGCGGTATTGGTGACGTGATCCTCGCCGCGTATGACATGGGTGACCTTAAGATCGATGTCGTCGACCACCGACGGCAACGTATAGAGATACGTGCCGTCCTCGCGAACGAGGACCGGATCGGAGAGCGAGGCGCAGTCGATGTGGCTCTCGCCGCGGACGAGATCGTTCCAGCGCACGACGACGGGGTCGAGCTTCAGGCGCCAATGCGGCCGCCGGCCCTCGGCTTCGAGACGGGCGCGCTCGGCGGCGGTCAGCCGCAGCGCGTCGCGGTCGTAGATCGGCGGCAAGCCGCGCGCCTGCTGGCGCCTACGGCGGCGCTCAAGCTCCTCTTCCGTCTCATAAGCCGGATAAAGCCGGCCGAGCGCACGCAATTTCTCCGCGGCCGCGTCGTATAGGCCAAAACGCTGCGACTGGCGTACGCTGGCGTCCGGAACGACGCCCAACCAAGCCAGATCGGATTCGATCCCCGCCGCATATTCCTCGGTCGACCTTGCCACATCAGTGTCATCGAATCGCAGAATGAATCGGCCATGGAATTTCTGGGCAAAAAGAAAGTTCATCAGCGCGGTCCGCGCGTTGCCGATGTGAATCCGGCCGGTCGGCGATGGGGCGAAACGTACAACGGGAAGCGGCATCGATGATCCTTTCGCCTCGGCCTAACGCCCTACCCCTTTCCCCGCAAGCGTCCTTGTCCGCACGGGAACCCGGGCTCGAAGACGGTTTTCGGGATGGAAGATGCAACAAAGCGTTGCGCCCGGGCGTTTCGCGGTTTGCGCGAGGTTTTTCGCGCCGATCTTCTTTGTGCTATTGCAGCGGAAGCGGACAATGACCCCGGGGATGCGATGATGACTTTCGGCTATGCGCTAGCCTTCTTCTGTTTCGTCCTCGTCGTCCTCAATTTCGTCAGCGTCGCGATTGCGATGCGGCGGGCGAAGCCGCGGAAGACCCCGCTGCCGCCGGCCGCGGACGCGCCTCCCGTAAGCATCGTGCGGCCGGTCTGCGGCATCGACAATTTTTGCGAAGAAACGTTGGGATCGAGCTTCAAGCTCGATTATCCGCGCTACGAACTGATCTTCTGCGTGGCGCGCGCCAACGATTTGGTGGTCCCGCTGGTCGAACGGCTGATGGCCGCGCACCCGCGCCTGTCGGCGCGGCTCATCGTCGGCGACGAGAAGGTCAGCGCCAATCCCAAGCTCAACAATTGCGTGCGCGGCTGGGACGCGGCGCGCTACGACTGGATCATCCTTGCCGATTCGAACGTGCTGATGCCGCGCGATTACATCCAACGGCTGCTGGCGAGCTGGGGGCCGAAGACCGGGCTGGTCTGCTCCATGCCGCAGGGCTCGCACCCGCAAAATATCTGGGCGGAGCTGGAGATTGCCTTCCTCAACACCTACCAGGCCCGCTGGCAATATGCGGCGGACGGCGTCGGTACCGGTTTCGCGCAAGGCAAGAACATGCTCTGGCGGCGCGACGTATTGGAGGGCGGCGGCGGCATCCGCGCGCTGGCCGCCGAGATCGCCGAGGACGCGGCATCCACCAAGTTGGTGCGACGCGCCGGGCTAAAGATCAATCTCGTCGACAGTCCGTTTGCGCAGCCGCTCGGGCGGCGCACGCTCCACGATCTCTGGCATCGGCAGATTCGCTGGGCGCGGATGCGGCGCAAGACGTTCCCCGCCCATTATCTGCCGGAGATCCTCGCGGGCTGCGCGACGCCGGCGCTCGTCGGCGCCTATGCCGCCGATCTGCTCGCCTGGAACGTGCCGCTGACCGCCGGATTGGTGCTCGCCTCGCTCTATTGCGGGGAGATGATCCTGGCTTACGCCAACCGCTGGCACGTCTCCTGGCGCTTGCCCTTCCTGTTTCTGCTGCGCGACCTCATGCAGCCGGTCATCTATCTCGACGCGTGGCTGATGGACGATTTCGTCTGGCGCGGCACCGCCATGAGCGTGCGCGAGGAAGAAAAGCAAAGTACGTAGCGGCTCGTCCGTTATCGCAGGCGAAGCGAAGCAATCCGGCAGGAAAGCTGGCGGGTCGCTTCGCGCAGCGGCGATTGGCCTACTCCGCCGCGACCTCGGCGCCGCTCGGGCGCTGCAGGCGTTCGGCCTTCAGAAGCTCGGCCACCAGGAAGGCGACTTCGATCGCCTGCTCCGCATTGAGACGTGGATCGCAATAAGTGTGATAGCGGTCGGAGAGATCCGCCTCGGAGATCGCCCGCGCCCCGCCCGTGCATTCGGTGACGTTCTTGCCGGTCATCTCCAGATGCACGCCGCCCGCGTATGTGCCTTCGGCGTGATGCACGCCAAAAAAGCCGCGGATCTCGCCGATGATCCGCTCGAACGGCCGCGTCTTGTAGCCGCTCTTCGCCTTAATCGTATTGCCGTGCATCGGATCGCAGGTCCAAAGCACGGTGCGGCCCTCGCGTTTTACGGCACGAAGCAGCTTCGGCAGCGCTTCTTCGACCTTATCCGCGCCGAACCGGCAGATCAGCGTCAAGCGGCCCGGCTCATTGTCCGGATCAAGGATATCGACGAGACGCAGCAAGTCGTCGGGCTTGAGCGCCGGGCCGCACTTGAGGCCGAGCGGATTCTTGATGCCGCGCACATATTCGACATGCGCGTGATCCGGCTGGCGCGTGCGGTCGCCGACCCAAAGCATGTGGCCCGAAGTCGCGTAATAATCGCCGGTCGTCGAATCGATCCGCGTCATCGCCTGCTCGTAGCCGAGCAGCAGCGCCTCGTGCGACGTGTAGAAATCGGTCTGCCGCAACTCTTGCTGCGACTCGGGATCGAGCCCGATGGCGCGCATGAAGCCGAGCGTTTCGGTGATGCGGTCGGCGAGTTCCTGATAGCGCGCCGATTGCGGGCTGTCCTTGATGAAGCCCAGCATCCAGCGATGCGCGTTTTCGAGGTTGGCGTAGCCCCCCGAAGCGAAGGCGCGGATGAGATTGAGCGTCGCGGCGGACTGCCGATAGGCCATGAGCTGGCGCACCGGGTCCGGCACGCGCGCTGCCTCGTTGAAGGCGATGTCGTTGACGATGTCGCCGCGATAGCTCGGCAGCGCGACGCCGTCCTTCGTCTCCGTCGGCTCGGAGCGCGGCTTGGCGAATTGACCGGCGACGCGCCCGACCTTGACCACCGGCAGCGCGGCACCGAAGGTCATCACCACCGCCATCTGCAGAAAGACGCGGAAGAAGTCGCGGATATTGTTGGCCGCGTGCTCGGCGAAACTCTCGGCGCAGTCGCCGCCTTGGAACAAAAAGGCTTCGCCCTTCGCGGCCTTGGCGAGCAGCGCTTTTAGCTTGCGCGCCTCGCCGGCGAAGACCAGCGGCGGAAACGAGCTTAGCTGCCGCTCCACGTCGGCGAGCACCGCAGCGTTCGGGTAAACCGGCGCCTGCTGAAGAGGCTTTGTCCGCCAGCTATCGGGCGACCAGGATTCGGGGGGCATAGCTCAGGTCCGATCGATGCGCGCGACCCTCTCTAAAGGGAGACGATCTCGTGCGAGCCTTTTACACGCCGGCGCACGGATTTGCGACGCCAAACTCGGCAATCGGCTAACCGAGCCTTTATGGTATCCGCTCTTCGTCGGGAAGCGCCGCCGCCTCGCTGGGATCGAGCTTCATCTGCTCGTAGCGCGCGCTGCGCGAATGCAAGGTGACAAGCTCCTCGGCCGAGGTCGGATGGACCGCCATCGTGGCGTCGAAATCGGCTTTTTTAGCACCAAGTTTTACTGCGATACCAAGTACTTGAACGATTTCCGCGGCCGCTTCGCCGAGCACGTGTACGCCGAGCACCCGGTCAGTTTCGCCATCGACGACGATCTTCATGACTACCGTTTCCTCGCGCCCCGACAGCGCCGCCTTCAGCGGCCGGAAGCGCGTCGCGTAAATATCGACGCAAGCGTAGGCGGCGCGCGCTTCGCCCTCGGTGAGGCCCACGGTGCCGAGTTCCGGCGTTGCAAAGACGGCGGTGGCGACGTTGTTGTGATCGACCGCCCATTTCTTGCCGCCGAATACGGTATCGGCAAACGCGTGCCCGTCGCGCACCGCGACAGGCGTCAGCGCAACCCGGTTGCTCACGTCGCCAACCGCATAGATCGAAGGCAGGCTCGATTGCGACCACGCATCGACCTTGATCGCGCCGAGCGCGTCGAGCGCGACACCGAGCTTCTCGAGACCGAGCCCTTGCGTATTCGCGTGGCGGCCGGTCGCCACCATCACAAGATCGGCATCGACACTGTCGCCGTTGGTCAGCGCCACATGCAGTCCCCGCCGCGTCTTGTCGATACGGCTCGGCAGATTGGTGAACTTGAACGCCACTCCCGCTTCGATCAAAGCGTCGCGCAGCGCGACGCGTAAATCCTCGTCGAAGCCGCGCAAGATATTTTCGGCGCGCATGGCGAGCGTCACTTGACTTCCGAGGCGCGTCAGCAGCGAAGCGAATTCGACCGCGATATAGCCGCCGCCGACGATCAGG
>JASHSB010000088.1 GCA_030036945.1 Methylovirgula sp. | reverse complement strand
GCGGCGGCGATCAGCCGGCGGATCGGCGCGACCAGACCGTTGGCGAAGGAAAGCCCAACCCACGTCGCCGAAAGCAGCATGACGAAGGCGACGAGCACGTACATCGTCGCAAAGGCGATCTGAATATTCTCGCGATGGCTGTCGAAGGAATCGAAGAGGGTCACGAAACGGGTCGCCTGGCGGGGAAATTCGACGCTAAACGGTTCGATCGGCCGGGCGAGGTACAAAAACAAGTTGTCAAAGGCGTTGAGCTTGCGCAAAGCGACGAAGGTATGGCCTTCATCGAGCACCATACAGAGCGGTTGGCCGCTTTTGGCGTCCTGAAAATCGTTCGGCTCGGGATGCACGATCGTCGTTCCGGCCGTCGCCCCGGTATCGACTTTGTCCTCGACGGCGCCGTCGGGGTGCATGATTGCCGCGGCGCTGAAATTCAGCGCTTTCACCCGCTGCGTGAAGAACTCGTGGAAAAACTGCCGATCGGTGGTGAACAGAGCTTGGCCGCGGTCGAGGTCAGAGGCGGTAAGTTCCGCCTCTTGAAGAAGCGTGCTGCACTGATCTTCCCGGAAGATGCGCGCCGCGTCGACGGTGTGCAGCAGGTAACCGCGCACGTCCCGCAGGAAGACCGGATTGAGGCTGCGATCGAGAATCGCCGAACCGACGACGGCCATCAGGATCGCAGGCACGATCGCGACGATCGAGAACAGGCCGACGATGCGGATATGCAGCCGCGCCCCCGCGACCTGGGCGCGACGCGCGGCGATGAGACTCCAGGCTTCGGCAACGACGAAGCCGAACAACGTCAATATGCACAGCACATTGACGAAAAACAGCACGAAAACGACGATATCGGTCGGGGCGATCGGCGTGTAGCCGGCGAAGATCAGAAAGCTCGTGATCGCCGCCGCAATGGCGAAGACGACGGCGGCAAGCCCCAGCCTCGTCAGCAGCCGCGGCCGCCGGCGCGCCGCGGTCGGATCGGATACGATTTCGCTCATCCGGCTCGACACCTAGAGAACGCGTCCCGGAGGCTGGCGCGGCGGCTGCCGGCCCGATCATGGCCGGGTGGCGACCGGCTCCCGAGAGTTGCTAAAAAACAACGCTGTTGCGGAATTACGACATTTCCGGGGCGGTCAGCGCGGCAGACGCATGAGCCGGATATCGAGATCTTTGACTTTCTTGCGCAACGTATTGCGGTTGAGGCCGAGCAGCTCCGCCGCCTTGATTTGATTGCCGCGCGTGGCGGCGAGCACCGCCGAAATTAGCGGATACTCGAGTTCGCGCAAGACGCGATGGTAGATGCCCGGCGGCGGCAGACTCTCCCCGTAGTTCCGGAAAAGTTCGGTAAGGTGGCGCTCGACGGCGAGCGCCAGCGTCTCGGGACGTTCCGGATCCTTGTTGCGGTCTTCGCCGGGCGGCCGTTGCGCGTAGGTTGAAAGGAATGGCGAGGAATCGGCGGACAGTTCGGCGTCCACGAGCTGCTCGGAAATCGTCTCCTGCGGATAAAGCGCCGCTAGACGGCGCACGAGATTCTCGAGCTCTCGGATATTGCCCGGCCATCGGTGTCGCTTCAGCCGCTCCAGCGCCGCCGGCTCGATATGTTTCAGCGGCAGGCCCTCGGCCGCGGCGATCGCGAAGAAATGGTGCACGAGGTCGGGAACGTCTTCCGCCCGCTCGCGCAACGGCGGCAGGCGCAGCGGAACGACGTTGAGGCGGAAGAACAGATCCTCGCGGAAGAGTCCCTGATGAATGAGATTGCGCAGATCCTTGTTGCTCGCGGCTATGATCCGGACATTGGTCTTGATCGGCGTGCGGCCGCCGACCGTCGTGTACTCGCCTTCCTGAAGGACGCGCAGCAGCCGGGTTTGCGCTTCCATCGGCATGTCGCCGATCTCGTCCAGGAACAGCGTGCCGCCTTCCGCCTGTTCGAAGCGTCCGGCCGATCTTTGGTTGGCGCCGGTGAACGCTCCCTTTTCATGTCCGAACAGCTCGCTCTCGATGAGATCGCGAGGGATAGCCGCCATATTGATCGCGACGAACGGGCCGGCTTTGCGCTTGCCATAGTCGTGCAAAGCGCGTGCGACGAGCTCCTTGCCGGTTCCCGACTCGCCGGTGATCATCACCGTGAGATCGGTCTGCATGAGGCGGGCGAGGACTCGGTAGATCTCCTGCATGGCGGGAGAACGGCCGACGACCGGCATGCCTTCGAGATCGGCGGGCGGCGAAGGTTTGGCGCGGCCTTTGGGCTCGCTCATGGCGCGCCCGACGATGGCGACCAGCTCGCGCAGGTCGAACGGTTTCGGCAGATAATCGTAAGCGCCGCGCTCGGAGGCTTTGATCGCCGTCATGAACGTGTTTTGCGCACTCATGACGATGATCGGCAGCTCGGGCCGCAATTTCTTCATGCGCGGCAAAAGCTCGAAGGCATTGTCGTCCGGCATGACGACATCGGTGATCACCAGATCGCCTTCGCCGGCTTGTACCCAACGCCAAAGCGTCGCGGCGGTGCCGGTCGTGCGCACCTCATAGCCGACGCGCGACAGGGCCTGGCTCAGGACCGTCCGTATCGCAGCGTCGTCATCGGCTACGAGGATGTTCCCTCCCATCGCCAACACTCCCGAGCGCCGTTAACCGATCCGCCTACGTCAACTTGACGCTGCGGCCGTCGCGCAGCGCGTACATCGGCATCAGGACTCTGAAGATCGTCCGCCGCGGCTGTGAATCGCATTCAATGGTTCCGCCGTGATCGCCGATGATCTTGGCCACCAGTGCAAGTCCGAGGCCATTTCCCGTTGCCTTCGTCGTCACAAAAGGCTCGAAGAGATGCGGGCGGATCTCGGGCGGAATGCCCGGACCGTTGTCGCGAACGCCAAACTGCAGCGGCAGGCTCACGGCCGTATCCGAAGTCGAAAGTTTGAGCCGTACGCCGGGGCGAAACGCCGTCGAAAGTTCGATTTCGCCGTCAATGCGATCGCCGATCGCTTCGGCGGCGTTTTTCACGAGGTTCAAAAAAATCTGGATGAGCTGATCGCGGTTGCCGAGCACCGGCGGCAGCGACGGATCGTAATTCTCGGTGATGCGGATATTGCGCGCAAATCCCGCTTGCGCGATGCGTTTGACGCGGTCGAGCACGGTATGAATATTGACACTCTCG
>JASHSB010000087.1 GCA_030036945.1 Methylovirgula sp. | reverse complement strand
TTCGTCGAAAAGGACATGGCGCTGCTCGAAATCAATCCGCTGGTGCTCGGCAGCGACGGCCGCATCCAATGTCTCGACGCCAAGATCGGCTTTGACGACAACGCGCTCTTCCGTCATCCGGAGATCGCCGCGTTGCGTGACGCGACGGAGGAAAACGCCAAAGAGATCGAGGCATCGAAACACGATCTCTCCTATATTGCCCTCGCCGGCACGATCGGCTGCATGGTCAACGGCGCCGGGCTCGCCATGGCGACCATGGACATCATCAAGCTCTATGGGGCGGCGCCGGCGAATTTTCTCGACGTGGGCGGCGGCGCGACCGCGGAGAAGGTCGCCGCCGCCTTCAAGATCATCACCGCCGATCCAAACGTCAAAGGCATCTTGGTCAACATCTTCGGCGGCATCATGAAATGCGACGTGATCGCCGAAGGCGTCGTCGCCGCGGTCAAGGAAGTGGGCCTAAGCGTGCCGCTCGTCGTGCGGCTCGAAGGCACCAACGTCGAACGCGGCAAAGCAATCATCGTGAAGTCGGGACTCAACGTTATCGCCGCCGACGATCTCGACGATGCGGCGCAGAAGATTGTCGCCGCGGTCGGAAATAGGTGATGCGTGGCGATTCTCATCGATCATGAGACGAAGCTCATCTGCCAAGGATTCACCGGCAAGACCGCGACATTCCATTCCGAGCAGGCGCTGGCCTACGGCACGCGGCTCGTCGGCGGCGTGTCGCCGGGCAAAGGCGGATCGGCTCACCTCGGCCTGCCGGTGTTCGACACAGTCGCCGCGGCGCACGAGGCCACCGGCGCCGAAGCAAGCGTCATCTACGTTCCGCCGCCCGGCGCGGCGGATGCCATCTGCGAGGCAATCGACGCCGAGATCCCGCTCATCGTCTGCATCACCGAAGGTATTCCGGTTCTCGACATGGTGCGGGTCAAGCGGGCGCTTATCGGCTCGCGCTCGCGGCTCATCGGCCCGAATTGCCCGGGAGTTGTAACAGCCGGACAGAGCAAGATCGGCATCATGCCAGGCAACATCTTCCTGCCTGGCTCGGTTGGCATCGTTTCGCGTTCGGGGACGCTGACCTACGAGGCGGTGTTCCAGACGAGCCGCGAGGGCCTCGGCCAGACTACAGCGGTCGGAATTGGCGGTGACCCCGTAAAGGGCATGGAATTTGTTGACGTGCTCGCGCTTTTCCTCGCCGACGCCAAGACACAATCGATCATCATCATCGGCGAGATCGGCGGCGGCGCCGAAGAGGACGCGGCGCTGTTTCTGCGCGACGAACGGCGCCGCGGCCGCTCCAAACCGGTCGTGGGGTTCATCGCCGGACGCACGGCGCCGCCCGGCCGCCGGATGGGCCACGCCGGGGCGATCATTTCCGGTGGCAAAGGAGATGCCGAAGCCAAGATCGCCGCCCTCAAAGAAGCGGGGATCGAGGTTTCGCCGTCGCCCGCGCGGCTCGGCAAAACGCTCGTCGAGGTTCTGAAGACATGAACGCGTCGATCGGCAGAAAAGGCTTAATCGGGCGGCGCGGGGACGTGAAGAGCGCGCCGGCGACGCCTATATCTGGGGCTGACTCGGAGAACGCAATGGCACGCCGAGATGGGCGGAATGGTTCGGGCGGCGCGGCGGGTCCGCGTTCCGCGGCGGACGGCTCCTTTGCGCGGACATCGTTCCTTTATGGCGCCAATGCCGCCTATGCCGAAGAGCTTTATCAGCGCTACGTCCGCGATCCGGCTTCGGTCGCTCCCGAATGGCGGGATTTCTTTGCCGGGCTGCGGGAAGACAGGGCGCTGGTCGAGAAGAGCGTCGAAGGACCGGCCTGGAAGGAACACGACGGATCGGGCATCGACCACGACGAATTGATCGCCGCCTTCGACGGCGATTGGAGCGCCGTCGAAACGGCGGTCGGAGAGAAAATAAAAGCGGAACTTGGCGGCGGTTCGGATGCCGAGCTGCGGCAGGCGACGCGCGACTCCGTGCGCGCCATCATGATGATCCGCGCTTATCGCATGCGCGGGCATCTGCATGCCAACTTGGATCCGCTCGGGCTGCAGGCGCCCAAGGATCCCGAGTCGCTGCATCCCGCCAATTTTGGATTTGCGGAGGCCGATTATGCGCGCCCGATCTTCATCGATGGGGTGCTCGGTTTACGGCACGCAACCGTGCCGGAGATGTTGGCGATCTTGAAGCGCACCTATTGCGGCACGATCGGCTACGAATTCATGCATATCTCCGATCCGGCGGAGAAGTCCTGGTTTCAGGCGCGGATCGAAGGCCCCGGAAAGGAGATCCATTTCACCCGCGAGGGCAAGCGGGCGATCCTCAACAAGCTCATTGAGGCCGAAGGATTCGAGAAGTTCATCGATCTCAAGTTCACCGGCACCAAACGCTTCGGCCTCGACGGCGGAGAAGCAATGGTTCCGGCGCTCGAACAGATCATCAAGCGCGGCGGCGCGCTCGGCGTGAAGGAGATTGTGCTAGGCATGGCGCATCGCGGCCGGCTCAACGCCCTCTCGCAAGTCATGGGGAAGCCGCACCGTGCCATCTTCCACGAGTTCAAGGGCGGCTCGTTCACGCCCGACGACGTCGAAGGCTCCGGCGACGTCAAATATCATCTTGGCGCCTCCTCCGATCGTGAGTTTGACGGCAACCAGGTGCATCTGTCGCTGACCGCCAATCCCTCGCATCTCGAGATCGTCGATCCCGTCGTGCTCGGCAAAGTGCGCGCCAAGCAGGATCAACATCACGATTTCGTCGAGCGCGGCAAAGTCCTGCCGCTGCTCATTCACGGCGACGCGGCCTTCGCCGGCCAGGGCGTGGTCGCCGAATGTTTCGGACTTTCTGGCTTGAAGGGACATCGCACCGGCGGCTCGATCCATTTCATCATCAACAACCAGATCGGCTTCACGACCTATCCGCGCTATTCGCGCTCTTCGCCCTATCCGTCCGACACGGCAAAGATGATCGAAGCGCCGATCATTCACGTCAACGGCGACGACCCGGAAGCGGTGGTCTATGCCGCGAAAGTTGCGACCGAGTTCCGGCAGAAATTCCACAAGCCGGTCGTGATCGACATGTTCTGCTACCGCCGTTTCGGCCACAACGAGGGCGACGAGCCGGCATTCACCCAGCCGCTCATGTACGAGAAGATCCGCTCGCATCCGACAACGCTCGAAATCTACGCGCAGAAGCTGATCAGCGAAGGCATCGTGACGACGGCGGAAATCGAAGAGATCAAAACCGAATGGCGGCACAAGCTCGATGCCGAGCACGAGGCCGGCGGTTCCTACAAAACCGATAAGGCGGATTGGCTTGACGGACGCTGGTCGGCATTTAAACCCGCCAACGGCGTCGACGAGGCGCGGCGCGGCCGCACCGGCATCGAAGTCGCCAAGCTGAAAGAGTTCGGTGCGCGGCTGTGCATGGTGCCCGACGGATTCCATGTGCACCGCACGATTCGCCGCTTCCTCGACAATCGCGCGGCGATGATTGAGTCGGGCACCGGGATCGATTGGGCGATGGGCGAGGCGCTCGCCTTTGCCAGCCTTCTCGACGAAGGCCACCCGGTGCGTCTTTCCGGCCAGGACAGCGAGCGCGGCACGTTCTCGCAGCGTCATAGCGTGCTCGTCGATCAGGAAACCGAGGCGCGTTATTTGCCGCTCAACCATATCCGCGAAGGGCAGGCGCGCTGCGAGGTCATCAATTCGATGCTCTCCGAGGAAGCCGTTCTCGGTTTCGAATACGGCTATTCGCTTGCCGAACCCAACGCGCTGACGGTCTGGGAAGCGCAGTTCGGCGATTTCGCCAACGGCGCGCAAGTGATCCTCGACCAGTTCGTCTCCTCGGGCGAGCGCAAATGGCTGAGCATGTCGGGGCTCGTTTGCCTCATGCCGCACGGCTATGAGGGGCAGGGGCCGGAGCATTCCTCGGCGCGGCTAGAGCGTTATCTTCAAATGTGCGCCGAAGACAATATGCAGGTCGCCAATTGCACGACGCCGTCGAATTATTTCCACATCCTGCGTCGGCAATTGAAGCGCGACATCCGCAAGCCGCTCGTCCTTATGACGCCGAAATCGCTGCTGCGCCACAAACGCGCCGTCTCGCGGCTCGATGAGTTCGGTGTTGATACGAGCTTCCACCGCCTGCTGTACGACGACGCCGAGATGCTGCCGGGCGGCGAAATCGCGCTCGTGCCGGATGAGAAGATCCGCCGCCTGCTCCTTTGCACCGGAAAGGTGTACTTCGATCTCTTCGAAGAGCGCGCCAAGCGCGGCATCGACGACATCTATCTGCTGCGCGTCGAGCAACTCTATCCGTTCCCGCTGAAAGCGTTGGTGAAGAAGCTGTCGCGGTATCGGAACGCGCAGATCGTCTGGTGCCAGGAGGAGCCCAAGAACATGGGCGCCTGGACGTTCGTCGAACCTTACCTCGAATGGGTCCTCGCGCAGGCCGGTTCAAAAACGAAACGCCCGTTCTATGTTTCCCGCCCGGCGTCGGCGGCGACGGCGACCGGGTTCATGCCGAAACATTTGGCGGAATTCCAAATGCTGCTCGACGATGCGTTAGCTCCATGAACGGATTTTCGCTGCGTACGCGATCCGGCGGCGTTAGGATGAACGAGGTCTTCTCGCAGCGAGGGATGGTACATGGCGACTGAAATCCGCGTCCCGCCTTTGGGCGAATCGGTGAGTGAAGCGACGGTCGGGCGCTGGTTCAAACAAGCCGGCGAGGCGGTGCGAATGGACGAGCCCGTGGTCGAACTCGAGACCGACAAAGTGACTCTCGAAGTCAACGCGCCCGCCGGCGGGGTGCTCGCCGAAATTGCCGCGGAAAGCGGCGAGAGCGTCGCGCCCGGTGCGCTGCTGGGCGCGATCCAAGAGGGTGCCGTCGCCGCGCCGAAGAAAACCGCCGTCGAAAAAAGCACTCCGGCGGTGCGCTCGCCCATGCCGCCCGCGCCGGCCGCCGCCAAGCTCGCCGCCGACAAAGCCGTCGACCTTGCGACGCTTGCCGGCTCCGGCAAGCGCGGCCAAGTGCTGAAGGGCGACGTGCTGGCGGCGCTCGCCGTGCCCCCGGCTCCGCCGACTTCGTTCGACGTCCGTCCTCCGGCGCCGGCCGAGGACGCGCGCCGCGAAGAGCGCGTGCGCATGACGAAATTGCGGCAGACCATCGCCCAGCGGCTGAAAGACGCGCAGAACACCGCCGCCATGCTCACCACTTTCAACGAAGTCGATATGAGCGGGCTCATGGCGCTACGCGTCCGCGCCAAGGATGCCTTCGAGAAGAAATATGCCGTGAAGCTCGGCTTCATGGGATTATTCGCCAAGGCCTGTGTCAACGCGCTGCGCGAGATTCCGTCGATCAACGCCGAGATCGACGGCACCGACATCGTCTATAAGAATTATTATCATCTCGGCATCGCGGTTGGGACGGATAAGGGACTCGTCGTGCCGGTAGTGCGCGATTGCGACCGCCTGAGTCTCGCCGAGATCGAGAAGAAGATCGCCGATTTAGGCAAGCGGGCGCGGGAAGGCTCGCTTACCATCGAAGAAATGCAAGGCGGCACGTTCACGATCACCAACGGCGGCGTGTACGGCTCGTTGATGTCGACGCCGATCCTCAATGCGCCGCAATCCGGCATTCTCGGCATGCACAAGATCGAGGAGCGCCCCGTCGTGGTCGCCGGCAAGATCGAGATTCGCCCGATGATGTACCTGGCGTTGACCTACGATCACCGGATCGTCGACGGCAAGGACGCGGTAACTTTCCTCGTCCACGTCAAGCGCGGGATCGAAGATCCGGCGCGGCTGATGTTGGATCTATGAGTTCGCGTCGGCGAGAAAGGAACGATGCGCGGCCTGCTTGGAATCCGGTCAAGGCCGACAAGCTGATCGGTAAACACGTTCTCATTGGGATCACCCGTTTGGCTTCGGACGGCGTGACCGTGAAGGCGCAGAGTCAGTATCGTGGGAAGATCGTCGCGGCGGACGAAGTCGACGGATTTAAAATCGAGTGCGAAGGCGCCTTCGCGGGCAAGATCATGACGCTGCCCGCGGATCTCCGAGCGTTTCGAATCGTCGACTCGGGCGAACGTCCCGAGATCGTTTCGAACTGGACCATCGTCGAGCCCGCAGAATCTTGACGCCGACAGGCGCCGATATAAGGGCCACACAACTGAGGAAAATCTGCCGAATGGCATACGACGTTATCGTTATCGGCACGGGGCCTGGCGGCTATATTTGCGCCATCCGTGCCGCGCAGCTCGGCCTGAAGGTCGCCGTCGTCGAAAAGCGCAAGACCTTCGGCGGAACCTGCCTTAACATCGGCTGCATTCCGTCGAAGGCGCTGCTGCAGGCATCGGAAAAATTCGCCGAGACGGATCACGCGCTCGCCGGGTTCGGCGTGACGGTCGGCAAACTGAGCCTCGATCTCAAGGCGATGATGAAGCACAAGCAGGATACCGTCGCGGCGAACGTCAACGGCGTCGGCTTCCTTTTGAAGAAGCACAAGATCGAATCGTTTTTCGGCACCGGTACGATCAAGGCGGCGGATGAGGTCGAGGTCACGTCCGCCGACGGCGGGAAGCAGAGCCTCACGGCCAAGAGCATCGTCATTGCCACCGGCTCCGATGTCGTGCCGCTGCCCGGCGTTGAAATCGACGAGAAACAGATCGTCTCCTCGACCGGCGCACTTTCGCTGCCGAAAGTCCCGGGCCGCCTGCTCGTCATCGGCGCCGGCATTGTCGGGCTTGAACTGGGCTCCGTCTGGAGCCGGCTTGGGGCGCAGGTCACGGTCGTCGAATTCCTCGATCATATCCTGGCCGGGATGGATCGCGAAGTCAGCGGCACGTTCCAGCGCATGCTTGAGAAGCAGGGGTTCGAATTTTTGCTCAGCCACAAAGTTGTCAAAACGCAGAGAGGCGCCAAGGGGCTCACCGTCAAGATCGCGCCCTCTGCCGGCGGCGCGGAGATTACGCGCGAGGCGGACGTGGTGCTCGTCTCCATCGGACGGCGCCCCTATACCGAAGGACTTGGGCTGGAGACGCTTGGCGTCGCGACGGAGCGCGGCCGTGTCGCGATCGACGAGCGCTTCGCGACCAACATCCCCGGCATCTACGCGATCGGCGACGTCGTGCGCGGTCCGATGCTCGCCCATAAAGCGGAAGACGAGGGAATCGCGCTCGCCGAAATCCTCGCCGGCCAACATGGTCA
>JASHSB010000086.1 GCA_030036945.1 Methylovirgula sp. | reverse complement strand
ACGTTGAGCGTCTCGACGCCGGGATAGCGCGTCTTCCAGCCCGGCATGGCATCGCGGATGTAGGCCTGGATATCGCGCGCCAATTCCTGAAACACGGTCGAGGTGGTGCGCCCGCAGCCGGGACAGGCCGCGACGAGCGGTACGAACGTGCGGAAACCCATGGTCTGCAGGATCTCCTGCGCGACTTTCACTTCGAGCGCGCGGTCGCCGCCGGGCTCCGGCGTGAGCGAGATGCGGATCGTATCGCCGATCCCGTCCTGCAGCAGCACGCCGAGCGCCGCCGCCGAGGCGACGATGCCTTTCGAGCCCATGCCAGCTTCGGTGAGGCCGAGATGGATCGCATAGGTGCTGCGCTGCGCCAGCATCCGATAGACCGCGATGAGATCCTGGACGTTCGACACTTTGGCGGAAAGGATGATCCGGTCGCGGTCGAGACCGATTTCCTCGGCGCGCTGCGCCGAGAGCAGCGCCGATTGCACCATCGCTTCGCGCATCACGGCGCGCGCATCGAGCGGCATCGTTGAAGCGGCGTTCTCGTCCATCAATCGCGTCAGCAGATCTTGATCGAGCGAGCCCCAATTGGCGCCGATGCGCACCGCCTTGCCGTTCCTGATGGCGCATTCGACCATCACGGCAAACTGCGTGTCGCGCTTGTCCTTGAAGCCGACGTTGCCGGGATTGATGCGATATTTGGCGAGCGCCTCGGCGCAGGCCGGATGCTCGGTCAAAAGCTTGTGGCCGATATAGTGGAAGTCGCCGATGAGCGGCACGTCGCAGCCCATCTTGTCGAGCTTCTCGCGGATATGCGGGACGGCCGCCGCCGCCTCGTCGCGATCGACGGTAACGCGCACCAACTCCGAGCCGGCGCGGGCGAGCGCGGCGACCTGCTCGACGGTCGAGGGGACGTCGGCGGTATCGGTATTGGTCATCGATTGCACGATGATCGGGCCGCCGCCGCCGACCGTAATCGCGCCCTTGCCCGAGCCGACGCGCACGCCGACCGAGCGGTGCCGCGCCGCGGGTCCCGCTTGCGGAGCTTCCGCGCAAGGCCACGTAGGTAAGGAAACAGATCCTAACATCGTATTCAAACCAGATGGCGCGAATTGGCGATGAGGTCAAGAAACCGGCTTTGGCGAAGCCAGCATGACGGATCGGCGCAAATGTCCAGACGGGAGTTCTACGACCCAAGTGGCAAGATTCTATTGAACTTACGGGGCCAATGGTTATAACATTAGTTATAACTTAATTCGAGGCTCAAATGACAGCGCTTAAGCTTACCAAAATCGGCAATTCCATCGGTCTTGTGCTTCCTAAGGAAGCCCTCGGCCAAATGAATGCGGCGGTGGGAGATATTGTCCATTTAACGAAAACACCGGGCGGTTTTCGTCTCACTTTTTACGATCCGGCTTTCGAGGAGCAGATGAAGGCCGTTCGCAAGGTTATGCGTGAAAATCGCAACGTGCTCAGGGAGCTCGCCAAGTAAGTGGACGAGCCAAAATGGATCCTCAAAGTCGTCGTGCTTGCCGCCCACGACGAACAGCTTGCCGAGCATGGCGGCCACGAGGGGCTTCGCGACGACGGACTTCTGGAATCGGCGCTGGCTCGTCCGATAAATCGATATTCCTACGGCGAAGCCGACATTTTCGATCTTGCAGCGGCGTATGCCTATGGATTAATCAAGAACCATCCATTCCTTGACGGCAATAAACGAACTTCGCTCACGGTCTCTCTGGGCTTTCTGCTTCTCAATGGCTTCAAAGTAACCGAGAACGAAGCGGCGAGACTCGTGGTTTGGCTCTCCCTCGCCGAGGGGAAACTCAGCGAGGCCGAACTTGCCGCCTGGCTGCGCGCCAACTCGAAAGCCGAGAAGATCTAAGCCCGCTATCCCTGGCACTCCCGGCACAGCCCGGCGATTTCCATCACCTGGGCGCGCGGCGTGAAGTCCCGCTCCGCCGCGAGCGCGGCGAGATCGCGATGGATCGCCTTCGGCGCGGCCTCGATCACCGTACCGCATTTGTCGCAGATCAGGAACACGACCGGATCGCGGCGGGCGTGTCCGTGCACGCAGGCGAGATAGGCGTTGCGCGAGGCAAGCCGGTGAACGAGGCCGTTGTCGAGCAGGAAATCGAGCGCCCGGTAGATCGAGATCGGCGCGGGATGTTTGCCAGTCGCCGCCGCGACCCGCTCAATCAGGTCGTAAGCGCCGAGCGGGCGACCTTCCGCGGCGAGGATTTCCAGAATCTGGCGGCGCGCCGGCGTGAGTTTCACCCCCTCGCGCCGGCAATGATCCTCCGCCGCGGTGAGCGCGCCTTTTGCGATGGCGCGGATGGACTTTGGCCGCGTCTGCGGCCTACGGGAAAGCGTCATATCGCTATTATATTCAGTCGAGACTGTAAAAGCGACGTTCGCGTCCGTTTCAGCTTGAAATGACGCGACCGGCCCGTCAGGCTATTCCATGAGGACCGATCATGACGCTCAAGACACGCAGCGCCATCGTCACCGGATCGACGAGCGGCATCGGCTTGGCGATTGCCCGCGCGTTGGCGCAACAAGGCGCCAATGTGATGATCAACGGCTTCGGCACGGCGGACGCGATCGAAAACGCGCGCGCCGCCATCGCCAAGGACTTCGCGGTCAAGGCGCTTTATTCGCCCGCCGACATGACGAAGCCGCAGGAAATCCGCCGCATGGTGCGTGAAGCCGAAGAGGCGTTCGGCACGCTTGACATCCTTGTCAACAACGCCGGCATTCAGCACGTCGAGCCGATCGAGAAATTCCCGCCGGAGATCTGGGACAAGATCGTCGCCATCACCTTGTCCGCCGCCTTCCATGCCATCGCCGCCGCGCTGCCGGGCATGAAAGTGCGCAAATGGGGGCGCATCGTCTCGACCGCGTCGGCGCATTCGATGGTCGCCTCGCCGTTCAAGTCCGCCTACGTGTCGGCCAAGCATGGACTCGTCGGACTGACCAAGACCGTCGCGCTGGAAACTGCGACGTTCGGGATCACCGTGAACTGCGTTTCTCCCGGCTACGTCTGGACGCCGCTCGTCGAAAGGCAGATTCCCGACACGATGAAAGCCCGCAACCTCACCCGCGAACAAGTGATCGACGATGTCCTCCTCGCCGCGCAGCCGACCAAACAGTTTGTCACGCCCGAACAGGTGGCAGCGCTCGTCGTCTATCTCTGCTCGGACGAGGCGGCGCAAATTACCGGCGCGAATCTATCCATCGACGGCGGATGGACGGCGCAGTGAGCGAATATTGCGTCGTCTTGACGGCCTGCGGCACGCGCGACAATGCCCGCAATATCGCTAAGGCGCTCGTTGAACGCCGCCTTGCCGCCTGCGTGCAAATGCTGCCGATTGACAGTATCTATCGATGGCGCGAGCGCATCGAGGAGGCGGCCGAGATTCTGCTGCTCATCAAGTGCAAAGAGGTGGATTATGGCGCGATCGAGAAGGCGATCCGCGCACTGCATGGGTACGAGACGCCGGAGATCGTCGCTCTGCCGGTCGAGGCGGGTTTTGCCGACTATCTTAAATGGATCGATGCCGTAACGCGGCGCGAGTCATGAGCCACCGCTGTCTCCGCGTCCGCGGTTCCTAAAGTACCGAGCGCGCGATCAGCCGCTCGGCTTCCTCGATCGCCTGCGGGGTGCCGATGTGAAGCCAGATCCCGTCGAGCCGCACGCCGAAGAGGCGGCCCTTTTTGGCAGCCTCGAAGAAATATGGGGCGAGCCGAAAAGCTCCATCGGGCGCGCCTTTAAACAAGCCGGGCTTGACGATCCCTATCCCCGTATAGACGAAGGGCGCGACGCGGCGCTCTTCGCGACGCCCCAGCCTGCCGCATGGATCCATGGTGAAATCGCCGAGCCAATCGACGCCGATGCTCGTCGCCGCCGCGGCCACGAGCAGTAGAATATCCATTTTCTCGGGGTCCCAACCGGCGGCGAGGCGATTGAGGTTGGCGCGCGGCCCCTCGATCCAGAACGAATCTGTGTTGCAGATAAGGAACGGCTCACCGCCCAATTGCGGCAGCGCTTTTTTGATGCCTCCTCCTTGATCGAGCAACTTGCCGCGTTCGTCGGAGATCGCGATCTTGGGAGCGCGGCGCGGCGCGAGATGCGTCTCGATCTGATCGGCGCAGTGATGAAGGTTTACGATGGCGGTCGAGACGCCGACCGCGGCGATACGATCCAGTGTGTGGTCGATTAGCGCCTTGCCGCCAACCTTGATGAGCGGTTTCGGAATATGCTCGCTGAGCGGCCGCATCCGCGTGCCCAGCCCGGCCGCAAAAACCATCGCTTTATCAGGCATGAAGGATGGCATGGCGTGACGCGAACCGAAACAAAATCACGGGCCTTTGTTCAAGGCCCGCGGCAGATGCGTCTCATACCAGCCCTTGAGTGCCGACAACAAGGGATGCGTCAGGTCTTTGGCCAAATATTTTTGAATGCGTGGCAGATGCGCAAGATATTGCGGTTTGTGGTCGCGTTTATCCAGCCGCGCGAATATACCGAGAATTTTCGTCGCTCTCTGCGCGCCGAGCACCGAATAGGCGCGCGCAAAATTAGCCATGTCGAAGGAGGGATCGGCGGCACGGCGCAATTGCGCGTAGTGGCCGAGTAGCCTCAGTTCCACCTCATCCGGCACGTCGACTCGGGCATCCTGCAACAGCGAGACAACGTCGTAGGCCGGATGACCCAATACGCAATCCTGAAAGTCGATGATGCCGACGCGCGCCAATCCGTCGCGGTTCGGCAGCCAGACGAGATTCGGTGAATGGTAATCGCGCAGCGTCCAGGCCGCCCGCACCGGCGCGATGTCGCGCAATAGCTGACGCCAGAGATTGACGAACGTCGCTTTCGCGCCCGAGGTCAACGCCGCCTTGGCGACGTGCGGCGCATACCAATCGAGCAGCAATTCGATTTCAATCGACAGTGCATCGACGTCGTAAGGCGGAATTCGATAGGTCGCGGCGCCGTCGATCGGCAGCGCGTCCGGGAGCGCGGCCTGATGCAATTTGGCGAGCACGGCAACCGCTTCCGCGTAGCGTTCGACGACGATTCCCTGCCCGTCCGTGATACCGGCGTCGCCAAAGTCCTCGAGGATTGCCAGCCCGGCTTTGAGATCGACGGCAAAAATCTCCGGTGCTGAAAGCCCCTGCGCGCGCAGGCCCTGGTCGATTGCGACGAACGGCCGGATGTCTTCGGCGAGACGCGCCAATGCGCTGTAGGATTTTCCATAGCGCACCGGCGGTCCGTCGGGGCGCGGCGGGAAGATCATGAGAAGCGCGGTGACGCCGTCCGGCTTGACAAGTCGCTCATAGGCACGGCTCGAGGCGTCGCCCCGCATGAAACGCCGCTCCGCGCTGGCCCAACCGGACGAGGCGAGAATGTCGTGAATGGCCCGCGCGAGATTGAGGCGCGCTGCGAACGTCCCGCTGCCGGTAAGCGTCGCGACGCGGTAGCCGGCGCCGCGTTGCGCGTCGATCCCGAAGGCAACGTCGAGCTTGTTGGCGCCTAGATGCGCCGTCGCGCGCTCCGGCCATTCGACAATCGTGAGCGCGCCGTTCTGCGCTTCGTCAAATCCAAGTTCGAAAAGTTCGTCGGGGTGCTTGATACGGTAGAAATCGGCGTGAAGGATTGGAAATGTGCCGGCTTCGTAAATCTGCATGAGGGTGAAGGTGGGGCTCGGTACCTCGAGATCCGGCTCGCGCGCGAGATCGCGGATCAAGGCCCGGGCGAACGTCGTCTTGCCGGTGCCGAGTTCGCCCGACAGCGTAACGAGGTCGCCGGGCCGCAGCCAATGGCCGAGATCGGCGGCAAGGAAACAGGTGGCAGTCTCGTCGGGAAGCTCGATCCGCCAATGGGCCTTCTGCTGCGGCGCGCGAGCCGCCATGTGCCGCGTTCTCCTCGTTGCGTGCGCGACGGCGCGCCGGATCATGCCCGGTTGCGCCGCGTCCATAGCTATGCAAGCCGATATGGTGCCGCCTTCGCTTTGTCCAGCTTTGTACTGCGCGCCGGAAAGATGCAGGTGACGGTGGTGCCTCGGCCTTGCGCCGATTCGATGTGGACGCGGCCGCCGTGCAGCTCGACGAGCGAGCGCACGATCGAAAGACCCAGGCCCACGCCGCGATGCCGCGAGCCCGTTGTCTGCGTCGTAAAGCGCTCGAACACCTCTTCGATCAGCTCGGGCGGGATCCCGCTGCCTTCGTCCTGCACCGTAAACACGATCTCGTCGCCGCGCCGCTCAGCCGCGAGCGTAATGGTCTGCCCGGGAGAGGAAAAACCGATCGCATTCGACAGGAGATTGAAGAGGATCTGGCGGATGCGCTGGCTATCGGCGACGAACGTGCCGAGGTAGTCCCGCGCGACGACGTTCAACCGAATCGAAGACTCGGCCAAGCGGTCTTGCACGCCCTCGGCGGCAAGATGCATGGTTCGATCGATGTTCACCTCGCCGAGATTGAGTTCGAGCGCATCGGCGTCGATCGAAGCGAGGTCGAGAATGTCGTCGATGATCGCCAGCAGCGCGGTCGAGGATGCGCGCACGTAGCCCGCATATTCGCGCTGCCGCTCGTTCAGCGGCCCCGCTGAGCTGTCGCTCAGCAGCTCGATGAAGCCGATGATGTTGGTGAGCGGCGAGCGCAATTCGTAGGATACGTGGTGGACAAAATCGTTGCGCAGCTTCTCGGCTTCGACGAGCGCCTGATTGCGCTCGGTGAGCGCCCGCTCGACGTTCACGCTGGCGGTCATATCGGTGAAGCTCAGCAACGTCGCTCCGTCGGGCAGCGGCTGCGCGGTGCAGTCGAGCACCGAGCCGTCGCGGCAGGCGATGCGCCTTTCGAATCCGGTCCGTTGGTCGGTAAGCCCGACGACGACGGCGCGAATCTCGTCGAACACGGCGTCGCCGCCGAACAGCGTAGACATCCCGGCAAGGCGATCAATATGCGGCTTCTCGTTGAGCAGATTGGGATCGAGGTTCAGAAGGCCTGCAAACGCCGGATTGAAGAATTTGAGCCTGCCGTCGGTGCCGAACACGCCGACGCCTTCCTTCAGCGAATCGAGTGTCTCGCTCTGCACGCGGGTCAGCGCGTTGAACTGCGATTCGAGATGGAAGCGTTCGGTGACGTCGTCGAAGAGATAGGTTACCCCGCCCTGCGCGTTGGGGTTGACGGCGACGCGCAATGTCCTCCCATCGGGGAGGTACCAGACGTGCTCGCGCGTCTCGATCGCCTGATAGGCGGCGAAGAGATTTTCTTTCCAGGCACGAAAATCGGCCTGTTCCGGCAAAAGGCCGGACAACCGCAGCCGGTCGAGAACCTCGGAGTCGCTCGGATGCTGATCGACGAACGTCTGATCGAGCGACCAAAGCTGCCGATAAGCGGCGTTGTGAAAGACGAGGCACTTGCGGCGATCGAAGATCGCCACCGCGGTCGAAAGCTGATCGAGGGTGCGCGCATGCGCCTGCGTCTGCCGATCGAGATCGGCCCGCACCGCTTCGATTTCCGACATGTCCGTCGCCATGCCCGCCGACCCCAAGCTTACTGGCACCTCGACGATGTCGAGCAGGCGCCGCTGGCCGGCAGCGACCGCGGGCATGCGGCCGCGCCAGACAAGGCCTTTGGCGCGCGATTCGGCGGCGGCGTCACGTGTCGCGCGCTCGAGAAGCTCGGTGCCGCGCAACAGCGCATCGCCGGAATCCTTGGCTTCGACGGCGCGGACGTAGGCGGCATTGACCCAGTGCAGCTTGCCGTCGGTGACCCGTAGCCAGACGGGATCTGGCACCGCGTCGAGCAGGCCGCGCAGCGCCTCGAGTTCGGTAATGGTGCGCGCCAGCCGGTCGCGCAGGCGCAAAGTTTCGAGGCGATCGCCGGAAACGTCGCGGATGCGCATAACGGCGCGGCCGCTGACGGCGCGCCCGTCGATTTCGAGAGTCCGTCCGCCGAGGCTCTCGACCGAACAGCGGAAACCTTCGCCGCGCGCCCTGAGCTTCTCGACACAAACCTCGAGCTGTTGGGCGGCATCCGGCCGCAGCCAGTATCCAAAGGCGAGGACGCGGCGCGCCACCGGCGCATCGGTCACCAGACCAAGATCGCCCTCGATTTCCGGTTCGCTGCTCGGGCCGCCCCAGGCAATGACGATCTGCGGCTCGGCTGCGAGAAACACTTCGGCGCGATCGAATTTAGCACGCAAATCGTTGAGTTCGAGCAGGAACCCCGCTTCCGATTTTGTCCAGCGACGGTGCTCGCGCAGATAGAGAAGCGCGGTGATCGTCGAAAACAGCACCAGCCCGACGACCAGCGAGAGCCCGATCACGACATCCTGGTTTTCGCGCAGGTTGTCGAGCACGAGAAGCGGATAATCGGTCTGCGCGGCGGCGGGGGCGGCGGTCGCGCAAAGCACCGCCGCGGCGCACCGGAGAGCGCCGCCGTGCGGCCGATTCCGCTCCCTACCGGCCGAGCCGTTCCGCGCCCGTTTGCCCATTCCGACCTCTCGCGACCCATGATGCGGCAGCAACGAATCGCTGTCACCCGGTGCGAATCGGTTATTTACACGATCTCAGTAGCGATAGAGGTCGGATTTGAACGGGCCGGTCTCCGGCACGCCGATATATTTCGCCTGCTCCGGCGTGAGTTTCGTAAGCTTGGCACCGACTTTGCCGAGATGGAGAGCGGCGACCTCTTCGTCGAGATGCTTGGGCAAAACATGGACATCGCGCGCGTAATGGCCGCGTTTGGTCCACAGTTCCATCTGCGCCAGACACTGATTGGTAAACGACGCCGACATCACGAAGGAGGGATGGCCCATGGCATTGCCGAGATTGACGAGCCGGCCTTCGGAAAGAAGGATAATCCGCTTGCCGTCGGGAAATTCGATCTCATCGACCTGCGGCTTTACGTTGTGCCATTTGAAGTTGCGCAAGGCGGAAACCTGAATTTCTGAGTCGAAATGGCCGATGTTGCAAACGATGGCGCGGTCGCGCATTTTGCGCATGTGATCGAGCCGGATGACGTCGATATTGCCGGTACAGGTCACGAAAATGTCGGCGCGCGGCGCCGCCTCTTCCATGGTCGTGACCTCATAGCCTTCCATCGCCGCCTGCAACGCGCAGATGGGATCGACTTCGGAGACCATCACCCGGCAGCCGGCGTTGCGCAGCGATGCGGACGAGCCTTTGCCGACGTCGCCGAAGCCGGCGACCATCGCGACTTTTCCGGCCATCATCACGTCGGTGCCGCGGCGAATGCCGTCGACAAGGGATTCGCGGCAGCCGTAAAGATTGTCGAACTTCGACTTAGTGACCGAGTCGTTGACGTTGATCGCCGGCCAGAGCAGTTTGCCCTCTTTGTGCATCGTATAGAGCCGGTGCACGCCCGTAGTGGTCTCTTCGCTCACGCCCTGGATCGCGGTGGCGCAACGCTGATACCATCCGGGATTTTCTTTAAGCCTGCGCAGGATCGCGCCGAACAGAACTTCTTCCTCCTCGTTCGAAGGAGTCTCGAGGAACGCCGCGTCGCCGTGCTCGGCGCGTACCCCAAGGTGGATCAGCAGCGTCGCATCGCCGCCGTCGTCGAGGACGAGATTGGGCGCACCGCCGTCGCCCCATTCGAAGATTTTGTGGGTATATTCCCAGTAGTCGTAGAGGCTCTCGCCTTTGCGGGCAAAGACCGGAACGCCGCTTGCGGCGATCGCCGCCGCGGCGTGATCCTGGGTCGAATAGATGTTGCAGGAAGCCCAGCGAACCTCGGCGCCCAGTGCCCGCAGGGTCTCGATGAGTACCGCGGTCTGCACCGTCATGTGCAGAGAACCGGCGATGCGGGCGCCCTTCAGCGGCTGCGCGGGGCCGAACTCGGCGCGTACCGCCATCAAGCCGGGCATCTCCGTCTCGGCAATGGCGATCTCCTTGCGGCCCCAGGCGGCAAGTCCGATGTCGGCGATCGCAGCGTCAGAAATCGTGTGGGTCATGGTGCTTCCCTCGAAAACGCGCGGTCATAGCAAAGGTCCGGGTCTCGTGCAATAAAGATATAAGCAAGTCTTTATATTATATTGCCAAGCTTACGGCATGCGGGGAGTTGAGGGCTGGAAATGAGCGAAGCCACTTGGTCGGCGGTCGATGAATATATCCGCGGTCTCCTCGTCGGCGAGGATTCCGCGCTCATCGCGGCGCGCGCGGCAAGCGAGGCGGCGAGCCTTCCGGCTATCGCCGTCGCCCCCAACGAGGGGAAACTGCTGCATCTCCTCGCCCACTTGGCTGGCGCACGGGCGATCTTGGAAATCGGCACGCTGGGCGGCTACAGCACCATCTGGCTGGCGCGGGCGCTGCCCGCCGGCGGACGGCTCATCACGCTCGAAGCCAATCCGAAACACGCCGCCGTGGCCCGCGCCAATCTCGAACGCGCCGGGCTGTCCGCGGTCGTCGATCTTCGCCTCGGCCCGGCGCTCGAAACGCTGCCGAAGCTCGACGGCCCTTTCGATCTGATCTTCATCGATGCCGACAAGGAGCACAACGCCGATTATTTCCGCTGGGCATTGCGGCTGTCGCGCGTGGGCAGCTTGATCCTCGTCGATAATGTCGTGCGCGACGGCAAGATTATCGACGCCGAAAGCCAGGATCCGATGGTGGAAGGTACGCGGCGGCTCTATGAGGCAATGGCCGCCGAGCCAGGCGTCACGGCGACGGTCATCCAAACGGTCGGCCGCAAAGGCCATGACGGGTTGGCGATCGCGCTGGTGACGCGACCGCCGGACGACTGAGGCTCGGACCGGCCGAACTAATCCGTGACTTCGGCCTTTTCTCTGGCTTCGAGATCGGCGCCGGTCTCCTGATCGACGGCGCGCATCGACAGCCGTACCTTGCCGCGCTCGTCGAAGTCGAGCAGTTTGACCTTCACCTTGTCGCCTTCCTTGACCACGTCCGTCGTCTTGGCGACGCGGCCCTTGGTCAACTGCGAGATGTGGACGAGTCCATCCTTCGATCCGAAGAAGTTCACGAAGGCGCCGAAATCGACCACTTTGACCACCGTGCCGTCGTAGATCTGCCCGACCTCCGGCTCGCTGGCGATCGACTTGATCCAGTTGATCGCGGCGCGGATCGATTCGGCGTCGGAGGATGCTACTTTCACCGTGCCGTCGTCCTCGATGTTGATCTTCGCGCCGGTCTTCTCGACGATCTCGCGGATCACCTTGCCGCCGGTGCCGATCACCTCGCGGATCTTGTCGGTGGGGATCTTCATGGTCTCGATGCGCGGCGCGAATTCGCCAAGCTCGGCGCGCGACGCGCTCAACGCCTTGGCCATCTCGCCGAGGATATGCAGCCGCCCGGCCTTGGCCTGGTCGAGTGCGACCCGCATGATCTCCTCGGTGATGCCGGTGATCTTGATGTCCATCTGCAGCGAGGTGACGCCGGTCTCGGTGCCGGCCACCTTGAAGTCCATGTCGCCCAGATGGTCCTCGTCGCCGAGGATGTCGGAGAGCACCGCGAAGCGCTCGCCTTCGAGAATGAGGCCCATGGCGATGCCGGCGGTCGGCGCCTTGATCGGCACCCCCGCGTCCATCAATGCCAGCGACGAACCGCACACCGTCGCCATCGACGACGAGCCGTTCGATTCGGTGATTTCCGAGACGACGCGGATCGTATAGGGAAACTCCGCCGGCGTCGGCAGCATCGGATGCAGCGCCCGCCAAGCAAGCTTGCCGTGCCCGATCTCCCGCCGCCCAGGGGAACCCATGCGCCCGGTCTCGCCCACCGAATAGGGCGGGAAATTGTAATGCAGCAGGAAGCGCTCCTTGTAGGTGCCTTCAAGCCGATCGACGAACTGCTCGTCTTCGCCGGTGCCGAGCGTGGCGACGACCAGCGCCTGCGTTTCGCCGCGCGTGAACAGCGCCGAACCGTGCGTGCGCGGCAATACGCCCACCTGCGCGAGGATCGGGCGCACCGTCTTCACGCCGCGCCCGTCGATGCGGATGCCCAGATCGAGAATGTTCCAGCGCACCACCTTGGCCTGCAGATCGTGAAAGACCTCGGCGACGAGATCCTTCGTAAACCGCGCCTCGCCTTCGGCCGGCGCCAGCGCCGCGAAGACTTTGGCCTTGACCGCGTCGACCGCGTTGTAGCGGTCCTGTTTCGAGGTGAGCTTATAGGCTTCGCGCAGCTCCGCCTCGGCGAGATCGCGTACCGCCGTCTCGACCTCGGCCTTGTCGGGGATGATGAGATCGCGCGGATCCTTGGCCGCCTTCTCGGCAAGCCGGATGATCGCGTCGATCACCGGCTGGAAACCGCGATGCCCGCCCATTACCGCCGAAAGCATCACTTCCTCGGAAAGCTCCTTGGCCTCCGACTCGACCATGAGAACGGCATCTGCGGTCCCCGCGACGACCAGATCGAGGGCCGAGTCCTTCAGTTCATCGAGCGTCGGGTTGAGCTTGATTTCGCCGTCGATGTACCCGACGCGCGCCGCGCCGATCGGCCCCATGAAGGGTATGCCGGACAGCGTCAGGGCCGCGGAAGTCGCGACCATGGCGACAATGTCCGGATCGTTTTCGAGATCGTGGGAGAGAACGGTGACGACGATCTGCGTATCGTTGCGATAGCCGTCCGGAAACAGCGGACGGATCGGCCGGTCGATCAAACGCGAGACAAGCGTCTCTTTCTCGGAAGGCCGCCCCTCGCGCTTGAAATAGCCGCCGGGAATGCGGCCGGCGGCGAAAGCCTTTTCCTGGTAGTTCACGGTGAGCGGGAAAAAGTCCACGCCCGGTTTCGGCGACTTGGCGGAAACGACTGTCGCCAGGACGGTGGTTTCACCGTACGTGGCAAGTACGGCGCCGTCGGCTTGGCGTGCGACACGCCCGGTTTCGAGCACGAGCTTGCGCCCGGCCCAGTTCAGTTCTTCGCGATGGATATCGAACATCAGTCTTGGTCTTTCTCTTCAGTAAGCAAAGACCCAAGGCCATGTGCAAGACGGCGAGAAGCTGCCGGAAAGGCAGCGCCTGGCGATCCTGCCATGGCGGTTGGTCTCTCGGTTCGGCGAGCGGCCCATGCCGCCGCCGTGTTCAAACAAGGCGCATCGGCGCTTTTGTGACCTTAAAACATTTCCGCCCCCAGCGGGACTCCGGGCTTGGGGCGTAAACACCTTAAAACGAGTCCCACCGGAAGCGGCAGCCCACGATCAAGTTCCCGCTTAGGAAGGCATTTCTCAGCGTTTCCACGACGTTGCTAGCGCCGGATGCCGAGGCGCTCGATCAATGTCTTATAGCGCGGTTCGTCCTGACCTTTCATATAGTCGAGGAGGCGGCGGCGCTGCGAAACCAGCTTCAAGAGCCCGCGCCGCGAATGGTTATCCTTCACGTGGGTCTTGAAATGCTCGGTCAAGTTGGCGATCCGCTCGCTGAGGATCGCTACCTGCACTTCCGGCGAGCCCGTGTCGCCGGGCTTCAACGCATAATCCTTGATCAGCGCTTGTTTGCGCTCCGCGGTAATCGACATCGGATTTCCTTTCGATAGAAACATTCTCCGCCGTCGGCCAGGCCGGGATGTCGTCCAGCTAGGTTTCGGGGGAGAGCGCCGAAGGCGCATAACGCTTTATACAAGAAAAGCAGCGACTCAACAACGGGCCGGCCGCACTGCCTTAGAACGGCAGATTGAACACCCTTCCCGGCACGAGTTCGCCGTGTTCGATGGTGCCGACGGCGACCACCACGCCGCCGCAAGACGCATAGGCCTGCCCGTCCATCGGCGCATCGCGGCCGCGCAACAAGATCGACTGCCCGCGCCGCAGCCGCGCCGCCGACTCGCGATCGACGGCGACGCACGGCATTTCGGTAAGCCCGGCCTCGACGCTGACAAGCGCGTTCGCGGCGTCGTCGGCCAAATCCGCGAGCCGTACGCTATCCTCTTCCGCGAAAGGGCCGACGCGCGTACGCCTGAGCGCCGCGACATGTCCGCGGCAGCCGAGGAACTGACCGAGATCGCGTGCCAACGCCCGCACGTAGCAGCCTTTCCCGCAACGTGCCTCGAAAGTCGCCGCGTCGCGATCGGCGGCGAGGAGGCCAAGCGCGTGGACTACGACCGGGCGGGGCGCCAGATCGGGCATTTCCCCGTCGCGCGCCAGATCGTAGGCGCGCTCGCCGGCGATTTTGATCGCCGAAAAGGCTGGCGGGCGTTGCAAAATGGGTCCGGTGAACCGCGGCAGCGCGGCGCGAATCTCGGCAATCTCGGGACGACGCTCGCAGCGCGCGACGACGATTCCGTCCGCGTCGTCCGAATCCGTCTCCGCCCCCCAGGCGATCGTGAAGCGATAGGTCTTCTCGCCGTCCTGCACGAACGGCACGGTCTTGGTCGCCTCGCCAAACGCCACCGGCAGAATCCCCGAGGCGAGCGGATCGAGCGTACCGGCATGGCCGGCTTTCTTGGCGTTGAAAATGCGCTTCAGCTGTGCCACCGCGTGCGTCGACGTCATGCCGACGGGCTTGTCGAGGACTACCCAACCGTTGATCTCGACGCGGTTCGAGCAGGGTGCATTCATCGCTTGTCGGCGCCCGGCAGGAGGTCGCGCTTTACCCGCGGTGAATCGAGCAGCGCGTCGATCCGCGCGCCGAGATCGAAACTGCGGTCGGCTTGGAAACGCACGTCGGGCGCGAACTTGAGGTTGACGCGGGCGGCGATCTCGGCGCGCAGGAATTTTTTGTTGCGGTCGAGCGCGGCAAGCACCGCGTCCACGTCCCTGCCGCCGAGCGGCATCACATAGATGGTGGCAAGCCGCAAATCCGGGCTCATGCGCACCTCCGGCACGCTGACCACGTGGCCTTCGAGTACCGGATCGCGAACCGTGCCGCGGGCGAGCAGTTCGGAGAGAGCCTGGCGGATTAGCTCGGCGACGCGCAGCATGCGTTGCGCGGGCTCGCCGCCGTTGTGATGAACCCTGGACATGGTCAATACACGTGAGCCGTTAGATCGCGATTTTGGGGAACTTATCTGTCAGGCGTGACAGGTCCATTTCGCGCGCGAACCCTCGCCCAGAAGGAGAGGGTGGTCGGCGAAGTCAACCGGTCGAGGGTTGCAATGTCAATCATTTGAAACCTTGTAACCCCTCATCCGTCATGCTTCGCATGACGCCTTCTTCCACAGGGAGAAGGCTGTGCTACAGCGACCGCTTGATCTCCTGCACCTTGTAGCATTCGATGACGTCGCCGACCCGCATGTCCTGATAATTCTCGAAGGCCATGCCGCATTCCTGACCGGCGACCACCTCCTTCACTTCGTCCTTGAAGCGCTTCAGCGTCGAAAGCTTGCCCTCGTGCACGACGACGTTGTCGCGGATCAACCGGACGTTGGCGCCGCGCTGCACGATGCCGTCGGTAACGCGGCAGCCGGCCACTTTGCCGACTTTGGAAATGGTGAAGACTTCGAGGATCTGCGCGTTGCCGAGCATCTCTTCGCGCAGCGTCGGCGGCAGCAGACCGGACATCGCCGCTTTCACGTCGTCGACCAGATTATAGATGATGTTGTAGTAGCGGATCTCGACGCCGGCTTGTTCGGCGAGGACGCGCGCTTCCTTATGGGCCCGCACGTTGAAGCCGATCACCGCCGCATTCGAAGCCTCAGCGAGCGTGATGTCGGACTCGGTAATGCCGCCGACTCCGGCGTGAATAATGCGCGCCGCGACCTCGTCGGTGTTGAGATTTTCGAGGGTCGCGACGATCGCCTCCACCGAGCCCTGCACGTCGCCCTTGATGACCAAGGGAAATTCCTTGCGTCCGGCGGTCTTGAGCTGGGTCATCATGTCGGCCAGCGAGCCGCGCGCCACGCCGCGCGCCGCCGCCTTCTCGCGCTTCTGGCGTTCGCGATATGCGGTGATCTCGCGGGCGCGCGTCTCGCTCTCAACCACCGCGACGCGGTCACCGGCCTCGGGCGATCCGGAGAAACCCAGAACTTCGACCGGCGTCGAAGGGCCCGCTTCGTGGCGCGCCTGACCCTTGTCGTCGATCAATGCGCGCACGCGGCCCCATTGCGACCCGCCGACGATCAGATCGCCGACCCGCAGCGTGCCGCGCTGCACGAGCACGGTGGCGACCGGGCCGCGGCCGCGGTCCAGCCGCGCCTCGATCACCGTGCCTTCCGCGGGGCGCCCGGGGTCCGCTTTCAGATCGAGCACTTCGGCCTGCAAGGTGATGGTCTCGAGCAGTTTGCTGAGATTGGTCCGCTGCGTCGCCGAAACTTCCACTTCGAGCGTGTCGCCGCCGAGCGATTCGACCTGCACTTCGTGCTGCAGCAGCTCGGTGCGAACGCGCTCGGGCTTGGCGTCCGGCTTGTCGATTTTGTTGACGGCAACGATCATCGGCACGCCGGCGGCGCGCGCATGGGTGATCGCTTCGACCGTCTGCGGCATCACGCCGTCGTCGGCGGCGACGACCAGCACTACGATGTCGGTCACTTTGGCGCCGCGCGCCCGCATTGCCGTGAATGCCGCGTGGCCCGGCGTATCGATGAAGGTGATCGATGCGCCGTTCGGCGCCGCGACTTGGTAGGCGCCGATGTGCTGGGTGATGCCGCCGGCCTCGCTGGAGACGACGTTGGCATGGCGGATTGCGTCGAGCAGCGAGGTCTTGCCGTGATCGACATGGCCCATGATGGTCACGACTGGCGGGCGCGGCTGCAAGTTCGCATCGGCGTCGGGTGCGTCGAACAGGCCTTCTTCCACGTCGGATTCGGCGACGCGCTTGACGGTATGGCCGAGCTCCGCGGCGATGAGCTCCGCGGTATCGGCGTCGATGACGTCGGTGATCTTCGCCATCTGCCCCTGCTTCATAAGCAGTTTGATGACGTCGACGCCGCGCTCGGCCATGCGGCCGGCGAGTTCCTGAATGGTGATCGTCTCGGGCAGGATCACCTCGCGCGACAGTTTTTCCTTCGGCTCGGCGGTATGGCCCTTAAGGCGTTGCTGGCGGCGTCGGAAAGCCGCGACGGAGCGGGTACGCTCGTCCTCCTCGCCGGTGGCGCTTGCGACGGTGAGCCGGCCGCGGCTCTTCTGTTCGCCGCCGCGCGTGGGACGCGGCAACACGACCTTCGGCGCCATGCCGGGCCGGCGAATGATCCGTTTCGTATCCTCATCGTCGATCGGCTGCTGCCGGGCGTTGGCGGCAAGCCCGGTGAATACGCCGAGGCCTTTGCGTGCCGTAGGCGCGGCGGGAGCGCCCGGAGCCGCGCTCGGCTCGAACCGGCGTTTTGCCTCCTGCTCGGATCGGCGTTTGGCTTCTGCTTCATGCGCCCGGCGCGTTTCTTCCTCGCGTTTGCGCTCCGCCGCGGCGGCACGCTCCTCGCGCTCGCGCTCTTCGCGCTGTTCGCGTGCCTGCGCCTCCGCCAACGCCTGGCGGCGCTCTTCGTCTTCGCGCTCGCGCGCTCCGGAAAGGGCGCGGCTGCGCGCTTCGCGTTCCTCTTCCGTCAAGGTGCGCAAGACGACGCCCGCCGCAGGGCGCGCCGCCGTCGGATGCGCAGGCTCGCTTTGCCGATCCGGAACGGCCGCCGGCGGCGCGGCGGGTTGCGGCTCCCGCGCCACGTGCGCCTCGCCGGAACCGAGCGCCCGACGCTTCACCTTTTCGACGACAACCGTCTTGGAACGGCCATGCGAAAAGCTTTGCCGCACGGTGCCGGCCTCGACCGGACGTTTCAGCGACAAGGTCTTCGTCGGCGTTACGGTCAACGTGTTGTCGGTATCTTTCGATTCAGCCATTCGTTCCAGGTCCCAGAGCTTGCGCCCACTATGTCACAATTCTGCGCGGCCACGCCCGCTAACTTTGCAAGGCCGCCACGGCAGCGGGCTCCTTCGACCGCGTCCCAAGCCGTCGCCTTGCGGCGCTCCGTCAGATCGCACCGGCAGTTGCTTCCGAAGCCCCCGCCTCGGAAGATGTGGAGGTAGAGGAGCGGTAGCGCTCCAATTTGCGGCAGTGCGAAAGAAACGCCTCGCTCGCCGCCCCTTCGGTGAGCGCTGCATGTATCACATTTGTGCCGCCCAGTGCCAAACTCAATTGCAGCGAGGTGAAGAGTTTGATCTCCGGGCTTGATTGCCCGTCGAATCTACGGCGCCAGGCCTGCGACAGTTTGCGGCTGCCATCGGTGCCGCCGTCGCTGGCGTGAACGAGGCCGACGACGCAGCCGGCGTCGATCGCCGCCTCGACTTTGAAGAAACCGGCGACGACCTGCCCCGCTTTTCTAGCCATCGATAGCGCTTGCAGGCAACGCTCGACAAGCAATGCTTCGATCTCCGCCGGTAAGTTCGCGGAAACCTTAACCGCCGCTTTGAAGCCGCGGGCGAACGCGTTCCTGTGGACCGCCTCGGCGATGACGTCGGCGCGGGCGATCAGCCAAAGGCCGCGGCCGGGCAGTTTATGGCGCAGATCCGCGACCACCTCGCCGCCGGGCCCGACGACAAAGCGGATCATGGCGTCGGCGCCCGCTTTCGTCTTGGTGACGATGCAGGTGCGCTCCGGCTCGGACTTCGTTTGCCGCGCCAATGCGGCCTCCTTATTCGGCAACCGGTTCCTCCTGCGTCGGCGATTCCGGCAGCCGGTCGATCCAACCCGCTTCGAGCCGCGCCCGCATGATCAAAGCCTCCGTCTCCTCGCGCGAGATCTCCATTCCCTCCAGGAATCCGGCGTGTTTGACGGTCTCGCCGTCCTTGCGCTCGCTCCAACCGATGAGGTCGTCGGTGGCGCAACCGGCGAGGTCCTCGACGCTCTTCACGTCGTTCTCGCCCAATTTGACAAGCATGGCGCGGGTGACGCCCTCCATCCCGGCTAGTTCGTCGGAGACGCCCAGTTCCTTGCGGCGCGCGTCGAGTTCGGCCTCCAGCTTGGCGAGATACTCCTGCGCCCGGTTTTGGATTTCGGCTGCCGTGTCGGCGTCGAAACCTTCAATCGCCGCAAGTTCGGTCGGCTCGACGAAGGCAAGTTCCTCCACCGAGCGAAAACCCTCGGAAGCGAGCAATTGGCCGACGACCTCGTCGACGTCGAGGGCGTTCATGAACGTATTGGTGCGTTCCACGAACTCCTTCTGACGGCGCTCCGATTCCTCGGCCTCGGTCAGAATGTCGATGTCCCAGCCGGTGAGCTGCGAGGCAAGCCGCACGTTCTGGCCGCGTCTGCCGATCGCCAGCGATAGTTGATCGTCGGGCACGACGACTTCGATGCGTTCGGAATCTTCGTCGAGCACCACTTTGACCACTTCCGCCGGCTGCAGCGCGTTGACGATGAAAGTCGCCGGGTCCGCGGACCAGGGAATGATATCGATCTTTTCGCCCTGCAGCTCATTGACCACCGCCTGCACGCGCGAGCCGCGCATGCCGACGCAGGCGCCGACCGGATCGATCGAGGAGTCGCGTGAGATGACAGCGATTTTGGCGCGCGAACCCGGATCGCGGGCAACCGCCTTCACCTCGATCACCCCGTCGTAGATTTCCGGCACTTCCTGGCGGAACAGCTTGGCCATGAACTGCGGATGCGTGCGCGACAAAAAGATCTGCGGACCGCGCTGCTCGCGGCGCACGTCATAGACGTAGGCGCGCACGCGGTCACCCGGCCGGAAGACCTCGCGCGGGATCATCTCGTCGCGCCGAATCGTCGCCTCGCCGCGGCCAAGATCGATGATGACGTTGCCGTATTCGACCCGCTTCACGACGCCGTTGACGATCTCGCCGATACGGTCCTTGAACTCCTGATATTGACGGTCGCGCTCGGCCTCGCGCACTTTCTGGACGATCACCTGTTTCGCTGATTGCGCGGCGATGCGGCCGAAGTCGAAGGGCGGCAGCGTTTCGGCGATCCAGTCGCCGACTTGCGCGGCGGGGTTTTTCTTGCGCGCCTCGGCGACGCTGATCTGCGTCGCATCGTTCTCCACCTGATCGACGACAAGCAGGAGCCGCGAGAAACGCACCTCGCCAGTTTTCGGGTTGATCTCGGCGCGAACCTCGGTTTCCTGTCCGTAGCGGGAACGCGCCGCTTTCTGCATCGCGTCTTCCATCGAAGCGAGCACGATTTGCCGGTCGATCGATTTCTCGCGCGCGACGGCATCGGCAATTTGCAGCAGTTCCAGTCGATTGGCGCTGACGGCCATGATCTTCTCCTCTCGCAGCCGCGCTCCACCGAGGCGGCGGAATTCTCTATCCGGATTTGGTTTTCCGCAAAGTTTCGCGCGTCGGCCTGAACCGCCCGGGGCCGCGGCGCGGCGGCGGCTCTATTGCCTCAGGCGCGGCACGCCTTGCCGTCTTGGCGTTACGCAGCGTTTGCCGGATCAATGCCTCGGTCAAGACAAGCCGCGCTTCGGCGATGTCGGCGAGCTTCAGCGAAACTTCGGCCGGCTCCTGCGCCTTCGCGTCGGTGCGGCGAATTCGGACGCGGGCCTCGCCGGCCTCGCCTTCGCGATCCTCGATGACGCCGCGAAAACGTTTGCGGCCGTCGATCAGAGCGGCCATTTCGATGCGCGCTTCGTGGCCGCGGGCACGGTCGAAATCCGAGACGCGCACCAGCGGGCGATCGATCCCCGGCGAGGAAATCTCCAGCCGATAGCCGCTCTCGATCGGATCCTCGACGTCCAAGACCGGAGACAGCGCCTGGCTCACTGCCTCGCAATCGTCGATCGACATACTGCCGTCCGGCCGTTCGGCCATGATCTGCACGGTCACGCCGTCTTGGCCCGAAATCTTCACCCGGACCAAGCGAAAGCCGAGATCGGCGAGCACCGGCGCGGCGATCGTCGCGATCCGTGCGGCGACGCCCGTCTCGGTCGTAAAACGCGGCTCGGTCAGGCTGGCACCTAAGCCTATGATTTCCAACGCTTGTATCCGGCCTCTCCGCCCCAGCGAGGGGTAATAAAAAAGAGCGGGTCCGGCGGGGCCCACTCTCAAAACTCGATCATCCGAAGATAACCGCTATGAGAAGTTCACGGCCTCTATATGCGCTTTTTCGAGGGATTCCGCAAGATGCGGAGGTCCCCGCCGAGTTGCGCGGCGAAGCTTGGCCACTATAGTGCGCCGCCAAATCCAGCCCCGAGCCGCACATGCCCGAAGACAAAGCGGTCAAGCGCGTCGTCCTCGCCTATTCGGGCGGGCTCGATACCTCGATCATTCTCAAATGGCTGCAGACCACGTACGGCTGCGAAGTCGTGACCTATACGGCCGACCTCGGCCAAGGCGAAGAGCTGGAGCCGGCGCGGCGCAAAGCAACGCTGCTCGGCATCAAGCCGGAGCACATTTTCATCGAGGATTTGCGCGAGGAATTCGTGCGCGACTACGTCTTCCCGATGTTCCGCGCCAACGCGCAATATGAAGGCCAATATCTGCTCGGCACTTCGATCGCCCGGCCGCTGATCGCCAAGAAACAGATCGAGATCGCCCGCAAAGTGGGCGCCGATGCCGTCGCCCACGGCGCGACCGGCAAGGGCAACGATCAGGTGCGCTTCGAGCTTGCCTATTACGCGCTCGAACCCGACATCAAGGTAATCGCGCCTTGGCGCGAGTGGGAGCTGACCTCGCGCAGTGCACTGCTCGCCTTCGCCGAAAAGAACCAGATCCCCACGCCCAAGGATAAGCGCGGCGAGGCGCCGTTCTCGGTCGATGCCAATTTGCTGCACACTTCTTCGGAAGGCAAAGTGCTGGAGGACCCGGCGCAGGAAGTGCCCGATTACGTCTATTCGCGCACCGTCAATCCGGAAGATGCGCCGGATAAGCCGACCTTCATCGAGATCGAATTGCAGTCGGGCGACCCGGTCGCGGTCGACGGCAAGAAGCTCACGCCGGCGGCGCTGCTCGCGCGGTTGAACGAGCTCGGCCGCGCGAACGGCATCGGCCGCGTCGATCTTGTGGAGAACCGGTTCGTCGGCATGAAATCGCGCGGCATGTACGAGACGCCGGGCGGCACGATCCTTCTTGCCGCGCACCGCGGCATCGAGCAGATCACCCTCGACCGCGGCGCCGCGCATCTGAAGGATGAGTTGATGCCGAAATACGCCGAGCTCGTCTACAACGGCTTCTGGTTCTCGCCGGAGCGGGAAATGCTGCAGGCGCTGGTCGACAAGAGCCAGGAATTCGTCACCGGACGCGTCCAGCTGAAGCTCTATAAAGGCTCGGTATCGGTGGTCGGCCGTTCCAGTCCTTACTCACTCTACGACCAGGATCTGGTTACCTTTGAGGAAGGCGCAGTCGCCTACGACCACCGCGACGCCGCGGGATTCATTAAACTCAATGCCTTGCGGCTGCGCACGCTCGCCCGGCGCAAGCGCAAACGGTCGAAATCGACGTAGAAGGAGGGCGCGCACGGCGCGATCTTGGCGGGGTTGCCCGAATCAGCTATGCCTTGGCCGCATAGCTTGAGGATTCGCCTGGCGGCTTTGCGGTTATGGTTGCACCTTGTTTTGACCGCCTGCGCCAGCCGGCCTGCGAATTGGCTTGGTATAATTCCGGTTTGCACCTGAAATCCGCTTGCAGCATTTCGGATATTGGCGATTTTGGGTTACTAGACCGCCGCAGATTCGATTGGAGAGAGAGCGATGACGAGTGCACCGAAGAAAGCCGCCGCCAAGAAAAAATCGGCCGCGGCCCCCAGCGCCTTCAACAAGCCGTTGCATCCCTCGAAGGAGCTCGGCGCGGTCGTTGGTTCCGACCCCTTGCCGCGCACCGAGGTCGTGAGCAAGATTTGGGGCTACATCAAGAGACACAAGCTCCAGAACCCCGCGAATAAGCGCGAGATCCTCGCCGACGACAAGCTGCATGCCGTCTTCGGCAGGGGCAAGGTGACGATGTTCGAGATGAACAAACTGCTCGCCAAACATTTGAAATAACGATTCGGCCCGCCTCGCATTCTTCCGTTTCGGCACGTCAAAGCCGCGACAACGGCCCAGAGCGTGGAGCGATGGCGTAGTTGACCTGCACGAGCAGAATAAAGCCGATGCTCCAGTAGGTGCTGACGAGGCATAACAGCGCGCCCACCGCGTAAAGCGTTTGTGCGACGATGATGCGCTGTTCAATCGCCGCGGCGAAATCGGCCGAAAGCTCCTTTTTCACCAATTGCGCATGCATGGCATAGCGCCAACCGGCAAAGAGCGTTGCGCCAAGAATGAAAATGTTTGCCCAATAGATCAGCAATGCCAGCCGGTACGAAATGAAGGCCGCCATTAGCGACGTCGAAAAGGGCATCAGCGAAATGCAGAACAAAAAGATAAGATGAATCCCGGTGATATGGCGGTCGCAGTGGGCGAAATGATTGAGCTGCGTTTGCTGCCCGACCCAGAAGATTCCGAGCGTCAGAAAGCTCATCAGGTAGACGAGGATGCGCGGCGCCAGCAGTACGATTGCGTTCCACAGATCGCGTTCGCCGTGGATCGCCGTCTCCGCCGGCGTGCGCAGGTCGAGGACGAGCAGCGTCATGGCGACGGCAAAGACGCCGTCGCTCAGCGCCGTGAGCCGTTCGACGCTTTGCCCGGCGATTTGATTATAGTTCGCGCGCAAGAAGCGGATTCTCCACCGTAGCGCGCTTGCCCCATCGAAGGGAATGGGGAAAAAATTTCACTTCCCGTTCCATCTTCGCAACTGCGCAAGAAGCCCGGCCGTCGAAGTGTCGAGCCCGTCGAGCGGCATGCCTTTGTCGGCGACGAGCGGCGCGAGCCTGAGCGCCAGTTCCTTGCCGAGCTCCACGCCCCACTGGTCGAACGGATCGATATTCCAGACGACCGACTCTACGAACACCTTGTGTTCGTAGAGCGCGATGAGTTCGCCGAGCGTGCGCGGGTTGAGCTGACGCAAGAGAAACATCCCTGACGGCCGGTTGCCGTGAAAAGTTTTATGCGGCGCCAGCGCGGCGATCTCGTCTTCGCCGACGCCTTGCGCGCGCAACCGCGTTTCGACCTCGGTTTTCGTACGCCCGCGCATCAACGCTTCGCTCTGCGCAAGACAGTTGGCGAGGAGCAGACGATGCTGCTCCGGATCGGCCGCGGTCGGCGCCGCGGTGACGAGAAAATCGACCGGCACGATCTCCGTGCCCTGGTGCAAGAGCTGGAAAAAGGCGTGCTGCGCATTCGTGCCCGGTTCGCCGAAGAGGATCGCGCCGGTGGCGGATTCGATCGGCGCGCCGGCAAGATCGGCAGATTTGCCGTTCGATTCCATTTCGAGCTGCTGAAGGTAGGCGGGGAAACGGCGCAGCCGTTGATCGTAGGGGATCACGGCCTCGACGACATAATCCCAGAAATTACGGTACCAGATCCCGATCAGCGCCATCAGCACCGGAACGTTGCACGCCAGTGGCGTTTCCATGAAATGCCGGTCGATCGTCTCTCCGCCGCCCAGAAACTCCTCGAACCGCGCCGCGCCGATGCCGATCGCCAGCGAGAGCCCGATCGAGGACCAGACGGAATAGCGTCCGCCTACCCAATCCCAGAAGCGGAAGTGGCGATCCTCAGCAATGCCGAACGCGGCGACTTCCCTCTGCGCCGTCGAGACCGCGCAGAACTGCGCGGCGACGGCCGCTCCGCCGAGCTTGGCGACGACGACTTCGCGCGCCGCGGTGGCATTGGTCATCGTCTCGAGCGTGGTGAACGTCTTCGAGCAGACGATGAATAGCGCGCGGTCAAGCGCCAAGCCTTTCAGCGTGTCAGCGAGGTCGGCGCCGTCGACGTTGGCGACAAAATGCAACTTAAGATGCGGCGCGACGAACGGCGAAAGCGCCTCGGACGCCATCGCCGGGCCGAGATCCGAACCGCCGATTCCGATGTTGACGACGTCGGTGAACGGTTCGCCGGCCGCGCCGCGCACCCGGCCGTTGCGCACGTCCTCCGCGAAGGCCAGCATCTTGCGCCGCTCGGCGAGCACTTCGGGCATGACATCGACGCCCGCCGCGCGCATCGGCGTGCCGCGCGTGTTACGCAGCGCCATATGCAGCGCCGGCCGATGCTCGGTCGGATTGACGATGTCACCGGCAAATAGCGCGGCGCGGCGTTCTTCGAGCTTGGCGGCGCGGGCGAGATCGAGAAGCAAGGCGAGCGTGGTGCGATCGACTCGGTGCTTCGAGAAGTCGAACAGGATGTCGTCGAGCGCGACGTGAAAATCGGCAAAGCGCCGCGGATCCTTGGCGAAAAGGCCGGCGATCGTCGCCTCGCCCATGTCGGTGCGATGCGCTTCAAGCGCGTAAAGCGGCTCGGAAAGGTCAGAACGATCCATAGGCGATTCGCGGGCTGACCTTCGTATCTAGCATATCGGCCGCGAATTTGCCGCAGCGCTACGCCTGGGGGCTTCTCACCCGTTCCATGCGGAAGCCCAGGCCGATGAAGCGGGCTGGCAGACGGCGCAGCCAAGGGATGTAGTTGAACAAGCGAAGCGCCCAAGGCGGCGTTACCTCGCCGCCGTTGCGCAGCATGTTCGAAATCACCCGGTTCTGGACGAGGACCTGCGTCGCTTGCGTGAGTTTGACGGCCGGCTCGCGGCGCTTCTGCACGGCGGCAAGCAATGCGTCGGGCGCTGTGCCCCCGTTGCGCAAGATCGGCGCCAAAAAGTTGGCGGCGGCGATCGCGTCCTGGATGGCGAGGTTGATCCCCACCCCGCCGACCGGCGACATCGCGTGCGCCGCGTCGCCGATGCAAAGCAGGCCCGGTTTGTGCCAAAGCGGCAGGCGATCGACGGTCACCGTCAGAAGCTTCACGTCGTCCCAGCTTTCGAGCTCAGTGACGCGATCGGCGAGGAACGGAACGAGGGCCACAAGCCGACGGCGCAGAACATCGACGTCCTGCTTCTTCAATTCGTCGAAGCCGCCTTTGGCGATGAGATAGCCGCACTGCCAATGATCACCGCGGTAGATCATGACAAGCATCTGGCCGTGATCGGCTCGTCCGAACGGTACGGTCGAATCGCTGTCTCGATGGCTCAGCCGGAACCACAGCACGTCCATTGGCGCACCAATGTTTTTCGGCGCAAACCCCGCTTTGGTACGCACGATCGAATGGCGGCCGTCGGCGGCCATCGTCAGCGCCGCCTTGATTTCGAGCCTTCCTTCCGGCGTTTTGGCCGTCACGCCGCGCACCGTGTCGCCATCTTCGATCAAACCGTCGGCTTCCGCCTCCATCATCAGCTGGAAGCTCGGATAGGCTTTCGCCTTGCTGGCGAGAAAGTTGAGAAAATCCCATTGCGGCATTAAGGCGATGAATTTGGCTCTCCCGGGCAGATGCGAGAAATCGGCGAGCGTGATCGTCTCGTCGCCGATTCTCGCCGAGAGCTGGCGCGCCTCCTGGTGCGGCAACGCGAGGAATTCGTCGAGCAAGCCGAGATCGTCCATCGCTTGCAACGTCGAGGGATGGATCGTGTCGCCGCGGAAATCGCGCAGGAAATCGGCATGTTTCTCGAGAACGACGGTCTTGATGCCGGCACGGGCCAGCAGGAAGCCGAGCATCATGCCGGCCGGCCCTCCACCGACGATGCAGCAGGTCGTTTGCATCGCAGTCATCCCGCCAATCTAGAGCGGGATGCGATCCGCGGGTAGTGCCGGATCAGGGGATGGCAATGACCGGCGTGCCGACGCTCACGCGCTGATAAAGATCGACCACGTCTTCGTTATACATGCGGATGCAGCCGTAGGAAGCCGCCGTGCCGACGCTCCGGCGCATTCGCGCGGTGGTGCCGTGAATCGCGACCTGATAGCGCGTCAGCGTGATCGCCGCGGCGCCCATCGGATTGTGCGGCGAGCCGCCCGCGATCAGCCCGGGAAGCTCGGGGTGATCGCGATGCACGATGGCGGGCGGCGACCAAGCGGGGGCGATATATTTTCCCTCGACAGCGGACGCGCCGAGCCATGCCTTACCGGGCATACCGATGGCGACCGGATAACGAATCGCCCGGCCGTTCCCCTCGGTGAAATAGAGCCGGCGCTGATGCTGGCTGATGATGATCTCCCCAGCCGGATATCCGGGAAAGATCACCACCAAACTGCGAGCGCTCGCCGGATCGCACGCCGGCAGCCCGGCCGCGCCGGACAAAAGAACCGAAAGAATTGCCGGAGCCAATCCGCTCCGGCTGCCCCAGCTGCTCATAACGCCCCCCGTGCAACGCAAGACAAACGGCGTCGAAATCATAGCAAGCGCCGCACGCGCTTGAAGATTATTTTCGCGCCTGCGGGTTAAAATCGTATGGACGTGTGGCGGCGAGGCCGCACCGCGCGAGAATGCCTCACGCCTTTTTGACCGTTTCGGCCGGATGGCGCGCGGCGTGACTTTTGCGCTCGCGGATCAGATCCTCGACGACGCTCGGGTCGGCCAGCGTGGAGATATCGCCGAGCGCCTGAAATTCGGATTCGGCGATCTTGCGCAGAATGCGCCGCATGATCTTGCCAGAGCGGGTCTTTGGCAGCCCGGGCGTAAAGTGAACGATGTCCGGCGTGGCAATCGGCCCGATCTCCTGGCGGACCCAGGCGATGAGCTCCTTGCGAAGGGTCTCGGAAGGCTCCGCGCCGGCCATCAAGGTCACATAGGCATAGATGCCCTGGCCTTTGATGTCGTGCGGAAAGCCGACGACCGCTGCTTCGGAGACATGGACGTGGGCGACGAGTGCGCTTTCGACCTCCGCCGTGCCGAGCCGGTGTCCCGCGACGTTGATCACGTCGTCGACGCGGCCGGTAATCCAATAATCGCCGTCGGCGTCGCGCCGGCAACCGTCGCCGGTGAAATATTTGCCGGGATAGGCCGAGAAATAGGTCTTCACGAAACGTTCGTGATCGCCGAACACGGTGCGCATCTGCCCGGGCCAAGAGTCGGCGATGAGCAGATTGCCGCTGCACGGGCCGTCGAGCACTTGGCCGGTGCCGTCGACCACCTGCGGCTCGATGCCGAAGAACGGCTTCGTCGCCGAACCGGGTTTCAGCGGCATCGCGCCGGGCAGCGGCGTGATCAGAATGCCGCCCGTCTCGGTCTGCCACCAAGTATCCACGATCGGACAGCGGCTGTCGCCGACGACCCGGTAGAACCAAAGCCACGCTTCCGGATTGATCGGCTCGCCGACCGAACCTAGCAGGCGCAGCGAAGCGCGGCTCGTCTTCTTCACCGGCGCGTCGCCGGCTCCCATCAACGCGCGGATCGCGGTCGGCGCTGTGTAGAACGTGTTGACGCGATGTTTGTCGACGACCTCCCAGAAGCGGGAAGCTGTCGGGTAATTCGGCACACCTTCGAACATCAGTGTGGTCGCGCCGTTGGCGAGCGGCCCATAGAGGATGTAGCTATGGCCGGTGACCCAGCCGACGTCGGCGGTGCACCAATAGATGTCGCCGTCGTGATAGTCGAAAATATACTGGTGGGTCATCGAGGCGAAGACAAGATAGCCGGCGGTGGTGTGGACGACGCCTTTCGGCGCACCGGTCGATCCCGACGTGTAGAGAATGAAGAGCGGATCCTCGGCGTTCATCGGCTCCGGCGGACAGTCCGCGGAAACTTCTTTCGCCGCGTCCGCGTACCAGACATCGCGTCCGTCCCGCCAAGCAATGTCGCCGCCCGTGTGTTTCACAACGATCATCTTGGTCACGACGCCAGGGGCTTTTTCGAGCGCTGCATCGGCGTTGGCCTTAAGCGGAACCTTGCGGCCGCCGCGCACGCCTTCGTCCGCCGTGATGACGAATCTCGAGTTGCAATCGCGGATGCGGCCGGCCAGCGAATCCGGCGAAAATCCGCCGAACACCACGGAATGGACGGCGCCGATCCGCGCGCAAGCGAGCATCGCATAGGCCGCCTGCGGAATCATCGGCATGTAGATCGTGACCGTATCGCCCTTCTTGACGCCCTGCGCTTTGAGGACATTGGCGAAGCGACAGACTTCTTCGTGCAATTGCCGGTAGGTGATGTGGAGCGAACGGCGGGGGTCGTCGCCTTCCCAAATGATCGCCGTCTGCCTGCCGCGTGTCGCAAGATGCCGGTCGATGCAATTCAACGCCACATTGGTGACGCCGTCCTCGTACCATTTGATCGAAACCTCGCCAGGGCCGAAGCTGGCGTTCTTCACCTTCGTGAACGGCTTGAGCCACTGA
>JASHSB010000085.1 GCA_030036945.1 Methylovirgula sp. | reverse complement strand
GAGGCGCCGCAACGCCGCGGCGAGCTTGGCACGCCGTTCCTCAGCCTCTTGCAGCCGCTCGCGGTTCTCCTCGACCACCTCTTCCGGCGCGCGGCTCACGAAATCGGTATTGCCGAGTTTGGCTTCGATCTTCTTGGCGTCGGCCGCTAGTCTCTCGATCTCTTTGGCGAGCCGACTTTTCTCGGCGGCGAAATCGATGATGCCTTCGAGCGGCAAAGCGGCAAGCGTGCCGCGCACGATCATCTGCGCCGAATGCGCAGGCGGGTCGGCGGCGAAAGAGATTTTCGAGAGCCGCGCCAGCCGCTTGATGGTCTCTTCCCACGCCTTGGCGCGCGCCTTCGTAGCGGCGTCGGCGCCGACGAAGACCAGCGGGATTTGTGCGCTGGCCGGCACGTTCATCTCGGAACGCACCGAGCGCACTTCCGAGACCAAATCGACGACGAAGCCGATCTCCGCCTCGGCTGCAGCATCCCCGTAGCCGGACGGCGCCGGCCACTCGGCCAGCGCCAAACATGTCTTGCGCCCTACCCCGCCGAGGCTCTCAATACCCCAAAGTTCTTCGGTGATGAAGGGCATGAACGGGTGAAGTAGCTTCAGAATCTCGTCGAGGACGAAAGAAGTCGCCGCCCGCGTCTCGCGCTTTGCGGCTTCGTCGGCGCCTTGCAGCAAAGGCTTGGCGAGTTCGAGATACCAGTCGCAGAAAATGTTCCAGACGAAACGATAGGCCGCGTTCGCGGCGTCGTTGAAACGGTAAGATTCGATCGCCTCCGTCACCTCGGCGATCGCCCTGCCCACCTCGCCGACAATCCAGCGGTTAAGCGTGATCGACAGATTGCGCGGATCGAAAGGTTCATCGTACGCGCATTCGTTGAGCTCGGCGAAGCGCGCCGCGTTCCAAAGCTTGGTCGCGAAATTGCGATAGCCTTCGACGCGCGGCGTCGAAAGCTTGATGTCGCGCCCTTGCGCGGCCATCGCGGCGAGCGTGAAGCGCAGCGCGTCCGCGCCGTATTCGTCGACCAGATGAAGCGGATCGATGACGTTGCCCTTCGACTTCGACATTTTGGCGCCCTTCTCGTCGCGGACGAGGGCGTGGATGTAGACGTCGCGAAATGGTACGTCGTGCATGAAGTGAAGGCCCATCATCATCATCCGCGCCACCCAGAAGAAGATGATGTCGAAGCCGGTGACGAGCGCGCTCGTCGGATAATAGCGCTTCAGTTCCTCCGTCTCGTCCGGCCAGCCGAGCGTCGAGAAGGGCCATAGCGCGGAAGAGAACCATGTGTCGAGGACGTCGGTGTCGCGATAAATTTGCACTTTAGCCATCAACATAGCTGACGTTTGGCGGGCCTCACGCCAGGCGCTTAGCGCCGATGTTTCATCGGGCATGACTTCAACTGTCATAGAATAATAATTTTCGGCGGCGCTGATGGCCTCGGACTCGTTCGAAGCGACAAAAATGTTCCATGGCGCTTCAAAAATTAGTCTGCCGTCCGCGCCTCGTCGCGGCCCATACCAAGCCGAAATCTGATGGCCCCACCAAAGTTGGCGTGAGATGCACCAGGGCTGGATGTTTTCGAGCCACTGAAAGTAAGTCTTGGCCCAACTCTCGGGGATAAACTTGGTCTCGCCCGCGCCCACAGCGGCGAGCGCAGGTTCGGCTAAAATCTCGGCCTTCACATACCATTGCTCCGTTAGCCGGGGTTCAATAACGACACCAGACCGATCGCCGTACGGAACAGCGTGAGTAATTGGCTCGATTCTATCGAGCAGCCCTTCCGACTCCATCATTTTGACAATGCATTTGCGAGCGTCAAAACGATCCTGCCCGTGTAATGGATCGAGCGCGGATAAATCATTTCGATCACCAACGTCCGGATCGCGCAAATACATTTTGGCCTTATGCATGTCTATGCGGCCATCCGCTGTAAACACGGTGATCGGCGGATAAGGAATCTCTGCCTCGTGCCGCTTCCAAACTTCGAAGTCGTTGAAGTCGTGCGCTGGCGTGATCTTCACCGCGCCTGTGCCCTTCTCTGGATCGGAGTATGTGTCGTCGATGATCGGGATAAGTCGCCCCACCAGTGGCAGACGCACGCGTTTGCGCCGCAAATGTCTGTAGCGCGGATCATCGGGATGCACGGCGACAGCGGTATCGCCCAGCATGGTCTCGGGCCGCGTCGTTGCCACTGTTAGGACTTCACCCGTCGTCTCATCGGTTTTGTCGACAACCGGGTAGTCAAAATAATAGAGATGGCCGTTTGGTTCGCGGTCGAGAATTTTGCCAAGCGCCGCGGCGTCAAACGGCGCGCCGTCGCGACGTGACCATTTATACGAACCCCTACGTTCGACCTGCGCGACCTCCAAATCCGAGATCGCCGTCTGCAGTTTCGGATCCCAGTTGACCAGCCGCTTGTCCTTGTAGATCAGCCCTTCCCGATAAAGCTGCGCGAACGCTTTGGCGACCGCGCGGACCATCTGCTCACTGGGCTCGCCGCGCTCCCCCAACGTGAAGCGCTCGCGCGACCAGTCGCACGAGGCGCCGAGCCGCTTCAACTGTTTGATGATCGCGCCGCCCGACTCCGCCTTCCATTCCCAGACGCGCTTGACGAATTCCTCGCGCCGCAATTGGCGCCGATCCTCGCCGCGCTCCGCCAAGCGCCGTTCGACGATCATCTGCGTGGCGATGCCGGCGTGATCCGTGCCCGGCTGCCAGAGCACGTCCTTGCCGCGCATGCGCTCGAAGCGGCAGAGAATGTCTTGCAGCGTATTGTTGAGCGCATGCCCCATGTGCAGTGCGCCGGTGACGTTGGGCGGCGGAATGACGATCGAGAACGGCCGCGCCGATCGACGCTCCGGCCGCCCAGCGCGAAACGCCTGCGCCTTTTCCCAAAGCGCCGAAATCCGGCGTTCCACCGTCGCGGGATCGAAGGTCTTTTCCATGATTGCCGCTTAGAAAGCCAAGCGCCGCCGCAAAGTCAACGCGGCAAGCCGGCGAAGCAAGCTTCGATAAAAAACGGCGTTCAGCGCCCGCCGCGCGCGACCCGCTCGATTTCGGCGCGCACCAGCCGCTCGACCAGGATCGGCAGATTGTCGTCGAGCCAGGCCTTCAGCATCGGCCGCAGCATGTCGCGGACCATGTCCGCGATCTGCTCCTCCGATTGCAGAAAACGGCTGGCGGCTAGGCTGTTGAACGAGGCGGAAACGGCAGCGTCGGTAACCGGCGAGACGAGCGGGTCCGGCGATTCTCTGGACGGCGCGGGGCGCGGCCGGGGCGGCCGCATCTCGCGGGCGAGAGCGGCGAAATCCTCGGGCCCGACCACACGGCGTATCTCGGGTTTCGCGACCGCCTCGCGAAGCGCGCTTTCGGCCGTTTCGGTGGTTTCTTGGCGGGGCCGCATGGGTTCGCTCGTAGAATTCGGCGGCGCTTCGGCGTGGACCGCCGCGTCGGGCAAGTCCTCGTTCGGCGCGGCCGCGCCGACGGAAGGCGGCTCGGCGTGCTGCTCTTCCTTCGGCTGCGTCGTCGCCGCTTGGTCGTCGGCGATGATGCGGCGGATCGATGCCAGGATCTCTTCCATCGAGGGATCGGACGCTTTGCCTTCTATCGCTTGCCGATCTTGGGAATGGGAATTCGGCGCGTTCATTCTCTAGCGCTTTCTACCCAGGTTGCGCTGATTCGCATCGCCCATAACTAGAGCAGGTTCCTTGGGTTTCCGATAGGTCCGGCGGATTCTTCCCCGGTTTTGCTGTGCGCCAAGATCCGCGTTCCGCGCCTCCGCTCTTAGATCCTGGGCGCGCGACAAGCCTCAATGATTTCATGACCTTGCCGGCCAAGACCCAAATCAGCGCCCATCCGGGGTGCGCAGTCCGAACCATTTGTCCTTGACCTGGTCGAAATGGACGGTGGGATCGTACTGCTGGACGTCGAGGTTGATGTTGGCGGCGGAAAGCTCGCCGACCGCCGCCAGCGTCGCATAGGAGGCCACCACCCGGTCGCGCTGCGCCGAGACCAGCGCCACCCGGGCGTTGAGCAGCGTCTGCTGGGCGTTGAGGATGTCGAGCGTGGTGCGCTGTCCGACGCGCGCCTCCTCGCGCACCCCTTCGAGCGCGATCTCTGCCGATTTCACCGCCGCTTCGTCGGATTTGATCACCGCCTTGGCGGTGTCGAGCAATCCCCAGTCGGTGACCACCGTAGCGCGCACCGCCTCGCGCTGCAGATCGGCCTGCAGTTCCGCCTGCGACAGCAACTCCTTGGCCTGGCGGGCCCGCGCATCGACCTCGCCGCCGGTATAGAGCGGCACCGACAGCTGGCCCATCACCGAGCCGTTGAACACCCGCAGCCCCGGATAGCCTTCGTAATTGTAGTTCTGCGAAACCGACCCGACGACCGACAGCGTCGGATAAAGCTCGCCCTCCACCAGCTTCACCTGAAGCGCCGCGGCGTCGACCGCATGCAGCGCCGCCACGACGCTCGGATGCTCGGCGAGCGAGACGTTGATCGCATCCTGCATGGTGCGCGGCAGCAGGCCTTCGACCGAGCGCGCCGGATCGAGCCGGGCCGGATCGACACCGATCACCTGATGGTATTCGGCGATGCTGGTCTCCAGATTGGCCTGCGCGGTAAAATAATCGGCGCGCGCCGAGGCGAGGCTCGATGCCGCCTGCGCCACGTCGGTGCGCGTCACTTCGCCGACGTTGAACCGGTCGCGCGTTTGGCGCAATTGCTCTTCCAGGACAATGATGTTGTTCTTGCGCAAATCGAGGATCGCGGTGTCGCGCAGCACGTTCATATAGGCGGTCGCGCCGTCCTGAAGAACCGTCTGCTCGGTGTTGCGCAGCGTTTCGCGGGCGCCGAGCACGTTGCTTTCGGCTTGCCGCACGCCGTTATAATTGCGATTGCCGTTGAAGATCGTCTCCGTCACCGACAGGCCGAGCGTCGCCGGCTCGGTGTTGTATTCGAATTGCTGGCTGGTCGATCCGCTCCCGGTGAGCGCGCTTCCGCCTGCCAGCGCGCCGCTGCCACTCTCCCTTAGACTGTTGAAGCCGTATTGCGCCGTGGCGCTCACCGTCGGCCGATACGCCGCCGTGGCGCGCGGAATGTTCTCGTCCTGGGCGCGCACCCCGGCCCGCTGCTGATTGAGATCCGGATTGGCCCGATAGGCGCGCGCCAGCGCGCTCGACATCGATTCCGCCGAAGCTGACGCCGCCCAGCCACACCACGCCAAAACCCCGAGCCCGCTCGCCCCCAGAAAACGCAGCACGGTCCTTCGTCCGCCAGCGAAAACCCAGCTCATGGTCCCCCAAAGCTCCAGGTTACAAAGCCTAAAGCGCCGCAAAATGGATCCGTCTCCGGCTCCGCGACGCGGCCTGCCATCCCGTTGCGCGGATATCCCTCTCATAAGCCGGTTGTGCGGCAAGCGCCAATCCGTCGGCACGCGAATTCGCACCGGTGCCGCAAAAATGCGACAGGTCTGGCAGCCGTTTATCCCGCCGCCGGTCGTGAATAAAATCCGCTCAAAAAACGAAATGCGGCGCTTCGCGGAACGCGCTCAACAGCGGTGCCGCCGCGTCGAACAGCATGCGGGAGCTGATCTGGCCGGCAATTTTCTCAAAGCGAATCGCATGGCAGGCAAAGCGATCCGGATCGCTCGGCGCTCGCGAAAGCGTGATGAGGCGGCCGCCCTCGGAGAGTTGGGCAAACAGTCGATCGAGCCGCCCCTCGGTCGCAGCATTCACAAAAACGACATCGAATGGCGCGTGCTCGGCGACGCCGTCGGGCAACGGACCCGCGATCACCGGTATGTCATCGAAGCCGCACGCCGCGAGATTGGATTTGATGACGGCTTTCAGTTTGGCGTCGGCCTCAAGCGCGGTGACCCGATCGGCGAGGCCGGCCAGGATCGCGGTCGAATAGCCGGTGCCGGGCGCAACATCGAGAACCTTGTCTTCCTTCCGCACCGCGGCGTCCTGAAGAAGCCGTGCCAATACCATCGGCGCAAGCAGGCGGCGCGATTCTCCGCCCGGCGCGGCGTCCGCGATGGCCAAGGAAAGATCCGAATAGGCGAGCGCTTGCTGCGCGGCAGGCACAAACCGTTCGCGCGGCACTTCAAGAAACCGGGCGATGACCGCATGGTCGGTCACGCCGAACGTGCGAATCTGGCAATCGACCATCGTCCGACGCAGTTCGGCGAAATCGGGTTGGGCCGTTGGCGAAGCGCGCATAGCTCTTTCTGTCGGATCACGGCGGCCGGAGCGGGCGCTTATAGGTCGCGCTCCTTTTCCTACCGAATAGCGGTCCTGATCGCAATTGCGTGGCGAAGGTCAAGATGCGAAAAGGACGCGGTACTCAAACGCGAGGAAGCCGCCATATGGCCGAAGAAGCGCCGACCGAGGATTTCGAACATGCCGAACACGTCGCCGGAGATCCGTTTCTCGCCGTCGTGGCGATCACCATCGCCGTTCTCGCCGTCGTCGCGGCGGGGGTCGGCAGTCTCGAGACAATCGAAACCGCGGCGACGATCGACACCAAGAGCGACGCGGTCCTTTTGCAGGACAAGGCGACCGACCTTTGGAATTTCTTCCAAGCCAAAAGCCTCAAGAAGAACATGTATGAAATTGCCGCGGCGGCCGGCGGCCCCAACGCACAAGGCTTTGCGCAGCAGGCCAAGCGCAATGGCGATGACCAACAGAGGCTGCAGGCCCAAGGAAAAGTCCTCGAACAGCAAAGGGACGCCAAGCTCGAAGCAAGCGAACGCCACGAGCAACGCCACGAGTCGCTCACCGTTTCCGTCACTTTGCTGCATATATCAATCGCGATCGCGACGATCGCCATCATCCGGCGCGGGGCACGCTGGCCGTGGTACACGGCGTTGGTCTTGGGCGTCGCCGGTGTTATCGGAACGGCCGTGGCCTATATTTGAGCTGGGTGGCCACCTGCGGACCCATTCGGCGTTGCCTTCGACCGTCCGGAGCGGGAATGTCGAAACCCTAAATCATCATGTGAATTAAAGCGCATAAGCAGATGAATTCCCTAGTATCCATGGATGTGCCTACAACAGAGAGCGCCGGGCTGGCGCCGGAAGACTACGCAGCGCTGTGCGATGCCGTCTTTCGGCTGGAGCATACGAGCTTCGCGGCGCGTTTGTCGGAAGCGCTCGACAAGCAGATCGGCCGGGTCGGCAAACTGTTGCCGCCCGAGATCGGCGAGGTCGTCGAGCGCGCCACGGAAGCGGCGATCAAGGCGGCGCTGGAGGCGGCGCTGCGTACGCTCGGGCCGCGCTCCGCCGGCGAGCGGCGGCTTCTGCATAAGGCGATCGTGACGCTTTCCGGCTCGGTCGGGGGCGCGTTCGGCCTCGCCAGCCTCCCAGTAGAATTGCCCTTCTCCACGATCGTCATGTTGCGGGCGATCGCCGCGATCGCGCAGGCCGTGGGCGAGGATCTCGACGCCCCGGAGACCGCCTTCGCGTGCCTTCAAGTCTTCGCCTTGGGCGCCGGGCGGCAGAATGCGCCGGCGCTGGAAACCGGCTATTTCGCGGTGCGCGGCATCCTTGCCAAATCGGTGACGGAAGCGGCGCGTTTCGTGGTCGAACGCGGTTTTGCCGAGGAAAGCGCACCGGCGATCCTGCGGCTGGTCGCGCAAATCGCGACGCGCTTCGGCGTCGTCGTGTCGCAGAAGATAGCGGCGCAGGTCGTTCCTCTGGTCGGCGCGGCGGGCGGCGGCGCCGTGAACTATGCATTCATCGATCATTTCCAGTCGATCGCGCGGGGCCATTTCGCGGTGCGCCGGTTGGAGCGCATCTACGGCGCGGAGATCGTCAAGGCCGAATATGACAAACTGCTTGCCCAGGCCGCGCAACGTTAGCAGCCGCTCACTCGTCGGCGCGCACGTTGGCGAGGTGCGCTTCGCGCAAATCGAGCTCGCGCTCGATGCGCCGGCGCCCGTCGTCCTTTAGCTTGCCGGCGCGGTAAAGATCGTTGATCCGCTTGCGCTCGGCGCCGATGAGCCGAAGTTCGAGGTCGTCGCGAAGCTCCATCAGCTTGGTGTGGCCGTCGTCGCCATCACTGCGATGGACGGCGCGCTTGACGCGCTCCCGCTGATAGGCGCGGATCGGAGCGACCACCTCGTCCGGTAGATTGTTTTCCGCGGCGATCTGTTCCAGCAGTTCGATCGCCGCCTCGATTGCCTCGCGCCGCGCTTCGAATTCCTCGGCGCGATTGGCGCGCCGCTCGCGCCGGCCCGCATGGGCCAAGCCAAGCGCGCGGATGACAAACGGCAACAACAGCCCCTGCCCGACGAGCGTGACGAGGATTACGCAAAAGGTAAGAAAAAGAATGAGATCGCGGAACGGAAACGGCGCTCCGGCCTGCGTCATGAAGGGAATGGCGAGCGCCGCGGCCAGCGAGACGATGCCGCGCACGCCGGTCGATGCGATCACGAACGGATACTGCCACGGCGGCGCCGGGTCTTTGCGGGCGATCGCCGGAATCCAGCGCGGGACGTAGGTCGCGGGATACATCCAGACGAAGCGCGTGACGATTACCACCGCGCTCACGATCGCGGCGGAAAGAACGAGTTCGACGGTCGAATAGGCTTCGATGCCGCCGATCAGCCGGCGCGCCTGCAGGCCGGTGATGAGGAACACAAGCCCCTCGATCAGATAGATCAGAAAATCCCAGAAGAAGATGCCCTGCAACCGCGTCGCGGCGCTGATGAGCCGCAGGCCGTTCCAGCTGATGTAAAGCCCCGCCGTCACCGTAGCGAGCACGCCGGAGCCGCCCAGTTGTTCCGGCGGCCAATAAGCGATGAACGGCGTCAGCACCGACAGCAGGACTTCGATGCGCGGATCGCGGACCCAGCGGCGCAGGCGCAGCATCAGCCAGCCGACGCCGATTCCCCAGACGAGCTCGCCGACGACGATCGACACGAACGTCGCAGCGGCATGGCCCAACGAAAATACGCTGGACGCGACCGCCGCCACCGCGAAACGATAGAGGATCAGCGCCGTTGCGTCGTTGGCGAGACCTTCGCCCTCGAGAATGACGAGGATGCGGTTCGGCAGCTGCATCCGACGGGCGATCGAAAGCGGCGCCACCGCGTCCGGCGGTGAGACAATCGCGCCCAACACGAAACCAGCGGCCCAGGAGAAATCGAAGAGCCAGTGCATCGCCGCGGCGACCGCGATGGTCGTGAAGATCACGCAGCCGATGGCCAGCAGCGCGATGGGACGCAGGTTGAAACGGAACTCACGCCAACTCATCGCCACCGCCGAGGCGTAGATGACGGGCGGCAGGACCAGCAGCAGCACCACCTTCGGCTCGAGCTCGATGGTCGGCAAGCCCGGCACGAGCGCCAGGATGACGCCGGTAATCACCAACAGAATGGCGGGGGGAATCGTCAGCCGCCGCGCGATGACGGCTACCGCAGCGATGACGATCAGCAACAAGACCATCGTTTGGAGTGTCGTGACCATACGGCGCTCGCTTTGCGCCGAGCCTATCCGCTCGGCGCGGTTTGCGGAAGCGGCCGCTACTCCTGCCGATACGCTCTACGCCGATTTTTCCGGCCACAGCCACGCGGCGCCGCGCACGCCGCTCGAATCGCCGTGCTTTGCCTTCAGGATGCGTGTCGTCAGGACATCGGAGAAGGCGTAGCGGGCGATGAGCGGCGGCAGCAGCTCGTAAAGCGGCGCGATGTTCGAAACGCCGCCGCCGAACACGACGGCGTCCGGATCGACGATATTGGCGACAAGCGCCAAGGCGCGCGCCAGCCGGTCGACGTAAATCTCCAGCGAGCGGCGCGCCTCCTTCTCTCCGCGCAGCGCCGCTTCGGCGATCGCCTCGGCGGTGGCTCTCTCGCCGGTTCGCCGGCGGTGTTCGGCGGCGAGCGCACCCCCGGAAAGCCATGTCTCGATGCAATCCGTCTTGCCGCAGAAACACGGCCGCGGCGGGCCCTGCCGTTCCGCCGCGTTCAACGGCATCGGATTATGCCCCCATTCGCCGGCGATCTTGTTGCGGCCCGAGACGAGCTTGCGGTCAATGACGAGGCCGCCGCCGATGCCGGTGCCGAGAATGACGCCGAAGACGCAACGCTCGCCCGCCGCCGCGCCGTCGATCGCCTCCGACAAGGTCAGGCAATTGGCGTCGTTCTCCATGCGTACCGCCCGCCCCAAAAACTTCTCGAGATCGCGGTCAAACGGCTCGCCGTTGAGGACCACGGTATTGGCATTGCGCATGAGCCCGGTCTTCGGCGACAGCGAACCCGGCATGGCAACGCCGATCGAGCCTTTCTCGCCGAGCTCGGTTTCGAGCGCCAGGATGAGATCGCCGATCGCGCGGACGATCGCATCATAGCCGCCGCGCGGCGTGGGCCTGCGGCGACGCGCGGCGACTATGCCGTCTTCGGTCAGCGCGATCGCTTCGATTTTCGTACCGCCGAGATCGACGCCGATGCGCATTTCCTGCTCCTTGTTGTTTTGCGCTTACTATCGAAGTCGCGGGCGCGGTGCTAGACCGCGACGTTGTCGATGAGCCGCGTCGCGCCGAGTCGGACGGCGGCAAGGAGCCGGACGGGGGCGGCGCCCAACGCCGCGATCGGCGCAAGCGTCTCGGCATGCCGGGCCTCGAAGTAATCGACAGCGAAACCGGCGTTTTGGAGAGAGGCGCGGGCCGAGGCGAGCGCTACGTCCATTGCCGCGCCGTCGCGCAACGCGCCGGCACAGCGGATCAGCGCCGCATAGAGCAGTGGCGCCCGCGCCCGCTCCGCCGCCGACAGATATTCGTTGCGCGTGGAAAACGCGAGGCCGTCTTTGGCGCGCAGCGTCGGCGCCGCAACGATCTCGATGCCGAAATCGAGGTCGCGCACCATCCGCTCCACGACTTTGAGCTGCTGATAATCTTTCTCGCCGAAAATCGCGGCATCCGGCAGGCATTGTTGGAAGAGCTTGGCGACCACGGTCGCCACGCCGGCGAAATGCTCGGGACGGAACTTGTCCTCGAGCCCCGCCTTCGCCGGGCCGCCGACCAACACCGTCGTGGCAAAGCCTTCCGGATAAACTGCTTCGATCTCGGGGGCGAAGATGAGATCGCCGCCCGCGGCGGCGAATGCATCCACGTCATGCGCCAACGAACGCGGATAGGAATTGAAATCCTCCCCGGGCGCGAACTGCGTCGGATTGACGAAGATCGACAATAGTGCGCGCCCGGCGCGCCGTTTCGCCGCCGCGACGAGCGATAGATGCCCGGCATGCAACGCGCCCATCGTCGGCACAAGCGCGATGCGCTCGCCGGCGGCGCGCCAAGCGGCGACGGCCGCCTGCAAGGTCGCGACGTCGCGCACGATCACGACGCGATTTGCAACAGGGTCCGATGCCGTTTGCGCGGTCAAATGCAAACACCTTTGTGCCGAATTGGCGGCCGGCGCCGTTCGCTCTCGCTTTCGCCGAGCGCAACAAGCCGGGCGACGTAGGCGGCGGGAAGCGACCAATCGTTCGCGGCGGCGAGCACGGCATCGAGATAGGCGGCCGAAGGTTTTCCTTCAACCCGGCTCGCGCCGATGTAAACCAACGCCCGCACGGGCGCGCTCGTTTCGCGCAAGACTGGCTGCGTCACTTTGCGATAGAGACCGCGGCCGATGTCTTCATAGCAATCAAGGCTTGGGACATCGGAGAGTGCAAGTTCGTATAGCACGCCGTGCACGTCGCTACGCGGATCGCATTTCACTGAAGCGTAACCCGACTCCATGATGAAGAATCTACGGCGCGCCAGCCGAGCCCGGCCGAGCGGACGCGAGCCGGGGCAACGAAGCCGCATGGCTTGGCGATCCATGTTCGAGCCGTAGGCAAAATAAAACATAGAGACTTCCTAAGAAATGAAGCGGCGCATGTCTCCAAATGCGGTCCACGGCACTCTTCCGCTTGAGGAATAGTCCGCATTCTCATGGGCGCGCAAGTGCGCCGCCTTGGTGGATGCGTGGGAAAAGAGTTCGGCTGCGACGGCGGCTCGCCTATGCGCGCGCTTTGGCGAAGGCATCCATCGCCTGCCCGAAGCCGCGGAAGGAAAATTCGATCGCGACGTTCTGCCCCGCGGCATTGGTGAATAGCAAACGGCCGGTGTCGGCGGCGATCGCATGCCAGGCGCGCAAGACGTCGTCCTTCAATATAGCGTCCGCGACGCAGCCGCCCGGCACGCAGCGCTCCCACGTCAGTACGACGCCCGGATCCTTGTCTTGCGCCGTCACCTTGGGCACATTTCGGAATGTAATATTGGTCGGAAGCACGACGGTCAGCCGCATCTCGTCCTTGGGAGACAAGCGGCCGACGCCGATTTGCGCTATCGGATTTTGTTGACCTTGCGGCACGACGGCTTGCTCCACTTCGCAGAAACGCGCCGCCGCGCCAGCGACCTGCCGGTGCGTACAGCGCAAGGTCCATCCGCCGTACGTTGCGGTCGTCGCCTCCGGTTCCGAACTCACCGGCGGCGATGGCGGCTTTGCCGCAGTATTGGCCTGCGCGGCAGCCGACCCGATCGCTAGGCCAGCGAAGCCGACTGCAAGTAGGAAGGTCCGGAACACGATGACAACTCCTCGGCCAAGCCTTTATGCAGGTCGTCGAACCCGGTCAACCTCGACGGGACGTGAAATTTTCCCGTTCGTTGCCTACTCGTCGCCGCCGAACTCCTGCAATAGCTCGCGGATCAAGGTGCGGGTGATTGGTCCGCCGCGCGCCAGAGCGGCGCGGTCGAGGAGATCGACGAAATAACGGGCTGCGTCGAGCGAGCGGTCGATCCGCAGCGCGATGAAACCCACCGTCGCCGCGTCGACGGCGAGTTGGCGGTCGCGAAACAGCTTTTCGAGCACGGCGCGGAGCAATTCTTCGTCCGGAGCGCCAAGCTCCACCAAAGGCGCGAGCCGCAGCCGCGAGAGAAGATCGGCGGTTTTAAGGCCCCAAAGATCCGGTTTGTGCCGCGCCGTAAGCAACAGGCTCGTCTTTTGCTGCCGGGCGAGATTGAGCAGATGGAACAAAGGCACCTCGGCCGCGCCGATCTCATCGGCCGCTTCGACGACGAGCGCCGGCTTGCCGGCGAGCGCGGCGAGGTCCGCTCCCTCGAGCGTGCGGCCGAAGCAGATGTCGGCGCCGGCGCGCGCTGACCAGATCGCCGCGAGGTGGCTTTTGCCCGCGCCTGGCGGTCCGGTAAGGAGCAGAACGTCGTCCGGCCAGGAAGGCCACGCCTCGATCATGCGCAACGCGGTTGCGTTGGCTTCCGAGACAAGAAAATCCTCGCGCCGGAAATGCGGGTTCAGCGGCAGGTCGAGGCTGAGTTGACGCCAGCTGTTGGACGGTCCGGGCGGTACGTCGGCGGACATTATTGGTCTTCGATCGCTTTCGATTGTTCCGTTTTCGCAATGATATTTGTCCCAATCGAGGCGCGCAGCTCCGGCAAGCTGCTATAAAGGTCGCTCCCCCGGTAACTGGCGATCACAAAGTGCAGGATGACGCCGGCCGCCGCCGCCACCGGCACCGCAATGATAAGGCCCGTGAAACCGAACACGCTTCCGAAGGCGAGCAACGCGAAAATCAGCCAGACCGGGTGCAGGCCGACCCGGTCGCCGACCAATTTCGGCGAGAGAATGTTGGCTTCGAGAAGCTGGCCGACGATGACTACGCTCAACGCCATGGCGAGCAGGTAAAGGTGCGGCCAGCCCTGCACGATCGCCACGATCGCCGCCACGATCAGCGCGGTAAACGAGCCGACGTAGGGAATAAAGCTCAGGAATCCGGCGGTGATGCCGATCAGCAACCCGAAATTTAGCCCGACGAGCGATAGGCCTACGCCGTACCAGACGCCGAGAAACAAACAGACCAGTGACTGGCCGCGCAGGAAACCCGCCATTGCCTGGTCGATTTGGGCGGCAAGCCGGTGCACCACCGGCCGGTGCCGCGGCGGAACGAGATTGTCGATCGCCGCGATCATCGCGTGATAATCGAGCAGCATGTAGAAGGCGACGACCGGTGTGACGACGATCAGCGAGACAAGGCTGATGAGGGCGAAGCCTCGCGCCACCAACGAATTCAAGAAGGCGCCGATCCATGTCGCCACCGTCGCCGCAAGATCGCCGACGCCGACGCCGGTCCCGTTCGTCGCCAGCCCGAAACGCTGTAGCAACGGCGCGCCGTATTCCTTCGCCACCCGTCCGCCGGCCGCGACGATTAGGCGTTGCAGCTTGTTGAGCAGGTCCGGCAACGCGTGGATGAACTCGGCAAACTGGTGACTGAGTACCGGCACGATCAGCATCAAGATCAACGCGATGATCATCACGCAGGCGGCAAGAACCAGCAGCGTCGCCACGAGCCGATGCAGACCGAGGTGCTGCAAACGATTGACGAACGGATCGAGCAGATAAGCGATCACGAAGGCCGCCGCGAACGGCAGAAGAACGCCGCTGAAGATCCACAGGAAAAGGACAACAAGCGCGAGCGCGCCGACCCAGAAGCCAATTTGCCACTCGACACGCATCGCCATGACCCGCCTCAGAGGCTCATGTGCCGCGACCAGTTGGCCAGATAGGCCGCCAGCGAGGCGAGCGTCAATGCCGCCACGCCGTAGGCGGCGGGATCGAACTTGGGCAGAAGCGCGAAATCAAAGGCCTTGGCGCCAAGCACCGCGGCTGCGAACGCTATCTGCGCCACCGTGTTGATTTTCGAGATGAGCAGCGGCCGGATCTTAATTCGCTTGTCCATCAACCAGGAAACCATGAATGCGCCGATAATCATGACGTCGCGCGCCACGACGACGATTGCCAGCGTACTCGGCAACGCGGCGGCCACGGCCAAGGCTACGTAAATCGAAACGAGCAGAGCCTTGTCGGCCAGCGGATCGAGGTACGCGCCGAGTTCGGTACGCAGACTGAAGCGTTTGGCGAGCCAGCCGTCGACGGCATCGGAAATGCCGGCCAGGATAAAGAGAACGCAGGCTTCCTGCCAGCGGCCGGCCGAAATCATGGCGATCACGACCGGCACGAGCCCCAACCGGGCAAGCGTGATGAGATTCGGCAGGCTGGCGTAAACGGACATGCGTTCCCTAGAAAAGCGGCGCAGCGCAGCATAGCGTCAATTCGGCCAATCCCGGAATCGCTGAACGTTCCGCCGCTTGCCTTGCGTGATACGAGAGGTTAGGCGTGGCCTTCCGGTCGAGGGCGCAAATGCCGAAAGGTCTCACCTATGCCGAGACCGGCGTCGATATCGACGCCGGCAATGCCATGGTCGAGAAGCTCAAACCGCTCGCCCGGGCGACGCAGCGGCGCGGCGCGGACGGCGAGATCGGCGGTTTCGGGGGCCTTTTCGATCTCAAGGCGGCGGGGTTTAGGGATCCGATCCTGGTTGCCGCCACGGACGGCGTCGGCTCGAAACTGAAACTTGCCGTGGCAAGCGGTATGCACGCGACGATTGGCATCGATCTCGTCGCCATGTGCGTCAACGATCTCGTCGTGCAAAGCGCCGAGCCGTTGTTCTTCCTCGACTACTACGCCACCGGCAAGCTCGACCCCGAAATCGGGACGAAAATCGTGGCCGGAATCGCGCAAGGCTGCATCGAGGCGGACGCGGCGCTGATCGGCGGCGAGACCGCCGAACTGCCGGGCCTCTATACGGGAGCCGATTACGACCTCGCCGGCTTCGCGGTAGGCGCCGTCGAGCGCGGCAAGCTTTTGCCGAAAGACGACATCGCCGCCGGGGATGTAATCCTCGGACTGCGCTCCTCGGGGCTTCATTCCAACGGCTTTTCGCTCGTCCGGCGGATTATCGCGGAGAACGGTTTGAAACTTGCCGATGCGGCCCCGTTCGCACCGCGGCGGACGCTTGCCGAAGCGCTGCTCACGCCGACGCGGATCTATGTGCGCCCGCTCCTGCCGATCCTTAAAGCGGGCGACGCGGTGAAAGGCTTGGCGCATATCACCGGCGGCGGATTCTCCGACAATCTGCCGCGCATCCTGCCGCAAGGGCTTGGCGCGCGCATCGATCTTTCGGCGATTGCCGTGCCACCGGTCTTTGCATGGCTTTCCGGATTTGTCGCCGAAGCGGAGATGCCGCGCGCGTTCAACTGCGGGATCGGCATGGCGTTGGTCGCCGCGCCGGCCAAGGTCGCGGCGCTCGAAGCCGACCTGCGCGCCGCCGGCGAAGCGCCGATCCTGCTCGGCGAGATCGTCGGGACGCCCGGCGTCGCCTATTCCGGCCGGCTGACGCCGTGACACGTAAGCGTACCGCGATTCTGATTTCCGGCCACGGCTCGAATATGCGCAGTCTCATCGAAGCGGCATCCGAGCCTGCCTACCCCGCCGAAATCGTTTTGGTTCTCTCCAATCGTCCCGAGGCCCAAGGCCTTGCGGTCGCCAAGGAACGCGGCATCGCGACCGCCGCCGTCGATCATAGGATCTACACGGGACGCGAGAATTTTGAGGCAAGCCTCCAAGTCCTGCTCGAATTACACCGCGTCGAACTCATTTGTCTCGCCGGGTTCATGCGGCTGTTGACGCCGTCGTTCGTGCGGCTCTGGGAAGGAAGGATGATCAACATTCATCCGGCTCTTCTGCCGGCCTACCGCGGCTTGCATACACACGAGCGCGCCTTGGCCGACGGCGCAAAGATTCACGGCTGCACCGTGCACTTTGTCGTTCCCGCCATGGACGAAGGCCCGATCATCGCCCAGGCCCCGGTCGCCGTTCTCGAGGACGACACGCCCGAGACGCTTGCCCGCCGCGTGCTCGCCGAGGAGCACCGTCTCTATCCGGCGGCGCTGGCGGCCGTGGCGAGCGAACGGATCAAGCTCGCCGGCGGCCGCGTGATATTCGCGGACCCGAGCGATCCGCTGGCACGCCCGCCTGGCGCGCGTTAGTTCTCCGGCTTCCAGGCCTGGTAGTCGCCGGTGGCAGGCGGGCGTGTGCCAGCCGCCAAACTCGAGCCCGGCGGCCGCCAAGCCTGCGGCGAGCCTGTCAAATTCGGCAGGTACGGCGCCTGCCATTCGCGCGCCGCGTAGGTTTCCTGGGAAGGCGGCACATCGACCGTGTGGTGCAGCCAGCCGTACCAGCCGGGCGGCGTCGCCGAGCCTTCGGCGTAGCCGGCATAGATGACCCAGCGGCGCTCGAAAGCCAGCGCCGGATCCTTGCCGCGGGCGCGATAATACTGGTTGCCGAATTCGTCGATCCCGACCAATTCGCCTTTCCACCAGGTGTAAAAGAGCGTGTTGAGCGTGGCTTCCTGCCACCAGGTGAAAAGTCGAAGAAGCCGGCGCATTGTGTTCACCATGAATAGCGGTCCACTATGGCGGCGGACCTCCGCCATGTCCAGAATCGTGCCCGCGACTCAAAGTTGGCGTGTCATTTCGGCGCCGGATGCAAGGCCTGAATTGGCCCGTCTGGGGATATGGCGCAAGACTCTGGCAAGCCCTTGCGCGGTGCCGCCCTGCGGCCAACAATCTCTCTCGCTGGGGCCTGTAAATTTTAACAATTTCCACAATATTTTGTGTTGAGACAGAGAATAACCACTAATCCTTGACGCGTCGGAAGACCGCGCGTTAGGCTCACTTTCTTTCTCGCGATATCTCGGGATCACATCATGCGGATCGAGCGGCGCTACACGACGGCAGAGACTTCCCCTTACGACGCAATCGAGTTCCGTACGACGCGCAGCGAGATTCGCAATCCCGACGGCTCGACCGTATTCGCGCTCGATGGAATCGAAGTCCCCGCCCAATGGAGTCAGGTGGCGGCCGACGTGCTCGCCCAAAAATATTTCCGCAAAGCCGGCGTTCCGACTCGTTTGAAAGCGATCGAGGAGCCGGACGTTCCGGCCTTCCTCTGGCGGCGCGCGGCGGACGAAGAGGCGCTGGAGGAATTGCCGAAAGCGGAGCGATTCGGCTCCGAGATCTCGGCGCGCCAAGTCTTTGACCGGCTAGCCGGGGCTTGGGCCTATTGGGGCTGGAAAGGCAAATATTTCGATTCGGTCGAAGACGCCCGCGCCTTCTTTGACGAATTGCGTTTCATGCTCGCCAAACAGATCGCCGCGCCTAATTCGCCGCAATGGTTCAACACCGGCCTCTACTGGGCCTACGGAATCAACGGCCCGAGCCAGGGCCATTATTATGTCGATTTCGAATCGGGCAAGCTCGTGAAGTCCAAGTCGGCCTACGAGCATCCGCAGCCGCACGCCTGCTTCATCCAGTCCGTCGCCGACGATCTCGTCAACGAAGGCGGTATCATGGACCTTTGGGTGCGCGAGGCGCGGCTGTTCAAATACGGGTCCGGCACCGGCTCGAATTTCTCCAAGTTGCGCGGCGAGAACGAGGTGCTTTCGGGCGGCGGCAAGTCGTCCGGCTTGATGTCCTTCCTGAAGATCGGCGATCGCGCCGCCGGAGCCATCAAATCGGGCGGCACGACCCGCCGTGCCGCCAAAATGGTGGTCGTCGATGTCGATCACCCCGACATCGAGGCCTACATCGATTGGAAGGTGAAGGAAGAAGAGAAGGTCGCGGCGCTCGTCGCCGGCTCGAAAATCGTCAAGAAGGCGCTGAAGGCGATCCTGCGCGCTTGCGTGAATTGTCAAGGCCCGGGCGACGATTGCTTCAATCCGGAAATGAATCCGGCGTTGAAGAAAGAAATCAAGCTCGCCCGCCGCGCCTCCGTGCCCGACGGCATGATCAAGAAGATCATCCAATTCGCCCGCCAGGGCTACAAGGACGTCGACCAGGTAGCGTCCTTCGACACGTTCACGACCGATTGGGATTCGGAGGCCTATCTCACCGTCTCCGGACAGAACTCCAACAATTCGGTGCGCGTCACCGACGCGTTTTTGCGCGCCGTCGAGGAAGACGCCGACTGGACCTTGACGCGCCGGCTCGACGGCAAGCCGCACAAGACGATGAAGGCACGGGCGCTTTGGGAGAAGATCGGCTACGCGGCCTGGGCCTCGGCCGATCCCGGCCTGCAATATCACACGACGATCAACGATTGGCACACCTGCCCCGCGGCCGGGCCGATCGTCGCCTCAAATCCGTGCTCGGAATATATGTTTCTTGATGACACGGCCTGCAATCTTGCCTCGCTGAACCTGCTGCCGTTCCGCGACCCGCAGACCAAGGTCTTCGACATCGACGCCTACGAACATGCCATCCGGCTGTGGACGATCGTGCTCGAAATCTCCGTGCTGATGGCGCAGTTCCCCTCGAAGGAGATCGCCCGGCTTTCTTACGACTACCGCACGCTCGGCCTCGGCTATGCAAACGTCGGCGGCCTGTTGATGTCGTCGGGCATCGCCTACGATTCCGAGGAAGGCCGCGCCATCTGCGGGGCGCTTTCGGCGATCATGACCGGCGTCGCCTATGCGACCTCGGCGGAAATGGCGAAGGAGCTCGGCGCCTTCACGGAATTTTCCGACAATCGCGAGCCGATGCTGCGCGTGATGCGCAATCACCGCCGCGCCGCGCATGGCGAGGCTTCGGGCTACGAGAAGCTCGCGATGCTTCCCGTGCCGCTCGACCACGCGGCGCTGCCCGACCCCGCGCTCGGCCGGCGTGCGATCGTCGCTTGGGACAAAGCGGTATCGCTCGGCGAAGCGCACGGCTATCGCAACGCGCAAGTGAGCGTCGTCGCGCCGACCGGCACGATCGGCTTGGTGATGGATTGCGATACCACCGGCATCGAGCCGGATTTCGCGCTCGTCAAATTCAAGAAACTTGCCGGCGGCGGCTATTTCAAAATCATCAACCGCGCTGTGCCGGAAGGCCTGCGCGCGCTCGGCTATCGCGAATCGGAGATCGCCGAGATCGAAGCCTACGCGGTGGGACACGCCTCGCTGCATCAGGCGCCGGCCGTCAACCCCGCGAGCCTACGCGCCAAAGGCTTCACCGACGCCAAGCTTGACGAACTCGAGAAAACGCTGGCCGCGGCCTTCGACATCAAGTTCGTGTTCAACAAATGGACGCTCGGCGCCGACTTTCTCGTCAACGCGCTGAACGTACCGGAAGAAAAGCTCGACGATCCGAATTTCGATCTGCTCGCTTTCCTCGGCTTCTCCAAGGCCGACATCGAGGCCGCCAACCTTCACGTCTGCGGCGCGATGACGGTCGAAGGCGCGCCGCATCTGAAGCCCGAGCATTATGCCGTGTTCGATTGCGCCAACCCGTGCGGGCGCACTGGCAAACGTTATCTTTCGGTCGAGAGCCATATCCGCATGATGGCCGCGGCGCAGCCGTTCATCTCGGGGGCGATCTCGAAGACCATCAACATGCCAAACGAGGCGAGCGTCGAGGACTGCAAGGAAGCCTATATGCTCTCCTGGCGGCTCGGCCTCAAAGCCAACGCGCTCTATCGCGACGGCTCGAAACTCTCGCAGCCGCTGAACAGCCAGCTCATCGCCGACGAGGACGAAGAGGAAGAAGGCGTCGAAGCGCTCATCGCCGCCAACGCGCCGGCGCGCGCCACCGTGGTCGCCGAAAAGATCGTCGAGCGTATCGTCGAGAAGATCGAGCGCATTCGCGACCGCGAGCGTCTGCCCGACCGGCGCAAAGGCTATACGCAGAAGGCGGTGGTCGGCGGCCACAAGGTCTATCTGCGCACCGGCGAATACCAGGACGGCCGACTCGGCGAAATCTTCATCGACATGCACAAGGAAGGCGCCGCCTTCCGCTCGCTGATGAACAATTTCGCCATCGCCATCTCGGTCGGCCTTCAGTACGGCGTGCCGCTCGAAGAATTCGTGGACGCCTTCACCTTCGTCCGTTTCGAGCCGGCGGGTCTCGTGCAGGGCAACGACGCGATCAAGAATGCCACGTCGATCATCGACTACGTGTTCCGCGAGCTTGCGATCTCGTACCTCGGCCGCAACGATCTCGCCCATATCGACCAGAGCGACATCGGCCACGACGCGCTCGGCAAAGGCGAGGACCAGAGCCGGGCGCCGCAAAGCGCCGGGCCCACATCGAAGTTCGTGTCGAAAGGATTCGTGCGCGCCAAGACCGACAAGCTGATGTTGGTGCAGGGCGCGCCGGCGACCGGCTCGGTGCAAGCCGCGACCGCGCTGAAGAAGAATCTCGAAAACGAGATCGAAGCGGAACTCGACGCGCTCGACTGGTCGGTGCCGGCCGAGCAGACCTCCGTCGCCGTGAAGCGCAGCGAAGCTCGCATCAAAGGCTATACCGGCGAAGCCTGTCCCGAGTGCAACAATTTCACTTTGGTGCGCAACGGCACGTGCCTCAAGTGCGATACGTGCGGGGCGACGACGGGGTGCAGTTGATGGAGGAACGCCGGCCGGTATATTTGGATAGTTGCTCTGTCGACCGCCTCGCCGAGGAAGGCTTCGATCCAGTTAGCGATCTGGAAAGTACCGAATTTGAAATTGCACTCACGCCTGACTTGAAGCGGGAGTGCGAACTTTCCTCTGAACGAGCGGCACCACCCGCCGCACGAGATTTACATCGACGGATCACCTCAAAGGGCGCGCCAAGAGGATTATTTGGATTTGGAAGATCTTCATTTGGCGGCTTTGATGAAGGAGTATGGGCCTCGCCAGAACAGCGCGATACGCTCAACGCGATCAAAACAGCCGAGCGGCCTCGTAATCCGATTCCGAGGAATCGTACCGACGCTCATCTCGTAGCACTTGCTCAAGATGCAATTGTGCTAGCCGCCAATGACAGGCAATCGCACTGGCACAAGGAGTTAAATGGAAAGGGCCAGGTGATTTTCTGGCATGATTTTCTGCCCGTGCTTTGCACGACTGGAAACGTCGCGGCAGCAATCCGTCGTTTTCTTTTCCAAGCCTAAACTCACATGTTGCGACACCTACGCTACATGTACCGTTCCGAGCGAGCCGTATGCAGCGCCGCGTGGATCACTTTCAATCTGCCGCCACCTTCTCCCTTGCCGCACCGTCCCGCCCGGCTCCGTCCATAGCAACAAACACCGCGCCGTGACCGCGAGACCGATGAACGAGGTCTAGGCAAAGAAACAGGCAAAGCCGATCTGTTTCGCGCGAGGCCCCAGAACTTGTTCATGCTTCGAGATGGCCGCTTGGTGGCCTCTTCATGCTTCGAGACGCGCTCCTGCGGAGCGCTTCTCAGCATGAGGGGGCTGCTGTTGCTCATCACACCAACGCCCTCGCCCTGAGGTGCTCGCGAAGCGAGCCTCGAAGGGCAAGGGATCGTTAGCTCCATCGTGGCCCGCGCTCTCATCCTTCGAGGCGCACCTTCGGCGCTCCTCAGGATGAGGGGAGATGTGATCACGTCGGACGCGTTCTGCGGCACTCCTCAGGATGAGGGGCGTTTTTTACATCCCGCTGATCGGTCTGATTTCCATGACCTCTATGGACGCTTGCGGAATTTGCAGGTGCGGGTGGCCTTCGAAAGACTTCGCGGCGGCTTCCTGCGATTCCGCTTCGACGAAGGAGTACAAGTGAATATCGTTCTTGGTATCGGAAGTTCCGCCGGATGAGACGCGTTTCGTCTTGCCGCAAGCCCTTGTGTCAGCGAGAATTTTAGCATGGTTGCGCATCCATTCGTTCCATTCGCCGCGCATCTTCTCTTCAGCCGCTTTCCTCTTGTCGGGATCGGTCTTTGACCAGTCTTCAAGTACCGATGCGGGGATGAGATATAGGGCAAGGTATTTTTTCATACGAAAACTCCCTCGGCGTTGCGCATCAACAATGTACCGTGCGTATTCTATCTCAACTACGCAAGCGCCGCGACGCGAGCGGCGACCCGCCTGTTATGGCAGAAATTGGCGCATCGCGGACCGCACAAATGGTCTCGCTATCGGCGTGGTGCAACAGACTCTCCGGCGGCGCCCGCCGTCTTCGACATCCCGCGTGCTTTTGCTCCGGATTTCGCTTCCGGTTCCGGGTCGCGCGCCGGCCGATGGATCGGGTCGGCGCCGATCGTGCCGACGAGCGCCTTCAGATACGCTGGCGCGCTCACTCGCTCCAGTTCGGCGCGGGCGTGCTCCAGCCGGCCGGCGATGCCGAGACGCTTCGCCTCCTCGCGGTGGCCGGCGCGCGCCAGAAACTCGGTCAGGCTGTGAACGTGGCGCCCCCAGAGCGCCACGTCCCGCTGTTGCTTTGTCGCGAGGCGCTCGCGATACCAGTCGCTCGCCAGCAGCGCCTCGCGGGTGAAGAGCGCCCGTATCGCGGGATCGTTCGCGGTCTTCCCCTTGTAGCTTTCCCGTGCCATGATGTGGAGCAGCGCCTTGATCGGCGGGCAGGCGTCGTCGATCGTGCCGTCCGCGAAGTATGCCTCCGCGACGCGCTGCTGCGCCTCCACGATGTTGTTGACGCCGTCGGCAAACACCGCCGGATCCTGCAGCTCGGGTTTGAGGATCTCGTCGGTGAATACCGCGTTAGGGTTGTCGAAGACGCGCCCGAGGTAGGTACGCACGAACTTGGCCGTGATGCGGTAGCCGAGCCGGCTGGCCAGCACCCGCCTTCCGCCTTCGCTATAGTCTTCGAGCTTTTCCAGATGCCCCGCTTCGATCAGCCGCCGTGGATCCCGCTCGTGCGGGAACAGCCGGCACCAGATTTCGGGGATCAGCAGGCTGATGTCGTGGTCCACACGCAGGTGCGGGCCGATGAAGCCGGCGGCCGAACTGAAGCCGGCGTATCCGGTGAGCAGCATCGCGACGAGCGCGTTGTTGAGGTCGGCCGTCGTCTGGATGGCGTTGAACGGTCCCTTGGTGAGCGCCCCCTCCGATCCTGCGCCCGTGGTGCTGGGCGACGTGCCAGTCACCGAGCACACGTAGTCCATGAACAGCTCCGGCAGCTCTTGGTAGTGGATGGGCCCGTATACGCAGAGCGGCCGGATGCCTTCCTCGGGCCGGTTGTTCCGCCGGCCCGACAGCACGCCGATCACCGGAAACAGTACCGGCGCGTCAAGTGGCAGGCGACGGTAGAGCCGCGCGCCCATCTCCGCGACGTAGCGGTCGCGCGGCCGTGCCAGATCGGGCCGGAGCTGCAGGTAGCGCGGGTTCTTTGTAGGCTTGCCGCCGACGAGCCGCGGCCGGGCCGAGCAGATCGAATAGCCGTCGTCGACGCGGGCGGCGTTTTGGGCCACATGTTCGCGCATCGGGGGGGTGAAGGCGTCTTGCACCGCAACCTCCTCGACGATGCCCTGCGCGTCCTCGCGCGTGAGCGGCTGAAAGTTGGAGCAGAAGAGCCCGGGCGCGGCCATGTCTTCCTCGGCCTGCCGGTCGAGCCCCGGATGAATGGCGTCGTCGGGCCGCTGGAACAGCCTGAACTCGCAGTTTTGCGCCAACTTGAGGCTTGGGTGCCCGTCATATTCGCCCGGCAGTCCGACCAAGCACCGCGCGGGAACCACCACCGAGGCGGTGATGTCGTCCTCCATCTGCACCTTGTCGGCCGCGACGAAGTCCTGCCTCAACTTGTAGGTCCGCCAGGCGCCGTCTTCTTGGCGGCCGATCCGCAGGTAGTTGGCGACGAGCTTGCGCCCGTCGTACTTGAGTTCGTGCCCGGAGGCGCCGTTGATGATGTCCACGCCAAAGTGCCGACGCCAATCCTTGCCCCACTCGGGCTGGTAGAAACGCTTGATCACGAACACCAGCGCCCGCACGTAGTTCGGAATGCTTTCGAGCCAGGCGTTGTACTTGGGCGTGAACTCGGCGGGGTTCGGCGTGAGCAGCTTGATCACCGAGCCGAGCGAACGCTCGGGCGACAGGAGCGGCCGCGAAGGACCGTTGCCGCCGCGCAGCTCGGGCGGGCGTGCGTCGTCGTAGTTCCGGCCGACGATCTCCTCGACCAGCGCCATGTCCTCTTCGAAGCTGCGCACATAGAACGA
>JASHSB010000084.1 GCA_030036945.1 Methylovirgula sp. | reverse complement strand
GTCAAAGAATTTCGTGCCGCACTGGTGGCATTGATGCTTGCTGCCGAGCTCGGGTTTCGCCACGGTTGACCTCTGAAAGACTGCCGGCTCATCGAGCGCGGCGCCGCATTCCGATCCGAAGTGGCGCGGGGCGCGCCGCGCAAACCTGCGATCACTTCGCGGGCTCCCGTTAGTGAGACCGAACGCGGCTGTCAATTGGAACTTGCGTCGCCTCGACAGGCTAGTTCGAACGTCCCGACTCGTCCGGCAATTGCGCCAGCGCGGACCCGCGATCGGCGCATGACAGCGCCCCAATTCGCGTGATACCAGCACGCCATCCGGCGATAGGTGAACGGCTTTGGCGCTTTCGACGAAGATCCCGGCGCGATCCGTGCCGCTCAGCGGCGAGCCGAGCGGCCCGCTGACCGGCCGCATCCGGCCGCCCGGCGATAAATCCATCTCCCACCGCGCCTTCATCCTCGGCTTGCTTACCGTCGGCAGGACGGACATCGAAGGTCTGCTGGAAGGCGCCGACGTCCTTCATACCGGCGAAGCCTGCCGGGCGCTGGGTGCAAAGATCACTCGCCATGGCGAGGGCAGGTGGAGCGTTTACGGGATGGGCATCGGCGCCTTGCTCGCGCCGCGCGCGACGCTGGATTTCGGCAATGCCGGAACCGGCACGCGGCTGATGATGGGCGTCGTCGGCGGACACGGGATCGCCGCGCGCTTCGACGGCGACGCCTCGCTGCGCAAACGGCCGATGCGCCGCGTGCTCGATCCGCTGGCCGCGATGGGCGCCGAAGTACTCGAGGAGAACGCCGGCTGTTGTCCGATCCTGCTGAAGGGCACGCCGGAACCTTTGCCGATCGAATACACGACGCCGGTGGCCTCGGCGCAGATCAAGTCGGCCGTTCTGCTTGCCGGGCTCAATTCACCCGGCCGCACGGTTCTCGTCGAGCCGCAGGCGAGCCGCGACCATACCGAGAAAATGCTCGCCTATTTCGGCGCAACGATCGCGAGCGAACCGTTCGGTTCGCATGGCCGCAGAATCGCGCTCGAAGGCAGGCCGGAGCTTCGCCCTTCGCGCATTGTCGTGCCGGCCGATCCGTCTTCTGCCGCGTTCGCGATCGTCGCGGCGCTGATCGTGCCGGGCTCCGACATCGTCGTCGAGGGCATGATGATGAACCCGCTGCGCGTCGGCCTCCTGCATTGCTTGCGCGAAATGGGCGGCAGGATCGAGGTGCTGGACGAGCGCACGGAAGGCGGCGAGCGCGTCGCCGATCTTCGCGTAAGGCACTCGCCGCTCGCCGGCATCGACGTTCCCGCCGATCATGCCGCATCGATGATCGACGAATACCCGATCCTTGCCGTTGCCGCGGCCTTCGCCAAAGGCGCGACGCGGATGCGCAGCTTGGGCGAACTCAGGGTAAAGGAATCCGACCGGCTTGCGGCCATCGCGGCCGGATTGGGCGCAGCCGGCGTCGCCACATCGGTCGAAGGCGACGATCTCATCGTCGAAGGCCGCGGCGGCGACGTGCCGGGCGGCGGATTTGCGGAGACCCGCCTCGATCATCGTATCGCGATGAGCTTTCTCGTCCTCGGGCTCGCCGCAAGCCGCATGATGACGATCGACGACGCCGGAACGATCGCCACGAGCTTTCCGACGTTCGCCGGCGAGATGACCCGGCTGGGGGCGCGCTTTTCATGATCGTCGCGATCGACGGACCCGCCGCTTCTGGCAAAGGCACGTTGGGGCGCCGCCTTGCGCAGGCCTTGAACCTGCCGCATCTCGATACGGGCCTGCTGTATCGCGCCACGGCGCGCGCGTTGCTCGATCAAGGCCACGATCTCAACGACGTAACCGCGGCGGTCGCAGCCGCGCGCGGTCTCGCCCTCACCGATTTCGACGCCGAGGCGCTGCGCGGCCGGCAGATGGGAGAGGCGGCTTCGATCGTCGCCTCCATAGCGGAGGTGCGCGAGGCTTTGGTCGAGCTGCAGCGCAGCTTCGCGCGCCGGCCGGGCGGCGCCGTGCTCGACGGGCGCGACATTGGCACGGTGATCTGCCCCGAGGCGGAGGTGAAGATCTTCGTTACCGCAAGCCCGGAGACGCGCGCCAGCCGCCGTGCGCTGGAACTCAAAGGACAGGGCGAAGGGGTCGATTATGCCGAGATCCTCGAAGACATCCGCCGCCGCGACGCGCGCGACGCGGGCCGCGCCGCGGCTCCGCTCAGGGCGGCGCAGGATGCCGTCGTGCTCGACACGACGAAGCTCGACGTCGACACGGCTTTCGAGGCGGCGCGGAACATCGTGAGAAAACGGCTCGCGGATATGGCGGTGCGCGCGTCGCGATAATGTAAAATGCGCCGGATCGTTCCGCCCTTGCCGTATCGGGCGGCCCTTGCTACATAGCCCGCGAACCCGCTTCTCCTGCCGTCCCAGCGCCGGCTCGCCCTAAGAGCGTGGTCCTGTCGCAACGCGACGGACATCGGCAGGCCGGAGCGCCACCCACGCCAACCCATTTCCGGCGCCGCCCGAACTTGGGCACTCAGGAGAATTCATGTCGTCCACGCAGACCTACGCGCCGACGCGCGAGGATTTCGCCGCTCTGCTCGATGAGAGCTACGGCCACAACGACGCGCTCGAAGGCTCGGTCATCAAAGGTACCGTCGTCGCCCTCGAAAAGGACGTGGCGGTCATCGACGTGGGGCTCAAAACCGAAGGCCGCGTTCCCCTCAAGGAATTTCAAGGACCCGGGCGCGAAGGCACACTCAATGTCGGCGACGAGGTCGAGGTCTACCTCGAGCGCATCGAGAATGCGCTCGGCGAAGCGGTGATCTCGCGCGACAAGGCGCGCCGCGAAGAAAGCTGGGTCCGTCTAGAACGCGCCTTCGACCAACAGGAGAAGGTCGAAGGCGTGATCTTCAACCAGGTGAAGGGCGGCTTTACCGTCGATCTCGACGGCGCCGTCGCTTTCCTGCCGCGCAGCCAAGTCGACATTCGGCCGATCCGCGACGTGACGCCGTTGATGCACGTTCCGCAGCAGTTCCAGATCCTCAAGATGGACCGGCGGCGCGGCAACATCGTCGTCTCGCGCCGCACCGTCCTCGAGGAATCGCGCGCCGAGCAACGCCACGAGATCGTCGCCAACCTCGAAGAGGGGCAGATCATCGACGGGGTCGTCAAGAACATCACCGATTATGGCGCGTTCGTCGATCTCGGCGGCATCGACGGGCTTTTGCACGTCACCGACATCGCCTGGCGGCGCGTCAATCATCCGAGCGAGGTGTTGACCATCGGCCAGACGGTGAAGGTGAAGATCGTCAAGATCAACCACGAAACGCACCGTATCTCGCTCGGCATGAAACAGTTGCAGGACGATCCCTGGCAGAACATCGAGGCGAAATATCCGGTCGGCACCAGGTTCCACGGGCGCGTAACCAACATCACCGACTACGGCGCGTTCGTCGAGCTCGAACCCGGTATCGAAGGGCTGATCCACGTATCGGAAATGTCCTGGACAAAGAAGAACGTACACCCCGGCAAGATCGTGGCGACGAGTCAGGAAGTCGACGTCCAGGTGCTCGAGGTCGATCCGGTCAAGCGGCGCATTTCGCTCGGTCTCAAACAGACTCTCCCCAATCCTTGGGAGGCATTTGCCGAGAAACATCCGGCCGGCAGTGAGGTAGAAGGCGAGGTCAAGAACAAGACCGAGTTCGGCCTGTTCATCGGCCTCGAAGGCGACGTCGACGGGATGGTGCACCTCTCCGATCTCGATTGGAAAAAGCCCGGCGAGCAGGCCATCGAGGATTACAAAAAGGGCGACATGGTCCGAGCCAAGGTGCTCGACGTCGATATGGAAAAGGAACGCATCTCGCTCGGTATCAAACAGCTGACCCCGGATCCTTTCGAGGCAAAGGCCGCCGATTCCGCCGCCGCCGATCTCAAGAAGGGAGCGATCGTCACCTGCGAGGTCGTCGAGGTGAAGGACAGCGGGGTCGACGTGAAGATCGCCGGCACGGACCTCAATGCGTTCATCAAACGCGCCGAGCTTGCCCGCGACCGCGCCGACCAGCGTCCGGACCGGTTTGCGATCGGCCAAAAGGTCGACGCGCGGATTACCCAGTTCGACCGCCGCACGCGCAAGGTAGGCGTCTCGATCAAGGCGCTGGAAGTCGCCGAGGAGAAGGAAGCGATCGCGCAGTTCGGTTCGGCCGATTCCGGCGCGGTGCTCGGCGATATTCTCGGCGCCGCGCTGAAGGCCCACGATACGGGCACCAAAAAGACCAAAAAGAAAAAGGCCAGCGAGGAGTAATCGGGAGGAACGCGCTTCGCTTCCTTGAAATCTTCGAGCCTGGAGGTTCGGCGCAATGGCAAATTCGGCCGATTACATCGTCGATCGACGCCGGCTGCGGCGCAAGCTTTCGTTCTGGCGTGGCGCGGCGATCGCCCTGCTCGTCATCGGGCTGGGCACCATCGGCCTAAAACTCTCGGGCAAGATCGGAACGCCCAGCTTTTCGCCACACATCGCGCGGGTTTCGATCAGCGGTCTGATTACCGGCGACCGCACCACCTTGAAGCTTCTCGACGAGGTCTCCAAGTCCGGGGCGAAAGGCGTCATTTTGGCGATCGATAGCCCGGGGGGCACGACGACTGGCGCCGAACGGCTCTATGATGCGATCCGCCGGCTCGCGGCGAAGAAGCCGACGGTGGCGGTGGTCGGCGACACGGCGGCCTCTGGCGCCTATATCGCGGCGATCGGCACCGATCGTATCGTCGCCCAAGGCAATTCCCTGGTGGGGTCGATCGGCGTCCTCATTCAATACCCGGACCTTTCGAAATTGATGGGCAAGGTCGGGGTCGAAGTGGACGCGGTAAAATCCTCGCCGCTGAAGGCCGAGCCGAGCGGTTTCGAGCCGACTTCGCCGGAAGTGCATGCCGCCCTCGTCGCGCTCGTCGACGACAGTTATCAATGGTTCAAGGGGCTGGTGAAGGAACGGCGCGGGATGAGCGACGTGCAGCTCGCCGCAGTCGATGACGGCCGGGTTTTCACCGGCCGCCAAGCGCTGGGCCTGAAACTGATCGACGAGATTGGCGGCGAACGCGAGGCAATCGCTTGGATGGAGCGCGCCAAAGGCGTTCCCCACGGCCTCCCCATCCGCGATTGGGAATCGCGGAGCGAACTCGAACGGCTTGGGATTCTAAGCACTTCCGCCGCGATTGCCGATGCGTTGGGGCTCTCGGGCTTGGCGCAATTTCTAGATCGCACCGCAACTTACGTGGAGGTACAATATCTTGACGGTCTCGTATCGATTTGGCAGGTTGCTGCGACCGATTGAAACAGGGCATAATGATGGCGCTGGCGGATGATCCAATCGGTGGAGGCATTCGGTGATTTCGGGCTGAATCACCGTAAAATATTGCGCGAGAAAGTGGGATTTGAAGCTTCAGCTTGAGTGGCGGAGCGGCGGGGGCGGGACATGATTAAGTCGGAACTCGTGCAGCGGATTGCGGATCGCAACCCGCATCTCTACTTGCGCGACGTTGAGAAGATCGTCAACGCCATTCTTGATGAAATCACCAATGCGCTGGCGCGCGGCGACCGGGTGGAACTGCGCGGCTTTGGCGCGTTTTCGGTGAAGCGCCGCGACGCGCGGCTTGGCCGCAATCCGCGCACCGGCGCGCATGTCGAGGTCGACGAAAAGGCGGTGCCGTTCTTCAAGACCGGCAAGGAAATGCGCGAACGTCTCAACGACGGCTATAACGGCTGAGCCTGGCCCGACGTCCCCGCGATGAAACGGGCCCTGCAACTCATCGTTCTCCTGCCGCTTGCCGCGATCGGCCTGGCGCTGGCCGTCGCCAATCGTGCCAATGTCGTCGTCTCGTTCGATCCGTTTTCCAGCGATACCGCCGGCCAGCTGCAAGCGCCGCTGTTCGTGGTCCTTATCCTGGCTGTCATGTTCGGCGTCGTGCTGGGGAGTCTGGCGACCTGGTTCGCACAGGGCAAACACCGCCGCGCGTTGCGCGATCTGCGCGTCGAGGCGGCGCGGTTGCGTGAGGACGCTCGCCATCTGAACGTTTAACGGTCAGGAAATCGGCCGCATAATCGGATATTGCGAACGTCGGCTCGATCTGCAAGACGAGAGCATGGCGATCGTCAAGATTTGCGGGCTTTCGACTCCCGACACGCTGGAAGCGGCGCTTGTTGCCGGCGCCGACATGGTGGGCTTCGTTCGCTTCGCAAAAAGCCCCCGCAATATTTCGCCGGCGACGGCGCAGGCGCTTGGGCGTCAAGTCAGCGGCCGCGCCCGGAAGGTGTTGCTGACGGTTGATGCCGACGACGCGGCGCTTGCCACCGCCGTCGAGGCGCTTTTGCCCGACGTTCTCCAACTGCACGGAAGTGAGACGCCGGAGCGTATCGCCGCCTTGAAGGCCAAGTTCGGCTTGCCGGTCATGAAGGCGATCGCGATCGGCGCACCAGCCGATCTCACGCGGATCGCCGCCTATGAGCCAGTCGCCGATATGCTTTTGTTGGATTCGCGGGCGGCGGAATCGGTGCCACCGGGCGGCACCGGCCAAGCGTTCGACTGGACGTTGCTCAAGGGCTTAAAATTGCGAAAACCTTGGCTGCTTGCCGGTGGGCTCAGCGCGGAAAACGTCGGCGCGGCGCTTGCCGCGACGGGTGCGCCGGGCGTCGATATCTCCTCCGGAGTCGAGCGCGCGCCCGGCATTAAGGATGCGACCAAGATTGCCGCCTTTGTCGGCGCGGCGCGGGCGGCGGCGGAAAAGCTTGGATCGAAGGACGAGAGCGGATAGACCACGTCATTGCGAGGAGCCGAAGCAATCCAGCAGAAACTGGATGCTTCGCTTCGTTCGCAATGACGGTCGTTTCAGCCCTCGGTTAAATTGCATGAAGCCTGAATCGCCCAATTCCTTCCGTACCGAGCCCGACGAGCACGGTCATTTCGGCGGTTACGGCGGCCGGTTCGTCGCCGAGACGCTGATGCCGCTCATCCTTGATCTCGAACGCCATTACGAGGCGGCAAAGCGCGACCCGGCCTTCAAGGCGGAGCTCGACCATCTCCTCACCCATTACGTCGGCCGCCCGAGCCCGCTCTATTTGGCCGAGCGGCTGACCGAGTATGCGCGGGAGAAGGCAAGCGGCGGGCGCGGCGCGAAGATCTATTTCAAGCGCGAGGAGCTGAATCACACTGGCGCACACAAGATCAACAATGTGCTCGGCCAGATCCTGCTCGCGCGGCGCATGGGCAAGAAGCGCATCATCGCCGAGACGGGCGCCGGCCAGCATGGCGTCGCGACGGCAACCGCCTGCGCGAAATTCGGCCTCGAATGCATCGTCTATATGGGCGCGGTCGATGTCGAGCGGCAGAAGCCGAACGTGTTCCGCATGAACATGCTCGGCGCGAAAGTCGTGCCCGTGCTCTCCGGGGCGCGCACGCTCAAGGATGCGATGAACGAGGCATTGCGCGATTGGGTGACCAATGTCGAGACGACGTTCTACTGCATCGGCACGGTGGCCGGCCCGCATCCTTATCCCGCCATGGTGCGCGATTTCCAATGCGTGATCGGCGAAGAGACCCGCACGCAAATGCTGGCGGCGGAAGGCCGGCTGCCGGATTCGCTCATTGCCTGCATCGGCGGCGGCTCGAACGCGATGGGGCTCTTTCATCCGTTTCTCGACGACCGGCAGATCGAGATCTATGGCGTCGAAGCGGCGGGTTTCGGGCTCGACAAGAAACATGCGGCTTCGCTCGCGGGCGGCCGGCCCGGCGTGCTGCACGGAAATCGCACGTATCTGTTGATGAACGACGACGGGCAAATCGAGGAAGGCCATTCGATCTCGGCCGGCCTCGATTATCCTGGCATCGGACCGGAACATGCGTGGCTCAAAGAAACCGGCCGCGTCATGTATCTCTCGGCGACCGACGACGAAGCGCTCGCCGCTTTCCAGCTCTGCGCTAAGCTCGAAGGAATCATTCCGGCGCTGGAGCCGGCGCATGCGCTCGCCCGAGCCGTCGAGATTGCGGCTGAGAAGCCGCGCGATCATCTGATGGTCGTCAATATTTCAGGCCGCGGCGACAAAGATTTGTTCACCATCGCGGATCATTTGGGCGGGATGTAACACTGGAGCTTCAGTGCTGTTGCATGATGAAGAGATTTATGAAACGGACGTCATTGCGAGGAGCCAACGGGTCCGGCCTTCGGTCGGCCCGATGACAGGCTCCGCGACGAAGCAATCCAGCCTTTGTTCCTGGATTGCTTCGCTTCGCTCGCAATGACGCGACGCATCCGCGCATCAATAAATCTCCACCCTTCCATCAGCCTTTACTCCCGTGCTAACCACGGCCCGCATGTCCGCCCGCATCGAAACCCGCTTCGCCGAACTTGCCCGAGCGCGTCGCGCGGCGCTCGTGACGTTTGTCATGGCGGGCGATCCGGATCTTGCAACCTCGCTCGAAATCGTCAAAGCGCTGCCG
>JASHSB010000083.1 GCA_030036945.1 Methylovirgula sp. | reverse complement strand
CGTATCACGGGAAGCTCGGCATAATTCATCGCCGCGGCGAGGGCGATTTCAATCGGCCCCAGCCGCCGCCCAACGTCGAGCCGCACGTTGCCCTGGGAAAAGTCGATGCCCGCGGCGCGGATATGCTTGCCGGCGGCGACGCTCGCCGAAGGCAGCACCATATCGCCTTCGAGCTCGGCGTTCTCCTGGATGAGGACCGCGTCGGCGCCGCGCGGCACCGGCGCGCCGGTGAAAATCCGTACCGCCTCGCCGCGCTCAACGATTCCGTCAAATCCGTGTCCGGCGGCGCTTGCGCCGATCACTTTGAGACGTGTCGGCAGCACAGCAACGTCGGCGGCGCGCACCGCAAATCCGTCCATCGCGGAGACGGCGACCGGCGGCTGCGTGCGCCGGGCGGCGAGCGGCGCGGCGAGCGTGCGGCCGAGCGCTTCGCCGAGCCGCACGCTTTCGCTCCCGCGCCGACCGCCCGCCGCGGCGAGGATTTGCTGACGCGCCTCGGCGACCGAGATCATGAGCGTTGAAACGTGCCGGACTTGCCGCCGGCCTTCTCGACGAGCTCGATCGCTTCGATCTGCATTTCCCGATCCGCCGCCTTCAGCATGTCGTAGATCGTGAGACAGGCGACGGCGACCGCCGTCAGCGCTTCCATCTCGACGCCGGTCTGGCCGGCGATCTTGGCGCGCGCCGAGACCTTGATGCCGGGCAGCGCGGCATCCGGCTCGACATCGACACCGACGTGGGTGAGCGCCAGCGGATGACAAAGCGGAATGAGATCCGCGGTTTTCTTCGCAGCCATGATGCCAGCGATGCGCGCCGCGGCGAAAACGTCGCCTTTCTTGGCGTTGCCGGAAAGCGCGAGGTCGAGCGTCTCCTTGCGCATGCTGATGCGGCCGACGGCGCGCGCGCTGCGTTCGGTTACGGATTTCTCCGACACGTCGACCATATGGGCTTCGCCCGCGGCGGCGAGATGGGTGAGTTTGGTCATGGGCGCACTAACCCCTTATCCGCCCCGTTTTGCGGGGCACCTTCTCCCACAGGAAGAAAGTGTGCATCTTCTCTATCCATGCGCCTTGCCCAGATGATTGCGCTCGGCGACCGCGCCGTAGAGCAGGGTGCGCGTCGCCTCGGCGACGTCGCTCTGCCGCATCAGGCTCTCGCCGACCAGAAATGTACGGATGCCGGCGTGCTTCAGGCGAAGGCAATCCTCATAGACGGAGATCCCGCTTTCGGCGACGACGATCCGATCGCTGGGGATTTTTTCGGCGAGCCGCTCGCAGGTCTCGAGCTTGGTCGCAAAGTCGCGCAGATCGCGGTTGTTGATCCCGACGAGCCGGGTCTCCAATTCCAGGGCGCGGTCAAGCTCCTCTTCGTCGTGCGCTTCGACGAGCACGTCGAGCCCCAGATCATGCGCGGTCTTGTTGAGCCGTTTTGCCTCTTCGTCGCTGACGCAGGCCATGATGATGAGAATGCAGTCGGCGCCGTGCGCGCGCGCTTCGTAGACCTGGTAGGGATCGAACAAAAAATCCTTGCGCAGCGCCGGCAGATGGCTCGCCTTGCGGGCCGCTTCGAGATGTTCGAGCTTGCCTTGGAACGAAGGCGTATCGGTGAGCACCGAGAGGCAGGCGGCGCCGCCGTTCTGATAAGCCTTGGCGAGACTCGGCGGATCGAAATCGGCGCGGATCAGCCCTTTCGATGGGCTCGCCTTCTTGATTTCCGCGACCAGCGCGAAGCGGCCTTCGCCGAGCCGTGCGTCGATCGCCCGCACGAAGCCGCGCGGCGCATGCTCGTGCGCCCGGCGTTCCAGCGTCGAGAGCGGCATGCGCAGCTTCGACTCGCTGATTTCCTTACGTTTATAGGCTTCGATTTGCCGCAAAATGTCGGCCATCAACGTCACCTCGGGATTCTCGCCAGCAAGCGTGAAGACCCTTCAGGCAAACGAAAGAAGCGGAGCGAAAAGTCAAGCCTCTTTCCCGCTACCCTGCGATACCTTGATCAGCCGGGCAAGTACGCCCGCGGCGCGGCCGCTATCGAGGGCGGCGGCGGCGAGCGTCGCGCCTTCCCTGAGGCTAGCCGCCTTCCCGGCGACGACAAGTGCCGCCGCGGCATTGATGACGGCAATGTCACGATAGGCGTTTCGGGCGCCGTGCAGAACGGCATTCAGAGCGGCGGCGTTGTGCGCCGCGTCGCCGCCCTTCAAGTCTTCGAGCTTGGCGCGGGCAATACCGGCGTCTTCCGGCACGATCTCGAAGGAGCGGATCGTGCCCGTTTCCAGCGCGGTCACCAAGGTCGGCCCGGTCGTGGTGATTTCGTCGAGCCCGTCCGAGCCGTGCACCACCCAGACGCACTCGGCCCCGAGGTCGCGCAAAACTTCGGCGAGCGGGCGAAGCCAATCGGCGGAGAAGACGCCCAGCAGCTGGCGCTTGACGCCGGCCGGATTGGCCAGCGGTCCGATGAGGTTGAACAAAGTGCGGGTGCCGAGTTCGGCGCGGATCTCGGCGACATGACGCATGGCGGGATGGTGCGCGGGCGCGCTCATGAAACCGATGCCGGCCTCGGCAATCGAGGTTGCGACCTCCCGCGGCGTAACGCCGATCCCGACGCCGAGCGCGCTCAGCACGTCGCTCGCTCCCGCGTTCGACGAGGCGGCGCGGTTGCCGTGCTTGGCGACCGGCACGCCGCAGGCGGCGGCGATCAGCGCCGCGAGCGTCGATACGTTGTAGGTTGCGTGCCCGTCGCCGCCGGTCCCGACGATGTCGATCGCGCCGGGCGGCGCCGCGACCTTGTGCATCTTGGCACGCAGTGCCGCGACGGCGCCGGTGATCTCTTCGATCGTCTCGCCGCGTATCCGCAAGGCAAGCAAAAAGCCGCCGATCTGGGCGGCCGACATTTGCCCCGACAGAAGCAGATCGAAGGCGCGCTCCGCCTCGACGCGGGTAAGGCTCGCGCCGCCGGCGACTTTGGCGATCAGCGGATTAAATGCGTCCATGCGCCTTCATTGCGCTGCCCGCGCCGCGGGCGCAAGCGAGAGAGGGAGTCAATTGCCGCGCCGCACCTTGTTCCATTCCTGGGCGAGATCGAGAAAATTCGAAAGAATCCGATACCCGTGTTCCGAAGCGATGCTTTCGGGATGGAACTGCACGCCGTGCGTCGGCCGCGCTCGATGCGAAAGCCCCATGACGAGCCCGTTGGCTTCGGCGGTCATGCGCAGATCGTCCGGCAGGTTGTCGCGCTCGACGACCAGCGAGTGGTAGCGCGTCGCCCGGAACGGACCATTGATGCCGCGGAACACGGTTTCGCTGGCATGGCGGATCTCGGAAATCTTGCCGTGCACGGGCACCGGCGCGCGCACGATCTCGCCGCCGAACGCCTCGCCGATCGCCTGATGGCCGAGGCAGACGCCAAAGATCGGGATCTCCGCGCTCGCCGCGCGGATGAGATCGAGGCAGATGCCGGCTTCGCGCGGCGTGCAGGGGCCGGGCGAGAGCACGATTGCATCCGGCCGCGCGGCAAGAATTTCGCCAACGCTCACCCGGTCGTTACGGTAGACGCTGACTTGCGCACCGAGGCTGCCAAGGTAATGCACCAGGTTGAAGGCGAAGGAATCGTAATTGTCGATCAGCGTGACGGCCGGCATAGGAGCCTCTTGGCCCGCGCGGCGGGCGCGGTCAAGACCAAACGCACCGCGTCATTGCGAGCCGAAGGCGAAGTGATCCGGAGCCATTTCCCGATTGCTTTGTCGCTCATGCTTGTCGCAACGACGGGCTAAGCCGCCTGGCGCGCGGGCGGCGCCATGAATTCCGGGCCGACCAAATCGTGGATGCATTCGACGAGAATGCGGTCGATCTGCGCCAACGCCGCCGCATCGAGCTTCCGGCCCATGACCTCGGCGACCGGATCGAGCCGGCCGGGATGGCGCGCGCCCCAAAGCGCGATACCAACGGTTGCTTGTCGCAAAGCGCACCGCGAGATGAATGACGCGCTTGCGCGGGGACTGGCGATTTATTGCCCGCGCTTCGTCCTCGTTGCAAACCGCACCGCTTCGTCCGCCGCGCGGAATAGCGCCTGCGCCTTGTTCGTGCATTCGCGCTGTTCGTAGGCGGGATCGGAATCGTAAACAACGCCGGCGCCCGCCTGCACGTGCATGAACCCGTTCTTCACCACCGAGGTGCGCAGAATGATGCAGGTGTCCATATCGCCCTGCACGCCGAAATAACCGATGCAGCCGGCATAGATGCCGCGCTTGTCCGTCTCCAATTCGTCGATGATCTGCATGGCCCGGATTTTCGGCGCGCCGGACACAGTGCCGGCCGGAAATCCGCCGCAGAGCGCGTCGATCGCGTCGCGATGCGCGTCGAGCTTGCCTTCGACGTTCGAGACGATGTGCATAACGTGGCTGTAGCGCTCGATGGCGAATTGCTCTGTGACCTCGACGCTGCCGATCTTCGCCACGCGGCCCACGTCGTTGCGGCCGAGATCGAGCAGCATCAGATGTTCGGCGCGCTCCTTCTCGTCGGCGAGAAGCTCGTCGGCGAGGCGCGCGTCCTCGGCTTGCGTCTTGCCGCGCCAGCGCGTGCCGGCGATCGGCCGGATCGTCACTTTTCCGTCGCGCACCCGCACCAGAATCTCGGGGCTCGAACAGACGATCTGAAAATCGCCGAAATCGAGATAGCAAAGGAACGGCGCCGGATTGACTCTCCGCAACGCGCGGTAAAGCGCGAATGCCGGCAGCGTGAACGGCGCCGTGAAACGCTGCGAGAGCACCACCTGGAAGATATCGCCGGCGCGAATATATTCCTTGGCGCGCTCGACTATTTCGCGAAACCGCTCCTCGGAAGTGTTCGATTTCGGCGCCGCTGGCATCGCGGCGATGGCGCTCGTTTCCTCCTCGTCGCGGTGCGCGGAATCGAGCGTGGCGACGACCGAATCGATCCGTCCGCGTCCGGCTTCATAAGCAGCCTTGGCGCCGCCGCCTTTGCGCACCGGCGTGACAACCCAGATCTCGTCCTTCACGCTGTCGAAGACGACCATCACGGTCGGGCGCAGCATGATCGCGTCGGCTACGCCGATCGGATCGGGTTTGGGCGGCGCCAGCCGCTCCATCTGCCGGACCATGTCGTAGCCGAGATAGCCGAAGACGCCGGCCGCCATCGGCGGGAAGTCTGGGGGAGCATCGAGCCGCGACTCGGCGATCAGCGAGCGCAGCGAATCGAGCGGCGCTTCAAGGCAGGGCCCGAAAGTTTGCGGATCGGAGAGGGCGCGCCGGTTGATTTCGGCGCGGTCTCCGAAACAGCGCCAGACGACGTCGGGATCGAGGCCGATCATGGAATACCGGCCGCGCACGCCGCCGCCTTCGACCGACTCGAGCAGAAAGATCCGTCCGGATCGGCCCGCCGAGAGCTTCAGAAACGCCGCGACGGGAGTTTCGAGGTCGCCGACCAAGCGCGCGCAGAGAAGCGCGCCGCCGCGCGCCTCGTAGGCCTCGGCGAATGCCGCGAACGAAGGCTCGATCATCTTTATTCCGTGTCGGAGGGCGCGTTGAGGATCGAGGCAAGCGCCGGCTGGTTGATCTCGATCCCAATCTCGTTCTGGATTTGGCCGACGTATTCGGCGAGCAAGTCGTCGTCGAGCGCGGTCTTCATCTGATCGACGACATTATGTAGATCTTGCCGATTGACGTCGAGCGGCGGAACTTTTGCATCGGCGACCTTGAAGAGAATGCGCGTGCCGTCCTCGTCCGGCGCCGATCCGGCCGTCCCCACGGAGCGATCGAAAACCTGCGCGAGTTGCGTCCGCGACAGTTCCTGTGCGTTGGAGCGCATGAGATGCGCGAGGTGCTTGATACCGAGATCGCCTTGGCTCGCGGCCGCCGCGGCAAGCGTCTCGCCGGCGTTGAGCTTGTTGACGAGATCCGCCGCCTTGCTCGCCAGCCGCTTCGACGTTTCCTCGTCCGTCCAGGCTTCCGCGACCTTTTGCTTCACCTCGTCGAAACTCTGCAGGCGCGCCGGCTCGATGCCCAACACATCGAACCAGACGGTCCCACCGTCGTGCGCGTTGATGGGCTCGTTGTCGACGCCCACGTCGGACGCGAATACGGCTTTGGAGAGCGCCGCGGGATCGTCGAGGTCGGCGACTGGGTTGCCGTTCTTGTCGCGGCCCTGCGCGTCGATGGCGTCCACGGTGCGGGCCGCGAGCCCGGCGCTCTGCGCCGCTTCCGCGACCGATTTGCCGTCGGCGCGCCGATCCTCGATCGCGTCGTGGATCCTGCTCATCTCGCCGCCCGCACGGGCGAGCGCCATCTCTTCGACGAGCGCGGATTTGACCACGCTGAGCGGCTCGACGACCGGCGGGATCGCCGTCACGGCGCGCACGATCGCCCAGCCGAATTGCGTTTTGACGGGTTTTGATATGCCGCCCGGCGGCAGCGCGAAAGCGGCGTCGGCGACGGCTTTGTCGGCGAGATCGGCCTTCGTCACCATGCCGAGATCGACGTCCTTTGGCGGCAATTTGCGCTCCGCGACGAGCGCGTCGAAACTTTCTCCGCTGGAGAGTTTTTCCGACGCGGCCGAGGCCGAGGCCTCGTCCGGAAACACGATCTGCTCGACATCGCGGTGTTCGGGCTGGGTGTAACGCGCGGCCTTTACTTCGTCGTAGCGCTTGGCAATCTCCGCGTCGCTGAACGGATGGATCTTGAGAAACCGATCGGCGAGTGTTGCGGGTGTCACGACCAAGACGCTGATCTTGCGATATTCGGGGGTGCGGTAGGCGTTGCGATGCGCCCCGTAATAAGCCTTGAGATCGGCGTCGCTCGGAGCCGGAATCGCGCCGGCCGCCGTCTTCGGAAGCACAAAATAATCGATGCTCCGGGTCTCGTTGTAGTAGCGATTGATGAGGTCGAGCATCGCTTGGGGCGCAGCGAGATTGGTGTCGAGAACGGCGATGATTTCGCTGCGCAGATAGGAGGCGCGCTGCTCGGCGACAAAACGGCTCTCGCTGATGCCTGCATCGCGCAGCCGCTCCTCGAAGATGCCGCGATCGAATTGACCGTTGGCTCCCTTAAAGGCCTCGTCGAGGAAGACCCGGTCGGCGAGCGCCTGGTCGGACATGGCAAGGCCGAGCCGATGCGCTTCCTGATCGAGCAC
>JASHSB010000082.1 GCA_030036945.1 Methylovirgula sp. | reverse complement strand
CTGGCCGAGCTTGCGGTGCACCGCGACACCGAAGCGCCGTTGACGATCGCGCTTCTCGGAGCACCCGGATCGGGCAAGAGCTTTGCGCTCGCCAAGCTTGTCGCCGAGATCGAGGCGCTCAGCGGCGCGGCGGCCGGCGCGCGCGACGGGTCTTTCCTCGCCCGCGTCGTGGCGCTGCGCATCGACGTCGCGGGATTCGATGGCGAGCCCGGTGTCGCGCTCGCCGCGGCGCTTTACGACAAGCTCAAGGCGGCTTTCCCGGAGTTCGTGCGTGAAGTCGGCCAGGCGGTGCGCGATCCGCAGGTTGTCGCGCGCGAAGCGGCCGAACGGCTCGATGAGGCGCGCCGGCGGCTCGACGCGGAGCGCCAGAAGCTTGAAGAAATCGAAAGCCGCCGGGCGCGGCTGCCCGACACCGTGCTCTTCGAATCCGCCGGCTCGCAGGTCGATACCTACGCACGCGCCAATCGCGCCAAGTTCGAGAGCCGGCTCGAAAGTTTCGGCATCGGCGGCGATCCGATCGCCAATTATAAATCCATGGTGCGCGACATCGCCAGTTCGGGCGGCCCGGCGGGCCGGTTCGGCGGGGCGCTACGCGCCTTCTGGGCCTTCAAAGGGCAGACGCGGCTGCTCGTTACCGCAGTGATCCTGGTGCTCGTCGGCATCGGTCTCGATATCGCCTTCGCCGACGCGGCGCGTTGGCTTGCTTGGCTGCGCAGCCCCAACCAGGGGCTCGCTTCGCTCGCCGCCGCGATCGAAGCGCATATCGGTTGGCTGACGTTTGCCGCGAAACTCGCCTACATCGGCGCGGCGCTTGCGTTGGCCGCCAATCTCTGGCGCGGCATTCGGCTGCTGCGGCCGCTCTTTCATGGCGTAAGCCTGCTCGGCACGGATGTCGCGGAGCGGCGCCATGCACTCGATGGAATTTACGCGCACCAGATGCGGCGGGTCGACGGATTGGAAGCGGAGGTCGAACTTACCGCTCGGCGCGCCGCCGAGGCGGATCGTCGGGCGGGGGCTTCGGGGCGCGCCGAGGAAGAGCCATCGCCGTTCGCCGACACCACGCCGAAAGGGCAGGCGGATCATTTCTTGGCGGCGCTCGGCGCTTTCCTGCAGGGTGTACGCCATGCCGGTACGCCGGACCTCAATTCGGTGCCACAGCGGCTCGTCGTCGCGCTCGACGAGATCGATGCGCTGCCGGAAGAAAAGATCCGCCCGCTCCTTGAGACGGTGCACCGCGCCCTCGCCAATGCTGGAATCGTAACGGTAATCGCCGCCGATCCGGCTCGCATTCGAGCCGATGGCCCGGTGCTCGAGAAGTGGATCCAGGTGCCGTTCCGCATCGACGCCGGCGAAGCGCCCGACTACGCCGCCTACGTTACGCAGATTATCGGCAAACCTGGTACCGAGGAGCCGCCGGATGCCGAACCCGTCGACTGGTCGATGTCGAGCGCGGAATCGGCTCTGCTGACGGCGCTGGCGCCTCTGGCGGGCGGCTCGCCGCGCGCCGTCAAACGCTTCGTGAACCTTTATCGCATCGCCCGTGCGCAAGCCGCCGATCACAAAGGCGCGCTTGCGTTGATGCTCGCTCTTCAGCAAGGCGGCACCGACGCCGAGCGCGCCGCGTTTCGCGATGCGCTTGGCGCGGGCGACGGGAACGCGGATCTCACCGTGCAAGACGCCACGCCGCGGCTCATCGCGGCGTTACAAATGCTTGAGACGCAAGGCCGGCTGAGCGTCGTAGCGGCGCGGCGCGCTACCGCGCTAGCGGAAAAATATTCTCTGCCCGGGTAGAGTTTGCCGGCGCAAGGGCGTCCGAGCGAACGTTAAGACGATCAAGCCTCTTGCCCGACACCGCGCAAATGTGCAGTCTAAACATCGAACGACGGCCAAGCTACGACCGCCGAAAGCATGGCCCGCCAAGCGCCGCTGTCATAAAAATGCAAAATAAGGGAGGGGCAATGAGTACCTATGATTCCACCGCCGGGATGCCCGTCGCAGGCAGCGGTTTGCTCGACCGGGAACGCACCATCGCCGGTCCGCGGTTCAACCGCTGGCTCGTACCGCCGGCAGCGCTGGCGATTCATCTCTGCATCGGCATGGCGTATGGGTTCTCGGTGTTCTGGCTGCCGATGACCAGGCTTGTGCCGAACGCCAACGCGGCCGCCTGCGCGCACCAGGGCTTCTTCGCGGAATTGACCACGACCAGCTGTAACTGGTCGGTTCCGAGCGTCACCCATATTTTCGAAATCTTCATCGCCGTGCTCGGTATCTCGGCGGCGATTTGGGGTGGCTGGCTGGAACACGCCGGTCCCCGCAAGGCCGGCATCGTTTCAGCGGTCTGCTGGGGTGGCGGCCTGGTGCTTCTCGGACTAGCAGTGTGGATCCATCAACTCTGGCTGATCTTTCTCATCGCGATCTTCTGCGGCGTCGGCCAGGGGCTCGGCTACATCACGCCGGTGTCGACGCTGATCAAATGGTTTCCGGATCGGCGCGGCATGGCGACCGGCTTCGCCATCATGGGCTACGGCGGCGGCGCGATGATCGGCGCGCCATTGGCTGTCTGGCTGATCGCGCGCTTCGCGAGCAACGGAATTCCCGGCGTCCCGCAGGCGTTGATCGCCATGGGTATTATCTATTTCGTGGTGATGTCGGCCGGCGCCCTCGGGTTCCGCGTACCCCCCTCGGGTTGGTACCCGGCCGGGTGGACGCCGCAAGTAGCCGTAACCGACGCCATGATCACCCGCCGCAACGTGCATCTGTACCGTTCCTGGAGGACGCCGCAGTTCTGGCTGATCTGGGGCGTGCTGTGCCTAAACGTCACCGCCGGCATTGCGGTGATCTCGATGGCCAGCCCAATGCTGCAAGATGTGTTTGGCGCCAAGCTGGTCGGCGCAGCATCCACGGCAACATTGAGCGTCGCCCAGAAAGGCGCGATCGTCGCGGCGGCGGCGGGTCTCGTCGGCCTGATCAGCTTGTTCAACTCCATCGGCCGGATCTTCTGGGCCTCGCTGTCGGACAAGATCGGACGAAAGAACATGTATTACTCGATCTTTGTGATCGGGATTACGCTCTACAGCCTGCTGCCCACCTGGGGTCACTTGGGCCTGCCGGTGTTGTTCGTGGCGTCGATCTGCGTCATCCTCAGTATGTATGGCGGAGGATTCGCCACGGTGCCCGCCTATCTCGCCGACATTTTTGGCCCGCAGATGGTCGGCGCCATTCATGGGCGCCTGATCACCGCATGGTCGGCGGCTGGCGTGATTGGCCCGGCGCTGATCGCAGGTTTGCGGCAATTCCAACTCGATCACGGCGTCGCCCACAATCGTATCTACGACGTAACCCTCTACATCATGGCCTTCCTGCTGTTCTGCGGCTTGGTGTGCAATTTCTTCGTGCGGCCGGTGCATGATAAGCATTGGATGAGCGACGAGGAAGTCGCACGCGAACGGGCGTTGTTGCACGAAGACCGCGTCGCGGCCGATGCCGAAACTGCGGCGCGGGGGAAATTCGGCATAGGCGGCGTACTGGCCTGGCTCGCGGTCGGGATTCCGTTCTGCATTGGACTTTATATTGCTCTGTCCAAGGCGGCGGTGCTGCTCTAGCCGTATGGTCGGCGCCGCGCGCGGCCGGGATGGCGATATCCCGCCGCGCCGGCGTTCACGTTCGAGCGCCAAGTGCACGCGGCGCGATGGGCGAGGCGAATTCCAGGACCAGCGCGACTACGGCATCGACGTCGTCGAGATGCGCGTGCGGCATATGCGGCGGCAGCACCTTGGCGGAATCGGCAATATCGCCGACGAACGCCTTGATATGGGGATCTTCCGGGAACAAGAACGGCTTGCCGTTGGCGACGCGATGCACTTCGAGTTTGGCGTGCGCGTCGGCCTTGAAGCCCTCGACAATGAAGAGATCGACCGGCGTAAGTTTGCCGAGCAGCTCGGCAAGCGAAGGTTCCGGCGCGCCGCGCAATTCGTGCATCAACGCCCATCGATTGGCCGACGCCACCAAGACTTCGGTCGCTCCTGCCTCGCGATGCTGATAGGAATCCTTGCCAGGCTTGTCGATGTCGAAAGCATGATGCGCGTGTTTGAGAGTCGAGACGCGGAACCCGCGCGCGTTGAGCGCTGGAATAAGCTTGACGATCAACGTCGTCTTGCCGGCGCCACTCCATCCCGAAAGGCCGATCACGCGCATGGTCCACCTTCATGCCGATGAGCAGTACACATCTCGATCTCAAAGGGCTCAAGTGCCCGCTGCCTGTTCTGCGTACCCGCAAGGCGCTGAGCCGGCTGCGGCCGGGCGACCTGTTGATCGTCGAATGCACCGATCCGCTCGCCCCGATCGACATCGTCCATCTGGCCCGGGAAACGGGCGGCAGCGTCGAACATAGTTCGGTGTGCGGCGGCGTCCATGTCTTTCACCTCAGGGCATAATGTCGTTGCGTTCGCCCGCCGCGCCAAGAATGCGTTCCGCCGCAGCGAGATCGTCGGGCGTATTGATGTTGAAGAACGGATCGACGGGCGCAGCCGGCCAGTCGGCGTAGGCGACGGCGTAGCGCGACAGAAAGCGGTCGACCTTGCGGAGATTCTCGGCCAGCGCGGCGCGCAGCGCCGGCCGGATGCCGAGCGGCCAAAGCGCAATCACCGGATGGATTGCGCCGCCGGAACGCGCGCAGGCGATATGGGCGCCAGCGGCGGCGCGGGCGGCGTGGAGCCGCGCCACGAGGTCGGCCGGAAGAAAAGGCGTGTCGCTGGAAACGCTCACCGCGAACGCCGCCGGCGGTTGCCGCGCTGCGAGGAAATCGAGGCCGGCGAGAATGCCGGCAAGCGGACCGGCGTAGTCTTCGATCTCGTCGGCGACGATCGGCAGCCTGAATTCGGCGAAGCGCGCCGCCTTGCCGTTGGCGCTGATCACGAGCGCGTCGCACTGCGGCCGCAGGATCGCGATTACGCGAGCGAGCAGGGGGATGCCGCCAAGCGGCTGCAGCGCCTTGTCGCCGCCGCCCATGCGGGTCGCACGGCCGCCGGCGAGCAGGATGCCGATCGTCGGTTCCTGATTCTGCGAGGGTTCTGCGATCGACATGGAATGCGCCCGTTGTCCTCTTCCGCCTAGGCGCAGCTTGGAAGCGCCGCAGCAAGTCTCGAAATCTAAAAAGGTTTCCGACTCAGAGCGGAGCTTGTGACAAATTCCGCAAACGCAGTGTATCGCCGCTGCGTCGGATGGTCGCGTCTAAGGCTTTATGCTAGCTTGCTGGCGGGGGTCTGTCCGCGCCAAGCGCAGCCAATTCTCCCGACAACGAAAGATGTCATGGAACGGGGAGAGACGTCTATGTCGCAACTACTAGCATTGTCTGTGAGCGTCGCCGTCCTGGGCGGCATTTGGGCATTCCTCGCGCTGGGTCCCTTCGCCGGCTACGTCCTGGTATGGGCAGGGTTCATCACGATTGCCTGTTTCTTCGCCGCGGGCGGCGACAACAAGGGTCTCGTGCGGACTCTGGTCGGCATAATCTATGGTGCGATCGTCGGCTGGATCACGCTGCTGATCATCGCCAAAGTACCGGTCCCGAGCTTGGGTACGGTATGGCCGGCGATCGTCGTGGGCGTTCTGGTCTTCTTTCTGGTTATCGTCGCGTCGATCGACGTGCTTTCGGTCGTACCCGCGAACGTCTATGGCTTTGCCATGGTGGTCGCCTATACGCTTTCGGCGGGCAAGATGGACGATCTGACGGCGGTCAGTAACGCCAATCCGCTGTTTCTCGTCATTCTCTCGGCAATCTGTGGCGTGATCATCGGCTATCTGATGGGCCAAGCCGCGAACATGCTGAAGGCCAAGTAGAGCGTCGAGATTAGAATCAGGGGCTTGTCGTCTGCCACACCGGCTTCGTCGAGGAAGTCGGTGTGGACCGTCGCAAGTTACGACGGCTCAAAAGCGGGTTAAGGCGCCGGCGCCCGCCGTTAGAAGTGATACCAGACCGCCACCATGGGGGCGAGTTCGCGCCCGGCGTTTATGCCGACGACGGTCTCGAAAACCCCGCCCTGCAGCGACCAGTCGCGCGACAGATTGAAAACCAGACTTTCCTGACAGAACGCGCCAAGCGCATCCGCGAAGCGGCGCGCGAACATGAGCAACGATCCGAAGGATTTTGAACGGGGTTCGAGAAGGTCATCTAGTCGGCCGCCCCTAAAAGGCCGAGCAGCCCCGCTAAAAATCCAGGTAAATAGTTTTGCTGGGCGCCCTAATAGAGCGGTGCGTCATCCTTTGTTTCGTCGAAGAACTCTTCGACAGACTCTGTCTGTCGAATCGTTATGGTATTGATTTGAACGAAGTGCGTCTTGACCGTGAACGTCCGGACCGCCTCGAAACTGGGCGCCCGAAGGATCATGATGGTCTGGTGCTCCGGCACAGGAATTCCACTGAAGATGATCTCAATCTCCAGATCCTTCGCGATGGCCTCAATCTCGGGAACCCGCTGCATTATTTTCCGCGCTGCCGCATTTGAGTGGGGGCAGAGGTTAGGCGGGTGCTCCATGATAACGACGAAGTTTTTCACCGATATACCTTCCAATCGGATGCCGGATACGGCTCAGCTTAATACAATAGGGGTCAGCGACTACCGCAATTGGTAATGGTCCCGTCAAGTATAATATTCGCTAGAAACGTGTATATCCACGCGCATACAATTTAT
>JASHSB010000081.1 GCA_030036945.1 Methylovirgula sp. | reverse complement strand
CGGCGCTTGAAATCGACGATCCGGTAGCTCCGCTTATGGCCGCCGCCGTGAAAACGCACGGTGATGCGGCCCTGGTTGTTGCGCCCGCCCGTCGACGACTTGCCCTCGGTCAGATGTTTGACCGGCTTGCCCTTGTAGAGTTCCGAGCGATCGACAATCACCAATTGGCGAAGGCCTGGGGTGACCGGCTTGAATGTCTTCAGCGCCATCTTCAGAGCCCTGTAGTCACGTCGATGCTATGGCCTTCGGCCAAAGTCACGATCGCCTTTTTGACGTCGGATTGTATGCCGCGCACGCCTTTGAACCGCTTCACCTTGCCCTTGCGCACCAGCGTATTCACGGCTTCGACCTTGACGTCGAACAGCCGCTCGATCGCTTCCTTGATCTGCGCCTTCGTCGCCTCCTTGCGAACCCGGAAGATCACCTTGTTATGTTCCGACGCCACCGTCGCCTTCTCGGTAATGACCGGGGCGATGATCAGGTCATAATGGCGCGCATCGGCGAATTTGCTGGCCGGGCTCATGCGAATCGTGCCTCCAGCGCATCGACGGCCGCCTTGGTGAGAACCAATTTCTCGCGGCGCAGGATGTCGTAAACGTTGATTCCTTGGATGGGCAGCACGTCGATATCCGGAATCGCGCGCGCCGCCCGGCTGAAATTGGCTTTGACTTCGGCGGCATCGACGATCAATGCGTTGGTCAAGCCGAGCTTGGCGAAGTTCGCCTTCAGGCTTTTGGTCTTGTGCTCGGCAATCTCGGCGTTCGTCCAGACGATGATGCCGCCGTCTTTGGCTTTGGCGGAAAGCGCGTGTTTCAAGGCCAACGCGCGAACCTTCTTCGGCAAGTCATGGGCGTGGGAGCGCACCACCGGACCGAAGGCGCGTCCGCCGCCGCGGAACTGTGGCACGCGCGCCGAGCCGTGGCGGGCGTTGCCCGTCCCCTTCTGCCGGTACATCTTCTTGCCGGTGCGGGCGATCTCGTTGCGGCCCTTCGTCTTATGCGTGCCGGCACGGCGCTTGGCGAGCTGATAGCGCACCATGCGCGCCAGGATGTCGGGACGCGGTTCGAGACCGAAGATGGCCTCGTTCAATTCGATGGAGCCAGCTTTCTTGCCGTCGAGCGAGGTGATGTCGATCTTCACGACGCCGCCTCCTCGGTAGCCGGCGCGGATGGCGCGGCATTCGCTTCGTTCGCCAACTTGTATTTGCCGGGCCGCGGCGCCTCTTTCGGCAGTGCTTTCTTCACCGCGTCGCGCACATAGATGAAACCGCCGCGCATGCCGGGCACCGCGCCTTCGACCAGGATCAAGCCGCGGTCGACGTCGGTCTGCACGACGCGCAGATTGAGCGTGGTCACGCGCTCGACGCCCATGTGGCCGGCCATTTTCTTGTTCTTGAACGTCTTGCCCGGATCCTGCCGCCCGCCGGTCGAACCCAGCGATCGATGCGAGATCGATACGCCATGGCTGGCGCGCAGGCCGCCGAAGTTCCAGCGTCTCATGCCGCCGGCAAATCCCTTGCCGGCGCTGGTGCCCGTGACGTCCACGAACTGCCCGACCACGAAGTGATCCGCGGTGATCTCGGCGCCGACCGGCAAAAGCGCCGTCTCCTCGACGCGAAATTCGGCGAGTTTCACTTTCGGCTCGACCTTGGCGACGGCGAAGCGGCCGCGTTCGGCCCTAGAGACGTTCTTCACCTTGGCGCGGCCGATGCCGAGCTGCACGGCCGTATAGCCGTTCTGCTCCTTGGTCCGCTGCGCGACAACTTGGCAGCCATCGAGCTTCAAGACCGTGACCGGCACGTGCTCGCCGGCGTCGTTAAAGACGCGTGTCATGCCGAGCTTCTGCGCGATGACGCCTGAGCGCATAACTTTATCCTAAAGCTTGATTTCGACATCGACGCCGGCGGCAAGGTCGAGCTTCATCAGGGCATCGACCGTCTGCGGCGTCGGATCGACGATGTCGAGCACGCGCTTGTGGGTTCTAATCTCGAACTGCTCGCGGCTCTTCTTGTCGATGTGCGGCGAGCGGTTCACCGTGAATTTCTCGATCTTGGTGGGGAGCGGAATCGGACCGCGCACCTGCGCACCGGTCCGCTTCGCCGTCGAAACGATTTCTTTCGTCGACGAATCGAGGATCCGGTGATCGAACGCCTTGAGGCGGATGCGGATGTTCTGGCCGTTCATATTCTCTTACTCCTCGTCATTGCGAGCAAAGCGAAGCAATCCAAAAGGTCGTTCGCGACTGGGTTGCCTCGTCGCTTGCGTTCCTCGCAATGACGCCCCTTATTCCGTAATCGAGGCGACGACGCCGGCACCGACCGTACGGCCGCCCTCGCGGATTGCAAAACGCAGCTTCTCCTCCATGGCGATCGGAACGATCAATTCGACGTCCATCGTGACGTTGTCGCCGGGCATCACCATTTCGGTGCCCTGCGGCAGCGTGACGATACCGGTCACGTCCGTCGTGCGGAAATAGAATTGCGGCCGGTAGTTGCTGAAGAACGGCGTATGCCTGCCGCCCTCCTCCTTGGTCAGAATGTACGCCTCGGCCTTGAACTTGGTGTGCGGCTTGACGGAGCCCGGCTTGCACAGAACCTGGCCGCGCTCGACCTCCTCGCGCTTCGTGCCGCGCAGCAGCGCCCCGATGTTGTCGCCCGCCTCGCCCTGGTCGAGCAACTTGCGGAACATCTCGACGCCGGTAACCACGGTCTTTTGCGTCGGTCGGATTCCGACGATCTCGACTTCCTCGCCGACCTTGATCGTGCCACGCTCCACGCGGCCGGTAACCACCGTGCCACGCCCGGAGATCGAGAATACGTCTTCGACCGGCATCAGGAACGGCTGGTCCTTGGGACGATCGGGCTGCGGAATGTAATTGTCGACTTGGTCGAGAAGCGCCAGGATGGCGTTCTTGCCGATCTCCGGATTGTCGCCCTCGAGCGCCGCCTTCGCGGAACCCTTGATGATCGGAATCGTATCACCGGGGAAATTGTACTTAGAAAGCAATTCGCGCACCTCGAGCTCGACCAGATCGAGGAGCTCCGGATCGTCGACCATATCGACCTTGTTGAGGAACACGACTAGCGCCGGCACGCCTACTTGCCGGGCGAGCAGGATGTGTTCGCGCGTCTGCGGCATCGGGCCGTCGGCGGCTGAAACCACCAGGATCGCGCCGTCCATCTGCGCCGCGCCGGTGATCATGTTCTTCACGTAGTCGGCGTGGCCGGGGCAATCGACGTGCGCATAGTGGCGCTTCTTGGTCTCGTATTCGACGTGCGCGGTCGAGATCGTAATGCCGCGCGCCTTTTCCTCCGGCGCCCGGTCGATCTGGTCATAAGGAGTGTAGACCGCGCCGCCGGTCTCCGACAGGACCTTGGTGATCGCAGCCGTCAGCGACGTCTTGCCATGATCGATGTGGCCGATCGTTCCAATATTGCAATGCGGCTTCGTACGCGTAAATTTTTCCTTGGCCATGGTTCGGCTCCTTCAAACCCTTCCCACGCTTCAAGCGTATTTGGCTTGCACCTTGCTGGCTTCGCCAGGCGGAACTTGCTCGTAGTGATCGAATTGCATCGTGTAGTTGGCGCGGCCCTGGCTCATGGACCGCAGCTGGTTGACGTAACCGAACATGTTGGCGAGCGGTACCATCGCGCTGATGATGACCGCGTTGCCGCGCATATCCTGGCCCTGCACCTGCCCGCGCCGGCCGAGCAGGTCGCCCATGACGGAGCCGGTGTAATCCTCCGGCGTCGTCACTTCGACCTTCATGATTGGCTCGAGCAATACCGAATGGCCTTCGCGCAGCGCTCGGCGCGTCGCGGCGCGGGCGCACAGTTCGAAGGCGAGAACCGACGAATCGACTTCGTGATATTGGCCGTCAAGCAGGGTCGCCTTCACGTCGACCACCGGGAAGCTCGCCAGCACGCCGGAAGTCAGCGCCGTATTGAACCCCTTCTCGACGCCCGGAATGTATTCCTTCGGTATCGAGCCGCCGACGACCTTCGATTCGAACACGTTTCCGGCGCCCGGCGTGTTGGGCTCATAGACCATGGTGACCTTGGCGTATTGGCCGGCGCCGCCTGTCTGCTTCTTATGCGTCTCGTCGATCTCGACGCGCTTGGTCAGTTTCTCGCGATAGGCGACCTGTGGTGCGCCGATGTTGGCGTCGACCTTGTAGGTACGCTTCAGGATGTCGACTTTGATGTCGAGATGCAGTTCGCCCATGCCTTTCAGGATCGTCTGGCCCGACTCCTGATCGGTCGAGACCCGAAACGACGGGTCTTCGGCGGCGAGTTTATAGAGCGCCACGCCGAGCTTCTCCTGATCGGCCTTGGATTTCGGTTCGATGGCGATCTCGATGACCGGATCGGGAAACTCCATCCGTTCCAAGATGACGGGCTTCTGCATGTCGCAGAGCGTGTCGCCGGTGCGCGTCTCTTTTAGGCCGGCGAACGCGATGATGTCGCCCGCATAAGCTTCCTTGATGTCCTCGCGGTTGTTGGCATGCATCAGCAGCATGCGGCCGATCCGCTCGCGCCTGTCCTTCGTCGAATTGAGGACGGTGGTGCCCGAATCGACGTGACCCGAATAGACGCGCGCGAACGTAAGCGAGCCGACGAACGGATCGTCCATGATCTTGAAGGCGAGGATGGACAGCGGCTCGTCGTCGCTGGCGTGACGCACCACTTCGGCCCCGTTGTAGGGATCGACGCCCTTGATCGCCTCGCGATCGACCGGCGAAGGCAGATAATCGACCACGGCGTCGAGCAACGGCTGCACGCCTTTGTTCTTGAACGCCGAACCGCACATGATCGGAACGAAAGCGACGCTGCGGACCGCCTTGCGGATAAGCCTCTTCAGCGTCGCCTCGTCCGGTTCGGTGCCGTCGAGATAGGCGGTCATGACGTCGTCGTCGAGTTCGACCGCCGCTTCGATCAACTCGTGACGGTATTTCTCCGCCTGTTCGCGGAACTCGGCGGGAATTTCCTCGTCGTGATATTTGGCGCCGAGCGTCTCGTCCTCCCAGACGAGCATCTTCATCCGTATGAGATCGATGATCCCCCGGAAATCGGCCTCCAGGCCGGCCGGCAGCTGGATGCAGATCGGACGGCCCCCGACCTTGGTCTTGATGTCTTCGACGCAGCGGAAGAAATCCGCACCTGTCTTGTCCATCTTGTTGGCAAACACGATGCGCGGCACGTTGTACTTGTCGGCTTGGCGCCAGACGGTCTCGGTCTGCGGCTCGACACCCTGGTTGCCGTCGAGAATGCATACGGCGCCGTCGAGGACGCGCAGCGAGCGCTCCACTTCGATGGTGAAATCGACGTGGCCGGGCGTGTCGATGATGTTGAGGCGCTTGCCGTTCCAGAAGGTCGTCGTCGCGGCCGAAGTGATCGTGATGCCGCGCTCCTGCTCTTGTTCCATCCAGTCCATGGTGGCGGCGCCCTCGTGGACCTCGCCCATTTTGTGGGATTTGCCGGAATAGAAGAGGATGCGCTCCGTGGTCGTCGTCTTGCCGGCGTCGATATGCGCCATGATCCCGAAGTTTCGGTAATCCTCGATTTTATGGGCGCGCGGCATCGATCAATTCCTTCGTACGGTTACCAGCGGTAATGCGAGAAGGCGCGGTTGGCCTCGGCCATCCGGTGCGTATCTTCGCGCTTCTTCACCGCGTTGCCGCGATTGTTGGCGGCGTCCATGATCTCGGCCGAAAGCCGGTCGACCATGGTCTTGTCGTTGCGGTCGCGCGCCGCGCTGATGATCCAGCGGATCGCCAACGCCTGGCGCCGTTCGGGACGGACCTCGACCGGCACCTGATAAGTGGCGCCGCCGACGCGCCGTGAGCGGACCTCGATCGCCGGCGCGACGTTCTCCAGCGCCTGCCGGAACACCGGCAGCGGCTCGGTGCGCAGCTTGCTCTCGATCGCCTCGAATGCACCGTAGACGATCGATTCGGCCATCGACTTCTTGCCGTCGTACATGATCGAATTCATGAACTTGGTAAGAACGACATCGCCGAACTTGGCGTCCGGAATGACTTCGCGTTTTTCGGCCCGGTGACGGCGCGACATCCCTAAATCCTCGTCTTACTTCGGCCGCTTCGCGCCGTATTTGGAACGGCGCTGCTTGCGGTTCTTGACGCCCTGCGTGTCGAGCACGCCGCGCAGGATATGATAGCGCACGCCGGGCAAATCCTTGACGCGGCCGCCGCGGATCATGACGACCGAGTGTTCCTGGAGATTGTGGCCCTCGCCCGGAATATAGCCGATGACCTCGAAGCCGTTGGTCAGCCGCACCTTGGCGACCTTGCGCAACGCCGAGTTCGGCTTCTTCGGGGTCGTCGTATAGACGCGCGTGCAGACCCCGCGCTTTTGCGGGCAGCCCTGAAGATGGCGCGCCTTCTCGCGATAGATCTTTTCCTGCCGCGGCTTGCGGACCAATTGACTGATCGTCGGCATGTTCGCCCTGCGTTGAACCCTGGCTTCGCCCTGCGTCAATTTCTTGCCCGCAGCCTAAGCGGTGCGCGGACCCGTTGACGCCGGACGCAAACAAATCAGCGCCCTCGGCCCAACCGGGGCTTCCGGCGCTGCGATAAGCAGAGGACCGCGGCGCGCCGAGGTCTTGCCTCTTAGAAGATCGCCGGAACTTCCGCCGACCCGATGTGACTAGTCGCTGAAGCCGACAGCGTTTAGGTCCGCTAGGTTCAGGACGCGACGCCCCGAACGGAAAAGAAACCTACGGCCTATCGAGAGTGCGCGGAACTTAATCATGGCCCAGGCGCCCGTCAAC
>JASHSB010000080.1 GCA_030036945.1 Methylovirgula sp. | reverse complement strand
CGTACTGGCGGCGCGCGATGCGGCGCCGCTGCGCCGTCCTGTCATCGTCAAGATCGCCCCCGATCTGACGCTCGAAGAACTCGACGGCATCGTGCAAGTGTGCCGCGCGCATCGCATCGACGGGCTCGCCATCTCGAATACGACGCTGTCGCGGCCGCCCGACCTTATCGATGCGGAACGCGCCAAGGAGCAAGGCGGCCTTTCCGGACGGCCGCTGTTCACGCCTTCGACGCGGCTCCTCGCGCAAGCTTATCTGCGCGTCGAGAATCAATTTCCGCTGATCGGCATCGGCGGCGTCGAGGACGCGGAAACCGCATTCGCGAAGATCGAGGCGGGCGCCAGCCTCATCGAGCTTTATTCGGCACTCGTCTTCGAGGGGCCGCGGCTCGTCGAAGAAATCAAACGCGGACTCGTCACCAAAATCGAGGCGGCGGGCCTTAAGCGGCTCGCGGAAGCGCGCGGCAGGGCAGCCGAGGATTGGGCCGAAGCGAGAGTTGCCGACGGGAATCTCAAGTGAGGGATCGTCGTCCGCCCGGGAAAGGGAATGCGCCTTACGCCGGCCCGCGCCAATTGAGAAGCCGCGCGATGAGCCAGATCGGTATCACGATCATCGCGCCGGCCAGGATATAGTCGCCCATCTCGCGCAACGCGTCAAAGCCCAGCGCCCAGATGCGCCGCGCGAAGCGTACCACGTCTTCAACGAGATCGGCCGGCCGGATGTCGAGCCACATCAGCAGCGCGCCGACGATCAACGACAGAAAGAACAACCTTAGTGCGACGCTTCCCGGCGTGCCGCCCAAAAAACGCGCCAGCGGCGTCTCCCGCCGCCAACGTGGCGCGCCCACCGGGGGCGTCGTCCAGGCCGATGCCGGTTTTGTTTCTTCGCTCATGCGATGTCTCAATCCGCCGTGCGGAACGGCGCGACTTCCGCTATTCTCGACCGCCGCGCCGCGCCTGGCAAGCGCTTCCCTTTGGATCTGTCGTGACCGAGCAGGATACCGCCGCCAGCCTCCTTCGGACCCGCATCGACGGCGGCTTCAGCTTCGCGCTCGCCACCTTCGCGGTCGGCTTGGGTCTTCTGGCGTTGCTGGAGCGCGTCGGCTTGCCCGATAGCGCGCTCAAGGCTTGCGTCGCCGCGCTCGTATTCTCCGAGTTCCTGATCGCCATCGCGTTGTTGCGCACCATGCGTCCGGCCGAATTTTACGCGGGCACCTTGCCGCCGCCCTACGCGGGACTTGCCTATGCGGGGATTTCGGCGGGCTTGTTCCTGCCGTTCCTGCCGCCCTTGCCGCAGAGCGTGGGCTTTTTTTCGCCGGCGGCGGGATTTGCGCTCGGTCTCTTCGGCGCGGCGTTCGCGACGGGTCCGTACCTGCGCCACTGCGGCGCTTCCTCGATCGTCGATCTCGCGGCATCGCGCTTTCCGTACCCCGGAGCGCGCATCGCGATCGCAGTGATCGCCGCGCTCTGCGCGGTGCTCGTCACCATGGGCGGCTATGGGGTCGCACTGCGCGCCTTCCTTGCCGTGACCGGCGCGAACTCTGCGTTTGGCGCGACGGTGCTTGGAATCCTGCTCGTCCTGTTGATCGTACCGGGCGGACTTTCCGGGGTGATCTGGCTTGCAGTGGGAACCGCGGTCGTGACGCTGGCGGCGCTCGGCCTGCCGCTTGCCCTATCGGCGACGCGCGAGACGACGCCGCTTTCGGTCGCGCTGGCCCGGTTCGGCGAAGTAAGCGGCACGGGCCAACATCTGCCGACGGAGCCCGCCATCATGGCCACTCTCGCGCTCGGACTTGCGACGCTGGCGCCGCTGCCGGTGCTCGGCAGCCGCGATCGGGCCGGCACGTTGCGCAGCGGCTTCTTCGCGTTTGTCTTCGTCGGGCTCATCGCGGCGCTCGCGACCCTGACCATGGCCCGCTCGACTCTGGCGCTCGACGCGGCGCTGGTCGGGCGCGCGCCCGCCAATCTTCCCGCCGACGTTCTCGCGGCGAGCAGACATGGCGCAATTTCGATCTGTGGCATAAATTCCGCCGTTTCGAGCGAGATCGCCGCCGCCTGCGGATCGGAAGCCGGCTTCAGCGGGATCTTGCGGCTGCAAGACGTCGGCGTCGACGCCCGCTATCTCCTCGAAAATCTTCCCTCGCTGCGGCACGTGGGGCCGACGCTGGCGGGCCTTGCCGCCGTCTTTGCGATCGCGCTCGGCATCGGCGTCGCGGCGGCGGGCGTACAATCGTTCGCGACCAGCTTCGGCCACGATATTTTCGCCCATAAACGGCGCCGATTCGGGCCGGCGAGCCGGCGGCTGGCGTATGCGCGCGGCCTTGCACTGTTTCTCATCGCCGGTTCGGCCATCGGACTTACACACGGCGCGGACGATCCGCGGCTGTGCATCGCGCTCGCGTTAGCGATTTCCGCGGCGCTGGTTGCGCCGCTCGTCGCCTTGACTGTCGTCAGACAAGCGACATCGCTCGGCGCGCTGGCAGCTTTGCTTGTGGCACTCTTAGTAATCGCCGCGTTTGTTCTTACGCATCATGGCGCCTGGGCGCCGGACGAGATCGCCCGCAACGCGATCTTCGCCGCGCTCGATGCGTTTCTCGCCGGGGTTTTCGTGAGCCTGCTGTCGCGGCGAAAGCCGCCCGCCGTTTCGCAGGAAACGCGCGACAAACCATTCGTCGATTGATGAGATCTGCCGCTCGAAACCGCCGGGCTTATTTCTCGCTAGCCAGCAATTCCGCCTGGCGATGCGTGGTCAACGCATCGATGATTTCGTCGAGCGCCTCGCCGCCCAGGACCTTGTCGAGCTTGTAGAGCGTCAGGTTGATGCGGTGATCGGTGACGCGGCCTTGCGGGAAATTGTAGGTGCGGATGCGCTCGGAACGATCGCCGGAGCCCACCTGCGCGCGCCGATCCGCAGCACGCTCCGAATCGCGCTTTTGCCGCTGCATGTCGTAGAGTCTCGCGCGCAACAGCGCCATCGCCCGTGCGCGGTTCTTGTGCTGCGAGCGCTCGTCCTGCACGAAGACAATCGTATTGGTCGGCAGATGCGTGATGCGGATCGCCGATTCCGTCTTATTGACGTGCTGGCCGCCGGCGCCCTGGGCGCGCATCGTATCGATCCTGAGGTCGGCTTCGTTGATATCGACGTCGATACCTTCAGCTTCCGGCAGCACTGCGACGGTGGCTGCCGAGGTGTGAATGCGGCCCTGCGTTTCGGTTTCCGGAACGCGCTGCACGCGGTGGGCACCCGACTCGAATTTCAGCCGCGCGAAGACGCCGCGGCCCTCGATCTCGGCGACGATTTCCTTGAAGCCGCCGAGCGAACCTTCGCTCGCCGAAACGATTTCGACGCGCCAGCCCTTGAGCTCCGCGTAACGCTGGTACATGCGGAAGAGATCGCCGGCAAACAGCGCCGCCTCGTCGCCGCCGGTGCCGGCGCGAATTTCGAGGATCGCGCTCTTTTCGTCGGCCGCGTCCTTGGGCAGAAGCGCGATCCGGAGCTTTTGCTCGAGCGCCGCCAGCCTGCCGCGCGATTCCTGCCGTTCGGCTTCGGCGAGCGCGTGCATTTCCGGATCGAGCGTGGGATCGGCGAGAACTGATTCGACGCCGGCGACGTCTTTCTGTGCGGCGCGATACTCTCGGATTACCGCGACGACATCGTCGATCTCGGCAAGCTCGCGCGACAGAGCGACAAACACCGAGGATTCCGGACCGGCCACGAGCCGATCGGAAATTTCGGCGTGGCGGCGCAGGATAAGATCGAGCTTTTCTTGCGGCAGCATGAGAGCGAAACGAAGTAAGGGACAACCAATTAAGATTAAGACGTAACATGCGCCTTGAGAAGGGCATTGGATGCTCTTCCCCGGGGCCGAAGTGCATGGAAAGCGGCCGATTACACCGGAATGCGATGCGCCGCGGCGAAGCGATTGAGCTCGTCGCGCAGCGAATGGGCGGCGTCGTGCGCTTCGATGAGGTCGCTGACGAATTTACCGGCCACCTCGAGATCGGTCGCCAAAATCATCGCCTTCACCGGCCCGATGGAAGCGGGCGACATGGAGAGAGAACGATAGCCGATCGCCAACAACGCCAGTGCGTCGATCGGCTTTCCGGCCATCTCGCCGCACAGCGTCAACGGCGTTTTGCTGGCGGCTGCTTTCTCGACGACAGTTTTCAAGGCGCGCAGAATGGGCGCCGAGAGCGGGTCGAAGCGTCCGGCGACGCGCTTGTTGTCGCGGTCCGCGGCAAACAGATATTGAATGAGATCGTTGGTGCCAACCGAAAGGAAGTCGGCGCGCGCGCAGACCTCGTCGAGCTGCCACAGGATCGCCGGCACTTCCACCATCGCGCCGAGCTTGAGGTCGCTGGGCGGGCGGTATGCGTGGCGCTTCAAATAGGCGACCTCGCGCTCGACGAGCCCCTTCGCGGTCTCGAATTCGGCGACCGTCGCGATCATCGGGAACATGATGCGCACTTGGCGGTCGGCGCCGGCTCTGAGCAGCGCCCGCAACTGCATGCGCAGCAATGCCGGCCGGTCGAGGCCGATCCGGATCGCCCGCCAGCCGAGCGCCGGATTCTCCTCTTCGACCTTGGTCATGTAGGGGAGCACTTTGTCGGAACCGATGTCGAGGGTGCGGAAGGTGATGGGCTTGCCCGGCACCGCGTCGAAAGCGGCTTTGTAGAACGCCTGCTGCTGGCGCATGCCCGGAAATTGCGAGACGATCATGAACTGCAATTCGGTGCGGAAGAGGCCGATCGATGCGGCACCCGTTTCTTTGACGTGCGGCAGATCGACGAGCAGTCCGGCGTTCATGTGCAGTTCGATCTCGACGCCGTCCTTGGTGACGGCGGCCTTGTCGCGCAGCTTGTGATATTGCTCCTGGCGGCGGGCGCGCAGCCGCGCCCTCTCGGCATAGGCGTTCTCGATGTCCTGGGGCGGCCGGATATGTACGTCGCCGGACGTTCCGTCGACGATCAACGCGTCGCCCGGTTCGACGAAGCCGACGATATTCGTTACCTCGCCGACTGTCGCGATTCCCAGCGCCCGCGCCACGATGGCGACGTGGCTCGACGCTCCCGCGTCTTCGAGTACCACACCACGCAATTTGCTGCGATCGTAATCGAGCAGCGCCGCCGGCCCCATGGTGCGCGCCACGATGATCGCGTTCTCCGGCAAATCCGCGTGCGCCGTAACGAAGCTGCGGCCGGCGAGCTGATGGAGGAGGCGATTGGCGAGATCGTCGAGGTCGTGAAGGCGCTCGCGCATATAGGGGTCCGTCTGGCGTTGCAGCTTGGCGCGCGCGTCGCTCTGCACGCGTTCGACCGCCGCCTCCGCGGTGAGGCCGGTGGCGACCGCTTCGCGCAGTCGGCGGATCCAGCCTCGATCGTAGGCGAACATGCGGAACGCCTCGAGCACTTCGCGATGTTCGCCGGGGCCGACATCGCCGCGTTCGATCAGCTGGTCGATCGATTGACGCACCGCGTCGATGGCCGCTTCGAGCCGTTCGGTCTCGGCCTTCACGTCTTCGGCGACAAGCTGCTTGACGATGATGCGCGGCTCATGCAGCACCACGTGCCCGAGGCCGACGCCTTCGGCGATCGGCACGCCCTTGAGCGCCAGCGGCCGATGCAGCGCCATTTCCGCGTCGAGCAGGCCGATTGCCTGCAATTCGCCCGAGGCGACGATCTCGGCGAGCAGCATCGCCGTCGTCTGCAGCGCTTCGATCTCTTCTTCGGGATAGATGCGCCGCACGCGGTTTTGCACGACCAGCACGCCGAGCGTGACGCCGCCGCGCAGGATCGGCACGCCGAGAAACGAAGAGTAGATCTCCTCGCCGGTCTCCGGCCGGTAGGAGAACGAAGGATGATGCTGCGCGTCGGCGAGCGCCAAAGGTTCGGCGGTCTCGGCGATCAGGCCGACGAGGCCTTCGCCCTTGCGCATCGTCGTCAGGTGGACGGCTTCGTGGTTCAAGCCTTCGGTCGCAAACAGTTCGAGCCGACCGTCGGCGCGCAGCACATAGACCGAGCACACCTCCGCCACCATGTTGGCGGCGATGTGAATGACGATCTTGTCGAGCCGTTCCTGCGGACTGATCGGCTCCGCCATGACTTCGCGAAGCCGTCGCAATAGCAGTCGCGGTCCGCCGACGGGGCCCCGCATGGCGATTTCCTTTTCAGGAGCCTCACGCCGGAGATCGGTCATGCCGAGTCACTCCGGAGGCGCGTTCCTTTGGATGATTCCCAACCATTGAGGCCGCTCCGCGGCCTCTCGCTTGGAAAATGTCCCAAAGCAATAAGTTAGGACGACCGGCGCCGACAAGCCTATCGGCAGCGGATAACCGCAATACGACCACGCATCGCAGCCGCGACGCCGCCCATAGCTTATCCATAGCTAAAGCAAACTCCGGACCGCGAGCGCAAGGCGCGGCACCGCGGACCGCCGAACTAAGCTTCGTCGAGACCGTAAATCGCGTGCAGCGTGCGCACCGCGAGTTCCGTATAGGCGGTGTCGATCAGCACGGAAATTTTGATCTCCGAGGTGGTGATCGCCCTGATATTGATGCCCTTCTCGGAGAGCGCCTGGAACGCGATCGCGGCCACGCCCGAATGGCTGCGCATGCCGATGCCGATTGCCGAGACCTTGGCCACGCCGCCAGCCCCTTGCAATGCAGCATAGCCGATCTGCGCTTTGGTCTTTTCGAGAATCGCCTTGGCGCGGTCGAAATCGCCACTCCCGACCGTAAACGTAATATCGGTCGTCACCGTGTCGTCGGAGGCAACCTGCACGATCATATCGACGTTGATGCCCGCCTCGGCGAGCGGCGAAAAGATCGCCGCCGCGACGCCCGGCCGGTCGGCAACGCGGCGCAAGGTAATCTGCGCCTCGTCGCGCGAGAACGCGATGCCGGTAACCACCTGCTGCTCCACGATGTCCTCCTCGTCACAGATCAATGTGCCGGAGCGCGGGCTGTCCGGATTCTCGAACGACGAACGTACGACTGTCTTCACCTTCTTCAGCATGGCAAGCTCCACGGAGCGCACCTGCATTACCTTCGCGCCGAGCGAGGCCATCTCCAACATTTCCTCGTAGGCGACGCGATCGAGCCGGCGCGCCTTCGGGACGACGCGAGGGTCGGTCGTGTAGATCCCGTCCACATCCGTATATATATCGCAGCGGTCGGCCTTGATAGCGGCGGCGACCGCCACGGCGCTCGTATCCGATCCGCCGCGCCCGAGCGTCGTCACCCGGCCCGTTCCCTTGCTGAGCCCTTGGAAGCCGGCGATAACCGCGACCTCGTTGCGCGCGACGAGGTTGGCGACGATCCGCTCGCCGTCGATGCCGCTGATCCGCGCCGCGCCCGGCGTCTGCGTCGTCAGGATCGGAATTTGCCAACCTTGCCAGGAGCGCGCCGCGACGCCGATGCTTTGCAGGGCGATGGCGAGCAGTCCCGCCGTCACTTGTTCGCCGGAGGCGACCACGGAATCGTATTCGCGCCGGTCGAAATGCGGCGAGGCATCGCGGCAGAGCGCCACGAGCTCGTCCGTCTTGCCGGCCATCGCAGAAACGACCACGGCCACTTGCGCACCGGCATCGACTTCGCGCTTCACGTGGCGGGCGGCGTTGCGGATGCGATCCATTCCGGCGACGGAAGTACCGCCGAATTTCATCACGAGGCGGGCCATAGGGTCCGGCGGGCCTTCCTAGGATCGGTGCTGGATCGGCAGGCGCGGCGACCGAAGCGCTCGCGCCGCAGGGTTGCGCCGCCTATACACTACCGGGCGCCCGAGTTCAATTTGCCCCTCGTTGCGCGTGGAGGACGGCATGCAGCCGCAGGACGGACCGAGCGTCGACCCCGAGGAGGTCGCCCGTTTCGATCGGCTCGCCGAGACCTGGTGGAATCCGCTTGGCCCGATGCGGGCGCTGCATCAATTCAATCCGGTCCGGGTCGCCTTCCTCAGCCGGCTCCTCGGTGAACATTTCCGCGCCTCGCTTCCCGAACCGTCGATAAGCCGGCCGCTCGCCGAGCTTGCCATTCTCGACATCGGCTGCGGCGGCGGAATTCTTTCCGAAGCTTTGTGCCGGCTCGGCGCCGCGCTGACGGCGATCGATCCCGCCCCGACCAATATCGCGGTCGCCCGCCGCCACGCCGAGCAGGTTGGACTTGCCATCGACTATCTCTGCACCACGGCCGAAGCGCTCGCCGGGCAAGGCAAGGACTTCGACGCCGTGCTCGCCATGGAAGTCGTCGAGCATGTGCGCGACACGAAGGCATTTCTCGCGACCGCCGCACGCCTGGTGCGGCCAAACGGAATGCTTGTCGTGGCGACGCTCAACCGCACTCTGAAAAGCTACGCGTTCGCGATCCTCGGCGCCGAATACGTGCTGGGCTGGCTGCCGAAAGGCACGCATAACTGGCAGCATTTCGTCACGCCGCGCGAACTCGCGAGCGCGCTTAATGCCGCGGGGCTGCATGTCGTCGGCGAGACCGGCGTCGTGTTCAACCCGTTGCGCGGTCAGTGGCAGGAGAGCCGCGACATGGACGTGAACTATATGATCGCGGCGGAACGGAAGCGCTAATCGCGCGCCCGTTCGGCGAGGAGCGCATCGAGCTTGCCGCTGCTGTGCAGTTCATAGAGCTCCTCGCAGCCGCCGATATGCAGGTCGCCGAAAAAGATCTGTGGGACCGTTCTGCGGCCGTGCGACTTGGCCATCATCTCGGCGCGCGCTTCGAAGTCCTCGTCGACCCGGATCTCCGCGAATTCCAGGTTGCGCCTTTGCAAAAGTTCCTTCGCCATCCGGCAATAGGGACAGGTGTGCGTCGTATAGATGCGGATCTCGGGAGAGGACATCGAATCGGCCATGCTGCAAAATATGGGGAGTTCAGGCACCCCTCACAACCCGCGCGAAGACCAGCACGTCGACGCGCCTCGCCCCGGCACGAAGCAAAGCGCGCGCCGCGGCGTTGAGTGTCGCGCCAGTGGTCGCCACGTCGTCGACGAGTAAGATGGCGTGCCCTTCGACCGACAGCCGTGCCTCCTCCGGCACCGCGAAGGCGCCCTGCAAGTTGTCGGCGCGCTGGGCGCGCGAAAGCCCAACCTGCGGCATGGTGGGTTTGACGCGGGTGAGCACGAACGGATCGACCTTTTTGCCTGAGGCGCGCGCCATCCAGAGGTCCAGCGGCTTCGCAAGCTCCATCCGGTCGCTATACTTTGAGGCGATGCACGAGAGTGCGCGCCGGGTCGTCTTCGAACCGCGCCATGGCGCGTGTGGGCATAGACCTCTGGGTTGGCGATCGCCTCCGGCGATTGCAGACCTTCGATGCCGAGATCGTACGGAAAGGGCGTCCCGAGCCGCTCGCAATAGAGCTGCCCAATGAAGTGGATGCGGCTCCAGCAGGCGGCGCAAAGTGCGCCGTGCCCGTTCGTCACCTTGCGGCAGGCGAGACAGACCGGCGGAAAAACGAGGTCGAGCGCCGCCCCGTCGAGCCGGCGAAGATGATCGCGCGCGACGGCGGCGGCGCGCCGCAACGCATGGAGCGCGGCGGACCCTGGCGCGGCGGCCCGATCCCGGGGATTTTCGGCGATGTCGTAAGCCATGGGACAAAGCATAAGGCAGGTTCGGCGGAACGTCAGCCGCGGTATGCTGCGCTTTTCCTTGTCTGCCGCGAGATCGAGAACCGCATGCGGGATTTTCTGATTTTCGATCGCATCCTGCAGCGCCGCCGGCTGGCCCGTGCGCTCGCCGCCGGACCCGCCGCGTTCCTGCTCGACCGGGCGGCTGGGGAAATCTGCGAGCGGCTCGGCGCGGTGAAGCGGCGCTTTACGGCGATCGCCGACCTCGCTACGCCGCTGCCGGGACTTGCCCTGCGGCTCGCGGAAGGCGGGGCGCGCGTGACGCGGCTTGCGCCGCTCGCCGCCGGGCTCGGTCCGGCTCCCCTACAGCGCGTCGTCGGCGACGAAGAACTCTTGCCGTTCAAGCCCGCCTCGTTCGATCTCGCCGTCTCGGCGCTGGCTTTGCAGAACGTCAATGATCTGCCCGGCGCGCTGGCGCAGATCCGCCGGTCTTTGCGGCCCGACGGGCTGTTCCTCGGATGCCTGCTCGGCGGCAGAAGTCTCGAAGAATTGCGCGCCGCGCTCGCGGCAGCGGAAATCGAGATCGCCGGCGGCACCTCGCCGCGGGTTGCGCCGTTCGCCGACGTGCGCGACATGGGCGGCCTGCTGCAGCGGGCGGGTTTCGCCCTGCCCGTCGCCGACGTCGAGCCGCTGACGGTACGCTATGCGCATCTATTCGCGCTGCTCGCCGATCTGCGCGGCATGGGCGCGACCAACGTGCTCGTCGAACGGCTGCGCCGGCCTACGTCGCGGCGAATTTTCCTGTGCGCCGCGGAGATTTACGCGCGCGACTACGCCGACGCGGACGGCCGGCTGCGTGCCACCTTCGAACTCATTTTCCTTTCCGGCTGGGCGCCGCACGAAAGCCAGCAAAAGCCGCTCAAGCCAGGCTCCGCGAAGTTGCGCCTTGCCGACGCCTTGGGAACGAAGGAGCGGAAGCCTTCTTTGGAGAATGACGGCGGGGCGTGATAGAAGGCGCGCATGAATTTTCACGAAACTTCGCAAGATCGTGCCGCAAAGCCGGCGCTACCCTCGCTGGTCGGCGCGACGCGAAAGGAGCTTGCCGCGCTCCTCGCCCGCCACGGCGTGCCCGAGCGCGAGATCAGGATGCGTGTCGGCCAGCTTTGGCATTGGCTCTATTTCCAAGGTGCGACGCACTTCGACCCGATGCTGAACGTCGGCAAGCCGTTGCGCGCCGAGCTCGCGGCGCATTACAGCCTGGCACGGCCCGAAGTCGTCGCCGAACAGATCTCGCAAGACGGCACGCGCAAATGGCTGCTGCGTTTTGCACCGGTCAATGCCAACGACAAAGGCGCTGAGATCGAATGCGTCTACATCCCGGAGAGCGACCGCGGCACGCTGTGCATTTCGAGCCAAGTGGGCTGCACGCTCACCTGCAGCTTCTGCCATACCGGCACGCAGAAGCTGGTGCGCAATCTCACCGCGGCGGAGATCGTCGGCCAGATCGTCGTGGCGCGCGAGCGGCTCGGCGATTTTCCCGGGCTTACGCCGCCTGAAGGCGGTCTGCTGCCGCGCGGCGACAGCCGCCTGATCACCAACGTGGTGTTCATGGGCATGGGCGAGCCGTTGTTCAACTTCGAGAACGTGCGCGATTCCGTGGGCGTGCTCGCCGACGGCGACGGTCTATCAGTCTCCAAGCGGCGGATCACCGTCTCGACGGCCGGCGTGGTGCCGCAGATCGAAAGGCTTGGCGCAGAGGCAGGGTCTATGCTGGCGATCTCGCTGCATGCGATATGCGATGAGTTGCGCGACAAGCTTGTGCCGCTCAACAAGAAATATCCGCTGAAGGAACTCCTCGCCGCCTGCCGCGCCTATCCGGGCGCCTCGAATGCGCGGCGCATCACCTTCGAATATGTGATGCTGAAGGGAGTCAACGATTCGCCCGCCGAAGCGCGCGAGCTGGTGCGGTTGCTCAAAAGCATCCCGGCGAAGATCAATCTGATCCCGTTCAATCCCTGGCCCGGCACGAAATACGAGTGCTCGGATTGGGAGAAGATCGAGGCGTTCTCCGAGATTGTCTTCAATGCCGGCTATGCCAGTCCCGTTCGCACGCCGCGCGGCCGCGATATCCTCGCCGCCTGCGGGCAATTGAAGAGCGCGACGGAAAAGATGAGAGCGCGGGCGAGGATGATGGCGGAAGGATAAGGTGTCGAACCGATGCGGGCTTGTGGCTGAAGGGGAAATGTAGCGACTGTCCTTCTCTTCGCAAGTCAAAGCGAATGGCTTCGCTTCGCTCGCAATGACGGCGCGGCTAATCTCCAAGCCCTTCTTAAGTCTGAATGCCTGGCAAGCGGTAGAAGGGATATTGTTATTTTGTCCGCAGCCCCCACGCCGCGATTCCCGCCAGCGCCGCCGAAATCATCGCGTTCCAGCCGGCGAGCGACAGGCCGAGGATGCGGAGCGCGGGAGCGTCGCAGCGCGCCACTTTTACCGTGTGAAGCTGGCGCAGGAATTCTTGCATCGAACCCGCCTTGGCGATCGAGCCCGTGCAGCTCGAAGGCCCCGGCCAAAAGCCCCATTCGACGCCGGCATGATAGGCGCCGAAGAGCGCGCTTGCCGCGAAAATCACAAACAGCGCGCAAAAGGCTACCGTCAGCACGCGGCGCGGGACGCGCGTCGTAAGTACGATCGTCAGCACGGCGACCGAGATACCGATGTAATAGGGAATGCGCTCCTTGAGGCAGAGTTCGCACGGCGTGTAGCCCAACGCCTGGAAGACGAAAGCGCCGGCGATCGTCGCCGCGGCGACGAACAAGATGGCGACAGCGGCGCGAAGCGCGTCAAGCACGGCTCACATCCAACGCGTCGCGACGAAAAAGCCGAGGATCACGGCGGCAATGAACAGCAGAAGAAAATAGCCGAAATATCTTTCGAGCACGGCGTTGATCGGCGCCCCATAGCGGTTGAGCAGCGCCGCCAGAAGAAAGAAGCGCGTGCCGCGCGTAATCAGCGAGAAGAGCACGAACAGCGGCAGGCTGTAGGCAAGCAGCCCGCTGGTGATCGTCACGATCTTGAACGGGATTGGCGTGATGCCCTTGACCAAAATGAACGCCCAGCCCCAATGCGCATAGACGGCGCGCATCTCCGCGATGCGCGGCCCGTAGCCATAGAGATCGATCAGCCATTTGCCGACCGTCGCAAACAGAAATGCGCCAATGGCGTAGCCAAGCAGACCGCCCGCGACCGAAGCAAGCGTCGCGATTAGCGCATAGAACGGCGCCCGCTTCGGCCTGGCGAGCGACATCGGCACCAGGATCGCGTCGGGCGGGATCGGAAAGAACGAACTTTCCGCGAAGGCGACGAGCCCCAACGCCAAAGGCGCGTGCCGGCTTTCGGCAAGCGCCAGAGTCCAGCGGTAGAGCCGGTTGAACATGTTTCGGCTGTAGCAAGATTCGTTTAAACTTCCTACGTGATCTTGGCGTCGAAGCAGACGGACTCCACCAGGCCAGAATCGTCCCGGCGCTCCCAATCGAAGGCCGTTGAAATAGGCCGCGGCCATCACCACCATGTGATCCCCGCCGCGTAACCAAATCGCTTCCGGATTCGTATCTCGGATTGGCAATGGAAATACCGGCCGGAACCTCGGCCGCTTCGCGGTCGTATTTGCTAGGACGTTGATATTTATGGGAGGTTTAACGATGCTCACGCGCCGACACGTTTTCGCCGCGGGCGCCGCAGGAATAGCGGCGCTGATCATCGGCCGGATGGGACGATCCGAGCCTGCCAAGGCGGCGCCCGTCTATGCAGTCACCCATAGCGACACGGAATGGCGCAAGCTTCTGACGCCCGCGCAATACGACGTTTTGCGCCAGCAAGGAACGGAGCGGCCGTTCACCAGCCCGCTACTGCAAGAGCACCGCGCCGGGACGTTTACTTGCGCCGGCTGCGATCTGCCGCTGTTTTCGTCGAAGACGAAGTTCGAAAGCGGCACCGGCTGGCCGAGTTTCTGGAAGCCGCTCGATGGGGCCGTCGATGTCGCGCAGGACCATTCGCTCGGCATGACACGCACCGCGGTCTCCTGCCATCGCTGCGGCGGCCATCTCGGCCATGTCTTCGAAGATGGGCCGCCGCCGACCGGCCTGCGCTACTGCATGAATGGGCTCGCACTGAAATTCGTGCCCGGCGCGGCTGGCTGAGGAAAAACGATGATTTTGCTTCTCGTTTCCTATCTCGGCGGCGTGTTGACGATCCTCAGCCCGTGCATCCTGCCGGTTCTGCCCTTCGTCTTCGCGCGAGCCGACCAACCCTTCGTCAAGAGCGGCCTGCCGCTGCTCTTCGGGATGGCGCTAACGTTCGCGGCGGTCGCAAGTCTGGCGGCTGTCGGGGGCGGTTGGGCGGTCGCGGCCAATCAATATGGGCGGGCTGCCGCGCTCGCGCTCCTGGCGCTGTTCGGAGCGACCCTGCTCTTTCCGCGACTGGCGGACCGGCTCACCTGGCCGCTCGTCGCGCTTGGCGCGCGGCTCTCGCAAAAGGCCGCCGCAGACGAGACACGCGCAAGCGGATCGATCGCGCCGTCTTTCGCGCTCGGGATCGCGACCGGCCTGCTTTGGGCGCCTTGCGCCGGGCCCATTCTCGGTCTCGTGCTCACCGGCGCGGCATTGCAAGGCGCCAATGCCAAAACCTCGGCCCTGCTGCTTGCCTATGCCGCGGGCGCCGCTACGTCGCTCGCCGTCGCTTTGTTGATTGGCGGGCGAGTCTTCACCGCGATGAAACGCTCGCTTGGCGCCGGGGAATGGATTCGGCGCGGGCTGGGGCTTGCCGTTCTTGCCGGCGTCGCGGCGATCGCGCTCGGGCTCGATACGGGTTTTCTCAATCGCCTCTCGGCGGCGCCGACCGCCGCTGTCGAACAGGCGCTTATCGATAAAGCGCACGCCAAGCCGCAAGCTCCTTCCCTGGCGATGAACGGCAACCCCGACATGATGGCGGGCGTCGCTATGGCGGCCAAGCCGACGGCAGGGATCGACGATCTTCCGATCGAGGGGAATTTGCCGGCGCTTTCCGGCGCCGTCGCTTGGCTGAATTCGCCGCCGCTGACCGCGCAAGCCCTGCGCGGAAAGGTAGTGCTGGTCGATTTCTGGACCTATTCCTGCATCAATTGCCTACGCTCGCTTCCCTATGTGCGCGCCTGGGCCGACAAATACAAAGACAAGGGCCTCGTGGTCATCGGCGTGCACGCGCCGGAGTTTGCCTTCGAAAAAGACATCGACAACGTGCGGCGCGCGGTGAAGGAACTGGATCTCGATTATCCAATCGCAATCGACAACAATTACGCGATCTGGAACGGCTTCAATAACGAGTATTGGCCGGCGCACTACTTCATCGATGCCGAAGGGCGGATCCGGCATCATCATTTCGGCGAAGGCGACTACGCCGAATCCGAGAAGGTCATCCAGCAACTGCTCGCCGAGGCCGGCAAGACTGGCATTACCGGCAATATCGTGAACGTCGCGGCGAGCGGCGCCGAAGCGGCCGCCGATATGGCGGACGTGCAGTCGCCGGAAACCTATATCGGCTATGAGCGTGCGCAGAATTTCACGTCAACTGATCCGGCTGTGGCAAACAAGCCGCATGTCTACGGGCTCGCCCCGCGACTGCAGTTGAACCAATGGGGGCTGACGGGAAACTGGACGATCGAAGATCAACGTGCCGTACTCGATGCGCCGGGCGGGACGATCGAATTTCGCTTCCACGCCCGCGATCTTCACCTCGTGCTCGGGCCGGGCCCAGACGGAAAGCCGATGCGTTTCCATATCCTGATCGACGGCAAGGCGCCGGGCGCCGACCACGGCGCCGACGTCGACGCGGAGGGCAACGGCACCGTCACCGAACATCGACTCTATCAGCTCGTCCGGCAGAGCGGCACGGTCGGCGATCATACGTTTGAGATTCGGTTTCTCGATCCGGGCGTTCAGGCCTTTGCGTTCACCTTCGGATGATGCCACGCCTGCGGCGCAGTCCGACGACAAGAGGAGCACGTTCATGAGACTTCGTCCCAAACTGCTGCGCGCCGCGGCCTTTGTCTCTCTGGGCTTGCTTGCGTCCGGCGCGGCCTTGTGGCCGAACGCGCTTGGCGCGGCGGAACCGGCGCGCGCCGTCCCCGCCCCGACCATCGATGAAACAAATACGGCGAGCACGGAGACCGCGGTCGTCGCCGGCGGCTGCTTCTGGGGCGTACAGGCCGTGTTTCAACACGTGAAGGGCGTCAGCGAAGCCGTCTCGGGCTATTCCGGCGGAGCAAAAGATGCTGCGGCCTACCAACTCGTAGGCACGGGCCGGACCGGCCACGCCGAATCTGTGCGCATCCGTTTCGACCCGCGCGTCATCAGCTATGGCAAGATTCTGCAACTATATTTCTCGGTGGCGACGGATCCGACCGAACTCAACCGGCAAGGTCCGGACGTCGGCAACCAATATCGTTCAGAGATCTTTGTCGCCGGCAATGCGCAAAAACGCGTCGCCGAAGCCTACGTGGCACAGCTCAGTAAATCGACAGTCTTCGGCCGGCCCGTTGTGACCCGCGTCGATCCCCTCGCCGGCTTCTATCCGGCGGAAGATTACCATCAGAACTTCGCGACGCTGCACCCCGACAACGGCTATATCGCTTATTACGATCTGCCGAAGCTCGACGCTCTGCGGCGTCTCTATCCCGACCTTTATCGGGAAAAGCCAGTGCTGGTGGGTGAGGCCGGCGCGACGGAGTAAGACTCGTCATTGCGAGAAGCGAAGTGACGACGCAATCCAGAGACATCTGAAAATGACTGGATTGCTTCGCTTCGCTCGCAATGACGAGTACTAAATCTGCAGCGCGGCGCGCAGCTCGCGTAGATGATCGCGTTTCTCGGTCGCGATGCGGCGGGCCTCGTCGGTCGGCGCATCGGCGATGTCTTCCTCCGCGTCTTTCAGATCGGCGTCCAGCTCGGTGGCATTAAGGTCTTCGAGCGCGATCGCCTGCTCGGCGAGCACGGTAAGCCCGATGCCCGAGACTTCCGCAAATCCGCCGCGTACGAAAAGTTTCGTTTTCTGCGCCGCGCTTTGGTCGATCTCCAGCACGCCTGGCCGCAGCATCGACATCAGCGGCGCATGGTCTTTGAGCACGGTGAATTCGCCTTCCGTGCCAGGTACGACGACCGCCTCGACATCACCCGCGAAGACGAGCCGTTCTGGCGCGACGAGTTCGAAGTGAAAAGCCATGGATCAAGCCTGCGCCGCAAGTTTCTGCGCCTTCTCGACCGCTTCTTCGATCGCGCCGACCATGTAGAAGGCCGCCTCCGGCAGATGATCGTACTTGCCTTCGATGAGCCCCTTGAAGCCTTTGATCGTATCGGCGAGCGAGACGAGCTTGCCGGGCGAGCCGGTGAATACCTCGGCGACATGGAAGGGCTGCGACAGGAAGCGCTCGATCTTGCGGGCGCGGGCGACCGTCAGCTTGTCTTCTTCCGAGAGCTCGTCCATGCCGAGAATGGCGATGATGTCCTGCAACGCCTTGTAGCGTTGCAGGATCTGCTGGACGCGGCGTGCCACTTGGTAATGCTCCTCGCCGACCACCATCGGCGAGAGCATCCGCGAGGTCGAGTCGAGCGGATCGACGGCGGGATAGATGCCCTTCTCGGCGATCGTACGCGACAGCACGGTGGTCGCGTCGAGATGCGCGAATGAGGTGGCCGGTGCCGGGTCGGTCAGATCGTCGGCCGGAACGTAGATCGCCTGCACCGAGGTGATCGAGCCTTTGGTTGTAGTGGTGATGCGCTCCTGCAGATCGCCCATGTCGGTGGCAAGCGTCGGCTGATAGCCGACCGCCGAGGGAATACGGCCCAAGAGCGCCGAGACTTCGGAACCCGCCTGCGTGAAGCGGAAGATGTTGTCGATGAAAAACAGCACGTCCTGGCCCTTGTCGCGGAATTCCTCGGCGACCGTGAGCCCCGTCAAGGCGACACGGGCGCGGGCGCCCGGCGGCTCGTTCATCTGTCCGTAGACGAGCGCGCATTTCGAGCCTTTGGCCGAGCCGTCATGTTCGCGCGGGTCCATATTGACCCTCGACTCGATCATCTCGTGATAGAGATCGTTGCCCTCGCGGGTGCGCTCGCCGACGCCGGCGAACACCGAATAGCCGCCGTGCGCCTTGGCAATGTTGTTGATGAGCTCCATGATTAGCACGGTCTTGCCGACGCCGGCGCCGCCGAACAGGCCGACCTTTCCGCCTTTCGCATACGGCGCCAGAAGATCGACGACCTTGATGCCAGTCTCGAGGATTTGCGCTTCCGTCGCCTGTTCCGCATAGGTCGGCGCCGGCTGATGGATGGCGCGCCGCGTGTGCGTCTTGAGCGGCCCGGCTTCGTCCACCGGCTCGCCGATCACGTTCATGATCCGCCCGAGACACTCGTCGCCGACCGGCACGCTGATCGGACCGCCCGTATCGGTAACCGGCTGGCCGCGCACCAGCCCCTCGGATACGTCCATGGCGATACAGCGCACTGTGTCTTCGCCCAAGTGCTGCTCGACTTCGAGCACCAGGCGATGGCCTTGATTCTTCGTCTCGAGCGCATTCAGGATTTTCGGCAGATGGCCGTCGAACTTGACGTCGATCACCGGGCCGATCACCTGCGTGATACGGCCTGTGGGCTGGGATTGGGCGGCATCGGCCATGGGTTTCAATCCTCTACTGGATTCAGAGCGCTTCCGCGCCGGAAATGATCTCGATCAGTTCCTTGGTGATCATCGCCTGGCGCGTGCGGTTGTATTTCAGCGTTTGCTTGCGGATCATCTCGCCGGCGTTGCGCGTCGCGTTGTCCATGGCGCTCATCCGCGCGCCCTGTTCGGAAGCGGCGTTTTCGAGCAGCGCCCGAAATACCTGCACCGAAATGTTACGCGGCAAGAGCGCCAAGAGAAGCTCGTCCGTCTCCGGCTCGAAATCGTAGACCGCGCTTGAACCACCGCCTTTGGCGACGTGCACCGGGACGATCTGCTGCGCCGTCGGAATTTGCGTAATCACCGAGCGGAAGCGCGAGAAAAACAAGGTGCAGACTGAGAATTCGCTTTTGTCGAAAAGCTCGGCGATCTTGCGCCCGATGGAATCGGCGTGTTCGAAGCCGAGTTGGCGGACGCCGCGCAACTCGATCAGCTCGAGAATCTGGCTCCCGAACTGGCGCTTCAACAGATCGTAGCCCTTCTTGCCGACACAGAGGAATTTAACCGTCTTGCCCTCGGCCATCAGCGCCGTCGCTTTGTCGCGCGCCAGCCGGGCGATGGAGGAATTGAACGCGCCGCAAAGGCCGCGCTCTGCCGTGCAGACAACTAGCAGGTGCGTGCCGTCGCCGCCGGTGCCGCGCAACAGCGCCGGTGCCGGCGCGCCGGCTCCCAGCCCGCCGGCAACGTTGGCAATGACCCTTTCCATCCGCTCGGCGTAAGGGCGCGCCGCCTCGGCCGCGGCTTGCGCGCGGCGCAGCTTGGAGGCGGCGACCATCTGCATCGCCTTGGTGATCTTCTGCGTCGCCTTGACGGAGGCGATCCGGTTGCGCAGATCTTTCAGAGACGGCACGGGCTTTCGACTCTCATTCTCAGGCGAAGGATTTGGCGTAAGTCTCGACGATCGCCTTCAGGCTCGCGGCGGAACCCTCGGACAGATCCCGCGACGCGCGGATCGTCTCCAAGAGATCGGTATGGCTGGCGCGCAACAAGGCGAGCAGCCCGTCCTCGAACGGCTTGATGCGCTCGACCGGCAGCGGATCGAGATAGCCGTTGGTACCGGCCCAGATCACGCACACCTGCTCTTCCATTTTGAGCGGCGAGAATTGCGGCTGCTTGAGAAGTTCGGTCAGCCGCGCACCGCGTGCCAGGAGGCGTTGCGTCGTCGCGTCGAGATCGGAGCCGAACTGCGCGAAGGCGGCCATCTCGCGATATTGAGCGAGCTCGCCCTTGATGCGGCCGGCGACTTTCTTCATCGCTTTGGTCTGCGCCGAGGAGCCGACGCGCGACACCGACAGGCCGACGTTCACGGCGGGCCGGATGCCTTGGTAGAACAGATCGGTTTCGAGAAAGATCTGGCCGTCGGTAATCGAGATCACGTTGGTCGGGATATAGGCTGAGACGTCGTTGGCCTGCGTCTCGATCACTGGCAGCGCGGTCAGCGAGCCACCGCCATGCTCGTCGTTGAGCTTGGCGGCGCGTTCGAGCAGGCGCGAATGCAGATAGAAGACGTCGCCCGGATAGGCTTCGCGCCCCGGCGGGCGGCGCAGCAGCAGCGACATCTGCCGGTATGAGACGGCCTGTTTCGAGAGGTCGTCATAGACCATCAGACCATGCATGCCGTCGTCGCGGAAATATTCGCCCATCGCGCAGCCGGCGAACGGCGCGAGGAATTGCATCGGCGCCGGATCCGAAGCGGTCGCCGCGACGACGATCGAATAATCGAGCGCGCCATGTTCCTCAAGCACCTTCACGAATTGCGCCACCGTCGAACGCTTCTGCCCCACCGCGACATAGACGCAATAGAGCTTGATCTTTTCGTCGGTGCTCTGGTTGAGGGACTTCTGGTTGAGGATCGTGTCGAGCGCGATCGCGGTCTTGCCGGTCTGCCGGTCGCCGATGATCAGTTCGCGCTGGCCGCGCCCGATCGGGATCAGCGCGTCGATCGCCTTGAGTCCGGTGGCCATCGGCTCGTGCACGGATTTGCGCGGAATGATGCCCGGCGCCTTCACGTCGACGCGGGCGCGGCGCATCGCGTTGACCGGGCCCTTGCCGTCGATCGGATTGCCGAGCGCATCGACGACGCGGCCGAGCAGTTCCTTGCCGACCGGCACGTCGACGATCGCGCCGGTGCGCTTGACCGTCTGGCCTTCCTCGATCTCGCGGTCGCTGCCGAAGATCACGATGCCGACATTGTCGGTCTCGAGGTTGAGCGCCATGCCGCGCACGCCGCTTTCGAAGGCGACCATTTCGCCGGCCTGCACGTTGTCGAGGCCGTAGACGCGGGCGATGCCGTCGCCGACCGAAAGCACCTGTCCGACTTCGGTCAATTCGGCTTCGTTGCCGAAGTTGGCGATTTCTTTCTTGAGGATCGCCGAAATCTCGGCGGCGCGGATATCCATCAGCCGACCTCTTTCATACGGGCGCGAAGTAGATTGAGCTTGTTCTTCAGGGAGGCGTCAACCATGCGGGAGCCCAACCGCACGATGAAGCCGCCGATGATCGAAGGCTCGACCTTGGTGGTTACCTCGACCGACTTGCCGCCGGTCAATTCGGCGAGCGCCGCTTTCAAGGCCGCGACATACCGGTCGTTGAGCGGCTCGGCGACGGTGACGTCGGCGCGGACGCGGCCCTTGGCGAAATCGTCGAGCTTGTGAAAATCGTCGATCATCTCGGCGACGGCGTAGAGGCGGCGCTTTTGGGCGACGAGTTTGAGGAAATTGGCGGAGACGCCGGAAACGCCGGCGCGCGTCAGTACGGCATTGAGCGCGTTCAACTGCTCTTCGGCGGAATGCAGCGGGCTTCTGACGAAACGTTGCAAGTCCTCGCTTTCGGCGACGAGCGCCGCGAACTTGGCGAGGTCTTCGGCGACCTTGTCGGTAAGCCCCTCGTCCGCGGCAAGTTCATACAGCGCCTGCGCGTAGCGCCCGGCCATTCCCGATACGATCGCCTGGTCTTGCGCCAAGACTTAAGCCTTTGAAAACATGGGTAGAGGCCCGGCTTGCGGCAATGGAAAGCGCAGGCTTGAAAGAGACCGGAATGGCGCGAGAAACCCGCCACCACGCAGGGCGAGCGTGACTAACATAGGGCTTTTTTGCGCGCAACCCTCGCCGTCAGCCGTGTTGTGCACGCAACTTTTGACGCCGCCGCGGCGCTGACGGCGGCCGCGCCGAGCGTTATACTCATGCAGACACGCGGAGGCTTTTATGGCGGCGACGGTCACTTCGATCACGCTCGACATTCCGGCCGTCGATTTCCGGCTCCCGGCGACCAACGGCAAGACCTATTCGTTCGCCGACGTGGCCGGCAAGAACGGCACGGTGATCGTCTTCATCTGCAATCATTGCCCTTATGTGCTCGCGGTGATCGCCCGGCTCGTCGCCGATGCGCGGACGCTGCTCGCCGAAGGCATCGGGTTCGCGGCGATCTGCGCCAACGACGCGAACACCTATTCCGACGATTCGTTTCCCAACATGAAGAAGTTCGCGGCGAAGCATCAATTCCCGTTCCCCTATCTGCACGACGAGAGCCAGAAGACGGCGCGCGCCTATGATGCGGTCTGCACGCCGGATTTCTTCGGCTTCGACAAGAACCGCAGGCTCAAGTACCGCGGTCGGCTCGACGAAGGCCGCACCGGCCCGCCGCCCGCCGGCGCGCGCCGCGAGCTTGTTGAGGCGATGCGGGCAATCGCCAAGACCGGGCAGGCGCCGGCCGAGCAAATTCCTTCGATCGGCTGCTCGATCAAATGGAAGGTGGAGTGAATCCTCTCGCGGAGGGAGAAGGAATCGGACGCCGGAGACGTAAAATGCAGGTTGACGACATCAAGGAGGGGTTCGAGATCTTCCTCGCCGACGGTGAACCGCCGTTCGGCGCGGTGCGCGAAGTCGCGCCCTTCGGCCGCCGCGAACTCGTCGTCTACATCGAAAACGCCGGAGATTTTGCAATTCCCTTCGAGGCGGTCCGGGCGGTGCATCTGGGCAAGGTAATCGTTAACCGGCATTTGCTCGATCCGCGCCTCAGGGACGCCATCGGCCACGCCCACGACGCCGAGGATCCGAATTACGAGGCGTAGCGTAACGGCCTTCTTTGGGCTTTTGTCCGGCCGCCGGCAAAAACCATCATTGCGAGCGAAGCGAAGCCATCCAGTCGGCAGGCGCATTTCTGGATTGCTTCGTTGCGCAACCTATCATCGGGCCGACCAAAGGCCGGACCCGTTGGCTCCTCGCAACGACGTGCTTACCTCCGCCTTTCCTTCCACGCCCTTGTCCCGCCTTTGCCACCGGTCGAGCGCGGCTTGGCTTCGCCGCCGCCAAAATTGTGCGGGCCCATCTCCGCGTCGGTCGGCTTATGCGGCCGATGCGCCGGCACATTGCCGGTGCGCGGACCGGCGTAGGCGCCCGCCTCGCTCTCGACCTCGCTTTGGCTCGCCTGCGGATCGTGGCCGATCGCCAGATCGACGCCGTTCAGCCTTCGGATCTCGTCGCGCAGCCGCGCAGCCGTCTCGAAATCGAGATCGGCGGCGGCATCGCGCATCTGCTTTTCGAGATCGGCGATCGTCGTCTGGAAATTATGCCCGATCATATTGCCGGCCGCCGCCATTCCGGCATCGACCGTCACATGGTCGCGCTCGTAGACCGAACCGAGGATGTCCTGAATGCCGCGCTTGATCGAAGCCGGCGTGATGCCGTTGTCGCGGTTGAATGCCTGCTGCTTGTCGCGCCGCCGGTTGGTCTCGGCGATGGCGCGCCGCATCGAGCCGGTCTCTTGATCGGCGTAGAGGATGACGCGCCCGTCGACGTTGCGCGAGGCGCGGCCGATCGTCTGCACGAGCGAAGTCTCGCTGCGCAGAAATCCTTCCTTATCGGCATCGAGAATGGCGACGAGCCCGCATTCGGGAATGTCCAAGCCTTCGCGCAGCAAATTGATGCCGACCAGCACGTCGAAGGCGCCGAGCCGCAAATCGCGGATGATTTCGATCCGCTCCAGCGTGTCGATATCGGAATGCATGTAGCGCACCCGCACGCCATGCTCGTGCAGATATTCGGTCAGATCCTCGGCCATGCGCTTGGTGAGCACGGTGACGAGCGAGCGATAGCCGGCGCGGGCCACCTCGCGAACTTCGCCGAGCAGATCGTCCACCTGGGCGCGGGCCGGACGGATCTCCACCGCCGGATCGATGAGCCCGGTCGGGCGGATCACCTGCTCAACGAACACGCCGCCGGTGCGCTCCATCTCCCATTTGCCGGGCGTTGCCGAAACATAGATCGACTGCGGCCGCATCGCATCCCATTCCTCGAAGCGCAGCGGCCGGTTGTCCATGCAGGACGGCAGCCGGAAGCCATATTCGGCCAGCGTCGCCTTGCGGCGGAAGTCGCCGCGATACATGCCGCCGATCTGCGGCACGGTCACATGCGACTCGTCGGCGAAGACGATCGCGTTGTCGGGCAGATA